>NZ_RZRV01000072.1:0-16509 GCF_004023085.1 Mesorhizobium sp. M7A.F.Ca.US.010.02.1.1 | reverse complement strand
TTCTATGACAGCGCGGCGAGCTTTTCGCCGGCGGCGGGGCCGAGCAGCCGCGTCAGCGCGCCGCTGCGCGTCCTGGCCAGCTGGCCGATGGTCTCGACGCCGATTTCCGCCAGCCGCGCTTTGGTCGCCGAGCCGACGCCCCACATCAGCCCGACCGGCAGGTCGTGCAGGAAAGCGAGCTCGCTGCCGGGTTCGACGACCACCAGCCCATCGGGTTTTGCCACCTGCGAGGCGATCTTGGCCAGATGCTTGGTGCGGGCGACGCCGATCGAGATCGGCAGGCCGAGTTCGGCGCGTACCCGGCTGCGGATCGTCGTGGCGATCTCCTGTGGGGAGCCGAACAGATGCGTGCAGCCGGCAACGTCGGCAAAGGCCTCGTCGATGGAGATGCGCTCGACCAATGGCGTAAAATCGTCGAGCACCTTGATCGCCGCGTCGCCTAGCCGCTGGTAATGGCTGAAATTGCCACCGACGAAGATCAGATGCGGGCAGAGTTCGCGCGCCTTGCGCCCGGGCATGCCGCCGCGCACGCCGAAGGCGCGGGCCTCGTAGGAAGCGGCGAGCACGACACCGCCGCCCACCGCGATCGGCTTGCCGCGCAGCGACGGATCGAGCAACTGCTCGACCGAGGCGTAGAAAGCGTCGAGATCGGCATGCAGGATGGTGGCTGTCGTTTCCATCCCGACCGCACATCCGCAGTTGCTGATAGGTTGGAACAAATAAAGAACAAAGGTGGATCGTTGTCAAGCGAAGGGCGCAACAGCCATGCCGGTTCGGCCTGAACGCAACCGCCTAGACAATATGCTCCGCTCGCAGCGCCGCTTTCATCCTTTCCAGCGCCGTTTCGCCGCCTGCCGCCAGTTCGTCGGCAATCCTGGCCAGCTTGTCGTCGGGCTTGCGGTGCTTGCTGCCCCAGGCGCCGAGCGTCGCCAGCACCGGCAACAGGTCGATGCCTGCTTCGGTCAGCCGGTAGACGGTTCTCAAGCCATGCGTCGGGTCGTCGCTTCGGGTGAGGATGCCCTCCTCCTGAAGCGTTTGCAGTCGCTCGGCCAGCGTGCGCGAGGAGATGCCTTCGTCGGATTGCAGGAATTCGCGAAAGTGCTTTTTCCCGGCGAAGACCATGTCGCGGACGATGAGCAGCGTCCAGCGGTCGCCGATCAGTTCGAGTGACAGGTTGATCGGGCAGCCGGACTTTTCGCGCGTCGACATCTATGGTTCCATTTTTAAATCACTTTACTATTGACATCATTTTGGCCTTGCGTCAACGGTTCCAAATGTAAACTGTTTTGCGATGGCCCTGAGGAGAATGACGGTGAAAAAGCTGGTCCTGCAGATGCAGATGTCGGTCGACGGCTTTGTCTGCGCCAATGAGGACCATTCCTGGCAGCTCTGGGAGTGGGGTGACGAGAGCGCCTGGGACGGTGCGCTGAAGCAGGACTTTAACGCCGTCTTCGCAGGCGTCGATACCATCCTGCTCAGCCGCAAGATGGCGCAGGAGGGCTATCTCACCCATTGGGGCAATGCGGCGAAGAAGTTTCCGCGCGATCCGTTCTACGCCTTTGCGCAGCGCATCGTCGACTCCCGCAAGGTGGTGCTCAGCAACAAGCTCAAGCAATCGGCCTCGGAGCCGGCTTGGGAGCGCACCAGTTTGGCCAGCGGCGACCTGCCGCGCGAAGTCAATGCGCTGAAAGCGGGCGAGGGCGGCGACATGGCGGTGTTCGGCGGCGCCGGTTTCGCGTCGGCGCTGATCGCGGCCGGGCTGGTCGACGAGTTCCAGCTTTTCATCAACCCGGCGGTGCTGGGTGCGGGCCGCCGGATTTTCGATCAGGGTGGTTTCCAAAACCTAAGGCTGCTCGGCTCGACGGCCTATGCCTGTGGCATGGTGGTCAGCCGCTATGCGCCGGCGGGGTGAGGGGGACCTCCATCTTCTCCCTGCTCACTTCGCATCGTGAAAAATAATCCCGACCGTGTGGCGCATGCCTGAGCGCAGCCGGCTGACGCCATGGCGCAGGTTGACTCGGTAATTGCCTTTGGTGCCCTGCACCGGCCGGTTGTGAACGGCGAAGACAACGGCGTCGCCCTGGCGCAGCGGCACCACTTCGACCCGGCTCTGCATGCGCGGGCGCTGCTCGGTCAGCGCGAACTCGCCGCCATTGAAATCCCGGCCCGGTTCGGAGAGCAGGATCGCCACCTGCAGCGGAAAGGCGAGGTCGCCATAGAGATCCTGGTGCAGGCAGTTGAAGTCGCCAGGCACATATTGCAGCAGCAGCGGCGTCGGCCGTGTCTGGCCGGCGGCATGGCACTGATCGAGAAACGCGGCATGCGTCGCGGGATAACGCATGGCCTGCCCCATGCGCTCGTTCCACCGATTGGCGACCTCGGCCAGCCTGGGATAGAGCGCGCTGCGCAGGCCACCCAGGAGGTCGGGCAAGGGATAGCGGAAATAGCGGTACTCGCCCTTGCCGAAGCCATGCCTGGCCATATGAATGTGGCTGCGGAAATATTTCTCATCCGAATAGAGGTCGGCGATCCGCCGGCACTCCTCGGGCGACAACAGCTTTTCGATCACGGCACAGCCGAAGCCGTCGAGTTCGGCGGCAAGGGCGGGCCAGTCGTAATCGGCGATGCGCGTCCCGGCGGCTTCAACCGCCGATGCGGCAACCTTGGCATGGGCGTTCATATCGTAGCCTCCTTGTCGAGCAGCGCGCGTTTGCGTTCGACACCCCAGCGGTAACCGGCCAGTGAGCCGTCGGCGCGGACGACACGGTGGCAGGGAATGCCCAGCGCGATTGCGTTGGCCGCACAGGCCGTCGCCACGGCGCGGGCGCCGTTCGGCTGGCCGAGACTGCGGGCCAGTGCGGTGTAGGTGATGGTGGCGCCGCACGGGATGCTGCGCAGCACATCCCAAACCTGTTGCTGGAATGGCGTGCCGTGGCGCAGGTCGAGCGGGAGGTCGAGGCCGACGCTGGGCGTCTCGATGAAGCGCGCGATTGCCGCGAGATCGTCGCGCAAGGTGGCCTCGTCTTCGACCAGTACCTTGCCCGGGAAGCGATGGCCAAGGTCCTGCTCCAGCGCCTCTGCATCCGAGCCGATCAGGATGGCGCAGACGCCGATATCGCTGCGCGCGGCGAGGATGTTGCCGATCGGGGATTCGCCGATGGCATAGCTTATGGTGTCGAAGGCATTGGGGACGCTCGCCGGCGGCGCCATTTGGGTTTGCGTGAGGTTCATTGCGTTTACTCCTTTGTCTGTGCGTGAACCCTACAGAGACGGCTTCTCGCGCTCACTCCGGTGCTTGCTTTCAAATTCGAATTTCGAAGGTAGGCGAACCGTTCTACGCGACACGAGTAACAGCGACCTCGCCGAGCAAAAACACCTCACCCGTCAACAACCGCAGCTCGATCTCGCCGGCCGCGGTGCGGCTCCATTCGGCTCTGCCGTGATCGACCATCTCGCCAATGGCCGCCATCACCAGTAACTTCGAGCCTTCGGCGCGCCGGCTGTCGGCAGCTTGGGTCCGGCCGGTCGCATCGGTGGTGGGAGACCTTGCCATCGCGCGCATTGCCGGTCCTCGTCAGGCCCGCACCGACCGGTTGGCATTGTCGGACGCCGCCTCACGCTCCAGCAGTGCGCGCTTGCGCTCAACGCCCCAGGCGTAGCCGGACAGGGCGCCATCCTTGCGGATCACGCGATGGCAGGGGATGGCGACGGCATGATTGTTGGCGGCGCAAGCGGCGGCGATGGCGCGGGTTGCCGTCGGCGCGCCGATGCGCTGCGCGATCTCGGCATAGGAAACCGTGCGGCCGACCGGGATGTCTTGTAAAGCCTGCCAGACACGCTGCTGGAAGGCGGTGCCGCGCACGTCGAGCGGCAAATCGAGACCGAGCGCCGGAACCTCGACGAAACCGACGACGCGGGCGACCAGCGCCTCATAGTCACGGTCGCCGCCGATCAGCCGCGCGTTGGGGAAACGGTCCTGCAGGTCACGCACCAGCGCGTCGGGATCGTCGCCGAGCAGGATCGAGGCGACGCCTTTTTGGCTCGAGGCGACCAGGATGGTACCGAGCGAGGATTCGCCAACGGCAAAGCGGATTTCTTCATGGGCGCCGCCGGCCCGATAGCGCGTCGGCGTCATGCCGAGCATGCCGGTCGATTTCTCATAGAAACGCCCGCTCGAATTGAAGCCGGCATCGTAGATCGCCGTCCTCACGCTGGCGCCGTCTTCCAGGCCACGGCGGACCCTGGCGGCGCGGTGCGCGGCGGCATACTCCTTCGGCGTCAGCCCGGTGACGGCCTTGAAGATGCGGTGGAAATAGCCGGCGCTGAGGCCGGCGGCGTCCGCCAATTCAGCGAGCGACGGTTCTTCCTCGCTCTGCTCGATCCTGCGGCAGGCGTCGGCGACCATCGCGGCGTTGCCGGCCTCGAGCGATGGGCCATCCGGATTGCAGCGCCGGCACGGGCGAAAGCCGGTCGCCCTGGCCTGATCCAGCGTGCCGTGCAACTGCACATTCCTGGGGTTGGCGCGCCGCGACGGGCAGGAAGGCCGGCAATAGACACCGGTTGTCGCCACCGAATACCAGAACTCGCCGTCGGCCGATTTGTCGCGCGCGACGATGCGCGCCCAGCGCGGATCGTCGGCAACCGGCAGCGGCGTGGATTTGAGATTCTTGGCCAGGGTGACGAACATGGCCGCATTGAAGCCGCCAAAAGCCGGCCTCGCCACCCGTTTCCTGCCAAGAGCCCCACTCTCCTAAGCCGCGCGTTTGGGCTCCACCGCGACGCGCTGAGCCCGAGCCAGGTCTGCATCTTCCTGCCAATGGCCTGGTCGCCGGTCAGGGCAACCTTGGCGCCGGCCTTCTCGACGGTCAGCAGTCCCATCCAGATCGCCGTCATGGTGTGCAGATCGGTCGAGACGTAAAGGTCGACGTCGAAGCCCGGATCGTACCAGCACAGATCGACCTCGCCGTGCTTCTCGACGATCAGCCACCACGACCGTTTGGACGCCGGTAGGTCCTGATACAGAAATTGTATCACCGTGCGGCCCTCGGGCAGCGGCGAGGGATTCAAATTGCGCCGCATGTCCCACATCAGCAACGACGGATCGAGGTTTTTCAGCGACAGCCGGGACTCGACCCATTTCTGTCCCCAGAAGCCCATCGCCTCGACGACGGGACGCAAATCCCGGCCGGCTTCTGTCAGCCGATATTCGAAGATGCCTCTCTCGCCCGGCACTTCCTTGCGCTCGATGATCCCCGCCAGTTCGAGCTCCTTCAGCCGTTGCGACAGAAGGGTCGGCGACATTTTCGGCACGCCGCGGCGCAGGTCGTTGAAGCGGGTCGAGCCCGCCACCAGCTCGCGCAGCAGCACCATCGTCCAGCGGGTGCAGAGCACCTCGGCTGCCATCGATAGCGGGCAGAATTGCTTGTATCCGTGCTGGGTCATGATTGGCGCCTCTCCCTCGAAACCAGGGCCGAATATTAGGCCTTCATGAATGAGCCGGCCAGTACGGAAACTGTACTACCCCAGTACAGATCGCGGACTGGTTGGCGAGGGCCCTGCCATGCGAGCCCTTTGGCCGGTGCACGGGACACCCCTTGCGCCGCAACCAGGAGACTATCCATGACCGCATACGTTATCGCAGACATCAAGATAAACGACCCGCAATGGGTGCCGGCCTACGCAGCATCGGTGCATGACCTCGTCCACAAGCATGGCGGCAGATATCTGTCGCGCAGCGGCAATGTGAAAACGCTCGAAGGCAAGCCGCTCGACACCACGCTGATCGCCCTGATGGCGTTCCCCTCGGAAGCGGCGGCCCGCGCCTTCACCAACGATCCGGCCTATGCGCCCTTCGTTTCGGCCCGTCAGGGCGGCAGCGACAGCCGTTTCCAGATGATCGACAACACCGATCTGGCCGGAACGATCCCGTACCTGCCGAAGGGATGACCATTCCTGGCATCGTTTTCGGGATCTCCAAGCAACAACAGTCACAGCGCTTGCCTGCCGGGCCTCCGTATTTTCGGCGGCCGGCCAGCTGTGCTTTTTCAAGAAGAATGGAATGAAGATGATATCGAACTTTCTCAACAGGCCAAATTTTCGCTGCAGACTTGTCATGGCCGGGGCCATGCTGGCCGTCTGCACCAGCTTCGCACAGGCGCATCAGGAAGCGGCCGCGCTTGCGTCCGTCCCCAATCCGCTGGCTGACAAGGTGCGGGCTGCCAACAGCCGGTTTCTCGACGTCAAGGCCGCTACATCAGAGGGCTATGCGCCCATTCCCTGCGCCAGCGGCATCACCGGCGGCGCCATGGGCATCCACTATGTCAACGGCGGATATCTGAAGGACGACAAGATCGATATCGCCCGGCCTGAGGCCGTGATGTACGAGCCGATGGCCGACGGCACGCTGCAACTGGTGGCGGTCGAATACATCACCTCGAAGGGGCCGGCGTCGCTGGACGGACAGCTGTTCAATTTCAACAGCGCGCCCAACCGCTATGGCCTGGGCGAATTCTACGAACTGCATGTCTGGGCCTGGAAGGGCAACCCGACCGGCACTTTCGCCGACATGAACCCGAAAGTGTCATGCGAACACACGATGGCGCCGAGCCAGTAAGCAATGAAGCCAGGCGGCGTCAATGCCGCCTGGTCGCCCTCCGTGACAGTTGGCAGCTCCGGCCCAGCGGCCGCTTTCGGCGAGGAAAAGCCGGGGAGGTGCGTGCCGCTGGCGCTCCTCGCGGCGTCAGGCAGGTACGGTCTTTATGCCGCTTGATCCGGGATCGCCAATCCCACCTCGGCGGTATCCCGGCTCGCTTGCGGCAAGACGAAGCGTCCCGTCACGTACCAGAGCAGGGACACCACGAGAATCGAGAGATAGCCATCCACGGCATAGTGCCAGCCGGTGTAAACCGAACCGAACAGGATGAAGGCCGCGAAGGACCAGCCGGCGATTGCCCACCCGCGGCCGAATTGGGCCAGGAAGAATGCGTTGAGCGTGGCGATCGCAACATGCATGCTGGGCATGGCCGAGATGCCGCCGCCGAGTTCCGGGCGGCCACTCTGGTAGGCTGTAAACAGATAATCGGCGTACAGATGGACCGACGCGCCGTAGCCCTTCTGCGCCAGGGCGGCCTGCAGCGCGACAAACCGGTCGCCGCCGTAGATTTGGTCGTGGAATATCGGGCCGGCGGACGACAGCAGGGTCGCAAGAACGGTGCCGCACAGCATCGTGGTCAGCGCGAATGCCCATAGGTAGCGCAAACGCCCGACCGGATTGTTCCAGAAGGCGACGAAGAGCACGGCGCCGAACCATTGCAGAAGCCAGCCATAACCATAGCCGGCGAAAATGGCGACCGACACCGGTTCGGAAACGATGCTGTGCGCCCATGTCCAGGGATCGGCGCCATGCAGCCGAAGATCGAGGTCCGCCAGGGCGCGGTCGGCGTAGAACGGCACCATGTCCGGGATGGCGACCTTCAAGGTGGTGAATGCGGTGACGCCGAGAAAGAACAAGAAGATGACGGGTGCGGCTGCAAGCCAGCGGTGCCTGAGTACGCCGAGGATGAACCTCGTCGGCGCATGCCGGGCAAATGCCAGCCCCGCCACACCAAGGCCCGCCGCCAGAAGCGCGGGCAGGAAAAAGGCGAACGGCTTGGCATAGGATTGCGCCAGATGCAGGTAGCGGTCCGGCTGCAGGCAAACAGCGGTCACGGCATAGGTCAGACACAAGGCAACCAGCAGCCAGCCGCTCCTGGTTGTCGCGATGTCGAGGTCAAGGATGGCAGCTGGGCGGCGATTGTTGCCGTGCTGACCTGTGTGCTCACTCATCGAAGGACATCCCGCCGTTGTCCAGAAAAATAATTGGATTATTTCGCAGGCGATATATTACCATCAGGTTACACTTGTGTGCGAATAGATCTCCAAATATTAGACCGATAGATGCTTGTTGGCAAAGAGTCTGTTTACGAAAGCGTTGCGCCGCCCTCTTTGTCTCTGCAACGCGATCATCGGCGCCGCCGATGATCCGGGATCATCGGATTGGCCGATGACCTGGAGCCATGACTAGGAAGATCCGGCCGATGCGAAACTCCGGTTCTTGCCGGCGAATCGAAGAGCAGAGGCGGCAGGCGGGGAGCCAACAAAGCAGCCCGCCATCGCCGCGGTAACTGTTTCTTCTCTGGTTTTGCCGCAGATTGCCCCGCGGTGGAGCAGGCGAAGCAGACGATGGCGCGTCAGGGCAAGAAAAGTCGCAATGGAACGTTCTGGGCCAAGGCCCTGGAGCGCGCCCATCTCGGCGTTTGGGACTGGGATCTTGTAACCGGCGACTGCTTCTATTCCGCGACCTGGGCGCGGATGCTGGGCTACGATGAGAGCGAACTTGCCGACACCAGCGACCTGTGGCTGCAACTGACCCATCCCGACGACCGCGAGCGGGCGCTGGCCAGCGGCGACCGCCACATTGCCGGCCTGACCGACGCCATCGAGACCGAATTGCGGCTGAAGCACAAGCAGGGACACTGGGTGTGGGTGCTCGATCGCGGCGGCGTCGTCGAGCGCGACGCGATGGGAAAGCCGCTCAGGCTGATGGGTGTGCAGACCGACATCTCCAAGCAGAAGGCCGCCGAAGCCGAACTCGAGCAGGTCAATGTGCGCTTCCGCCTGGCGCTCGCCGCCAGCGGCACCGGCATCTGGCATCACGACCTCGCCACCGGCAAAAGCTATTGGGACGAACGCACCAGGGAGATTTTCGGGCTTGTCTCCGACATCGCCGAAGTCGAGCGCGACCACTGGTTCGGCTATCTGCATCCGGACGACAAGGAGGCCGCGTCGCGCGCACATCTGGTGCCGCTCGAAACGGACAAGGTCACCGCCGTGCAATACCGCATCGTCCGGCGCGACGGAGAGGTCCGGCACATAGAATCCCTGCTGCGTTTCATCGCCGACCCGCAGATCCCGGACCGCCGGTTGGCGGGGCAGATCCTGGGCACGGTGCGCGACATCACCGAAGACAAGCAGCGTGAGCAGGAGCTTGCCTATGCGGCCCGCCACGATGCGCTCACCGGTCTCTGGAACCGTGCCGCGTTCGACCGGCTGCTGGCCGATCACATCGCGGCCGCGCAGCGGCTGCCGCTCTCCGTGTTCTATGTCGATCTCGACTACTTCAAGGCGCTCAATGATTTTGCCGGCCACGCGGCCGGCGACCTGGCACTGAAAAGCGTTGCCCAAGGCATTCTGGGCTGCCTTCCCCCGACGGCGCATGCCGCGCGCCTGGGCGGTGACGAGTTCGCGCTGCTGATGCCCAATTGCGATACGGCGCAGGCCGGGCGGCTGGCCGACGCGGTACTTGCCGCGGTTCGCGATGCCGAACTAGGATCGACGGCCACGTCGCGCAAGCTGGCGGCCTCGATCGGCATCGCTTTCGTCGATGATGCAAACACGACGGTGGCCGACGCGCTGGCCTGCGCCGACGACGCCTGCTACGCGGCCAAGGCCGCCGGGCGAAACCGATTTGCCTTCTTCTCCACCGATACGGCATCGGGTTCGGGTGGCCTCAACGCGGCGCGCGTCGTCGCCGATACGGTCGATGCCATGGAAGACGGGAGGCTGAAGCTGTTTGGCCAGGAAATCCATCGGCTGGGCCGTCCCTGGCTGGAAAGCCGCCATGTCGAAGTGTTGGCCAGGCTCGCCGCCCGCAACGGCCGGCTGGTGCCACCCGGCGAGTTCATTCCGGTGGCCGAGCGGTTCGGCATCGCGTCGCGGCTCGACCGCTGGATCATCCGCACCGCGCTGTCGCGGCATGGTGCCGCCTTGCGTTCGGGGGCGTTGACGCTTGGCTTCAATCTGTCGGCGCAGACGCTGAGCGACCCGCAGCTTTGGGACTTCGTGGACAACGTCATAGAAGAAACCGGGGCGCCGCATTCGGGCATCGGCTTCGAGATCACCGAAACCGCCGCCGTCACCAATTTCGACGCCGCCGAACAGTTTGTGCGCAAGGCGCGCGAGCGGCGCTGCCGGGTCAGCCTCGATGATTTCGGCGCTGGTATGAGCTCGTTCGAATATCTCCGGCGGTTCCCCGTCGACGCGATCAAGATCGACGGTTCCTTCATTGAGCACATCACGCAAAGCCGTTTCGACCGCGAGATCGTGCTGGCCATCACCAGCATCGCCCGCAGCCTCGGCTGTGACGTGGTCGGCGAGAAGATCGAACAGCAGGACACGCTGGCCATGTTGAGCGACATGGGTGTCGCCTTCGGCCAGGGATTTTTGCTGCACCGGCCAGAGCCGCTGGAACGAATTGTCGCGCGTGCGACCAAGGGAGCGACGGCCCGCAAGGCATCGTGATCCAGGTGCGGCGAGTTTCAGGCCAAGCCGAACTGACCTGAAACTCGCCGCATTCTATCCGGTTCGGCGCGCCGTCGATTGCGGAAACTCCAGCACTCCAGCCTCGGGTCGCCTGTGCTGCGCTTCCGTCACCGCTTCGATCAACAGATCGAGCGCTTCGCAGGCCGTGCGACTCGTCTCGTCGTTGCCTTGCAGATAATGATAGGCGCGTTCGAGGTGGATGCGGGCGGCTGAAAAATCGCTGGTCAATGGTCCCTCCATGATCCCGCCCTAGAAAACCTTGCCGGAGACGAGGGAACGCCGGGTAAATATCCACAAGCGGCTTTTATTCAAATGCCGCCGAATGTTGCGGGGAGGCGCGCTGCCGATCCCCCGTGTGGGGGAGATGTCCAGCAGGACAGAGGGGGCGCTGTCCCGCCGACCTGAACAATCAGATTTTCGACCTGTTTCGCAGCCTGCATTGATGAGATTGACGATCAGAGAGGCTTGCGATCTGTCACTCCCTCTGCCCTGCCGGGCATCTCCCCCACGAGGGGGGAGATTGGCGGTTTCACCGCCGCATGATTAGACTGTCACTTCCTGTGCAAGGTGAGACCGATGATCGTCCAGGCCTGCATCAACGGCGCGCGTCCGCGCGATTTCCACCCGAAGCTGCCGCTGACTGCCGAGGCAATGGCCAGCGATGCGGCAGCCTGCGTCGCCGCTGGAGCGGCCGAACTGCACATCCATCCGCGCGGCACTGACGGGCGCGAAAGCCTGGCAGCCGTCGATGCCACCGTGCTGGCGGTGCGCCGGACCTGCCCGGGAACACTGGTTGGCGTGTCGACCGGCGCCTGGATCGAGGACGACGTCGAGCGGACCCGCACGGCGATCGCAGGCTGGCGAGGCCTGCCCGACTATGCCTCGGTCAACGTGTCCGAACCGGATGCGCCCGCCGTGATGGAACTGCTGCGCCAGCGTGGAGTCGGCATCGAGACGGGGCTTGCCGTCGTCGCCGATGCCGAGCGCTTCGTAGCGCTTGCCGGCCACGACCAGGTGCTGCGCATTTTGATCGAGATCGACATCCAGGACCTGTCCGCTGCACTCGACGAAGCGCATGGCATCGTCGCCGTGCTCGAGCGCGCCGGGGTACGGCGGCCGATCCTGCTGCATGGCGTCGATGCAACTGTCTGGCCCTTCATCAAGGTTGCGCATCGCAAGCGCTGGTCGACACGGGTCGGTCTGGAAGACGGCAAGACGCTCGCCGATGGAACTGTGGCGAAGGACAACGCGGCGATCGTCGCTGCCGCCGTGGCGATCTTTCGCGGCTAGTTTTCCAGAATGATCTGGATCGCCTTATCCACCACCGGATGCAAGCCGCTAGCCTGGAAGGACAGTCGGTTGCCGGAGCCGACATTGCTGGTCATGGCGATGGTCAGCTCTGAGATCGGGTCATGCAGCATGACGGCGACGTAGCCGGGGATACTGCCCTGGTGGCCGTAAAAGGCGCGGTTGGCGTAGGCGCTCTGGAACATGCCGGCGCCGGTCTCGCGCATGCGGGTGCCCGGAAAACTCGCTGGCACGCGGTGTTCGAACATCTCGGCGAAGAACGGCGGCGACAGCACTCTGCCGGAAAAGAGACCGCGCATGAAGCTCACCATGTCGGACGGCGTCGACACCATGTCGCCGCAGCCATAAGCGGCGCCGAACGGGAAGGAATCGGAAGAATCCTGCAATTCGTCGGAGTAGCGCAGCACGCCGTCCATGCGCCACATCTCGCCGCCGGAGGCGATGTCGGTGGGCGCATTCGCCGGCGGCGGGGGGCGGTGGTAGTAGCCACGCACCATCGACTTTTCCGGAAAGGCTTCGGTGGCCGGCGACCAGGTATTCTCCAAGCCGAGCGGCTGCAGCACCGCGCTTCTGACATAGCCGCCCAGCGACTGGCCTGTCACCGCCTCGATCACCATGCCGGCCAGCACATAGCCGGTGTTGTTGTAGACGGCGGGTCCGCCCGGCGCCTTCTGCTTGTCGGAAGCGAAGGCTATGTCGACCAGTTGCCGCGGCGTCCATTGCCGGCTCGGATCCATCGGAATGTAATATTCGAACTCCGGCAGGCCGCTGCGGTGGTTGATCAACTGGCGCACCGAAATGTCTTTTGCTTCCGGCAGGTAAGGAAACCAGCCGGAGATCGGCGCTCCGAGATCGAGCTTGCCGTCCTGGGCGAGCTTGGCCAGGGCCGCGGCAACGAAGGTCTTGGTGCAGCTGCCGATCTTGAACAGGCGTTCAGGCGAGACGGCAATGCCATGCTCCCGGTCGGCTAGGCCGGCGGTCAGGGCGGTTGGTGCGGCGCCAGTGGAGTATGCGAGTGATGCGCCTACCGCGCCATCGGTGAGATAGGTCTTGAGGAGGGCGTTCAGGTCTTCACGCATGGATTCTGCTTTCGCCGCTAAATTGCTGGTTTCATAGATGATGTCGGTGCGTCCTCGGGCCGAGCCCGAGGGCAGGGTCGCCAAGCTTCACTCCGCCATATCGACATCGGCAAAGTTCTGCCGGCCGAAGGGGTCGAGCACGTAGTTGAGCACGCTCTTGCGGATCGGGATCGCCACCACCGAATGGGCGATCGGCGCCACCGGCACCTCAACCTTCAGGATCGCTTGCGCCCTGGCATAGATGTCGGCGCGCTGTTTCGGATCGGCGGCGACGCGGCCGTCCTGCAGCAGCTTCTCGAAATCCTTGTCGCACCAGCGCGAGCGGTTGGAGCCGCCCTTCACGCCGTCGCAAGACAGCAGATAGCTCAGCATGTTGTCGGGGTCGCCATTGTCGCTGCTGCCGCCGAGCAGGTAGGCGTCCTGTTCGCCCGCCGCGGTGCGCTTGAGATATTCGCCCCATTCGAAGCTGACGATCTCGGCCTTGACGCCGACTTTCGCCCAGTCGGCCTGGATCATCTCGGCCATGCGCTTGGCGTTGGGATTGTAGGGCCGCGATACCGGCATCGCCCACAGGCTGATTTTCAGGTCGCTCTCGTGGCCGGCTTCCTTCAGCAGCGCCTTCGCGCCATCCGGGTCATAGTCGATGCCGGCATCGGTGACGGCGCCGATCTGCGCCGGCGGCACGACGCTGCCGGCGACCGTGCCGGCGCCGGCATAGACGGCGTCGACGATCGCCTTGCGGTCGACGGCCTTGGCCAGCGCCATGCGCACGCGCACATCGCCGAGCGGCTGATGTTCGACATTGAAGCCGAGAATGCCAATGTTCTGGCCCTTGAGGTCGAGCACGGTGATGTCGGGATCGGTGCGCAAATCGGCGACGGCGCTTGGCGGGGGCGGGGCGGCGACCTGGCACTCATTGGCCTTGAGACGCTCGACGCGCGTAGTCGGTTCGGGCGTAACGGCGAAGACCAGAGTGTCGATCTTCGGCGCGCCGCGCCAATAATCCTTGTTGGCGGCGTAGCGGATCTGGCTGTCGGGGACATAGGCCTGCAGCACGAACGGGCCGGTGCCCACGGGCTCGCTATCGATCAGTTCCGGCGTGCCGGCGGCGACCATCTTTTCAGTCTGCTCCAGGGACAGGATGGAGAGATAGTCGAGCGCAATGCCGGGCAGGAAGGTGACATTGGCAGCCGTCAGCGTGAAGCGCACGGTGTGGTCGTCGACCTTGTCGATCTTGTCGATCAGCGTGCCCATGCCCAGTGCGTTGAAATACTCGTAAGCGCCGCCGCCGAGCTTGTGGTAGGGATTGCTGGCGTCGCGCTGGCGGTTGAAGGTGTACAGCACGTCGTCGGCATTGAACTCGCGCGACGGTGTAAAGTGGTCGTTCGACTGGAATTTCACGCCGTGGCGTAGGTGGAAGGTGTAGATCTTGCCTTCGGCTGAGACCTCCCAGCTTTCGGCCAGCGCCGGCCCGACTTCGGTCGTGCCAGGCTTGAACTCGACCAGCCGGTTGAAGATCGTCTTGGCGGCGGCATCCATGGTGGAGTCCGCCGTGCCGATCGCCGGGTTGAAGGTCTCGGGATTGGCTTCCGAGCAATAGACCAAGGTTTTGGCGTAGGCCTGTCCGCCAAGAAGGACGGACGAGGCCAGCAAGGACGAGGTAAGGACTGCGCGCAGAACGGATTTCATCGCAAACGCTCCTGATGACACTTTACGGGTTGGGGGAAGGGCAGGCCGGTGAAGTTCATGGCGTCGCCGCCGGGGTGATGAAACGGTTGGGCGCAAGCGCGGCGGACGTGATACCGCGTGCCGTGAGATCGTCCGGCAGCGGCTGGCCGCGCAGCAGCACTGAGCCCAGCCGCGCCAGCGTCAGCGACACCTGGAAACCGTAGCCGCCCTGGCCGCCAAGCCAGAAGAAGCCGGGCAGGCGAGGGTCGAAACCGATGACCGGCGTGCGGTCAGGCGAAAAGGTGCGCAGGCCCGCCCAGGGCGTCGACGGACGGCCGATGCGCAGCGACGTCGCCTGTTCGATGCGGTCGACGGCGATGGCGACGTCGATGTCTTCCGGATAGGTGTCGCAGGGTTCGGAATCGGTCTCGTCGGCCAGCGAGCCGATCAGCCTGCCGGCATCGGGCTTGAAGTAGAATTGTTCATGCAAATCGACCACCAGCGGCCAGGCGCTGATGTCCATGCCGGCGGGCGGATCGAACAGGAAGGCGGTGCGGCGCTTCGGCCGGAAGCCGAGACCGGAGAGACCGGCCAGCCCGGCGACGACATCGACCCAGGCGCCAGCGGCGTCGACGACGATGTCGGCCTGGTAGGCGCCGGCACTGGTGGTGACGCTGAAGCCGTTTGCGACGCGGGAAATCTCCAGCACTTCCTCGCCGGTGCGGATCACGCCGCCGCCGGCCTTGAGCGCGGAGGCTGAAGCCGCAAGCATCTTTCCCGTGTCGACATCGAGCGCGCCGGGTTCATGCACGCCGCCGCAAGTGGTTGCCGTGGCGATGACCGGCACCAGAGCGGTGACTTCTGCTGCTGACAGGCGCCGTACGCTCGGCACCAGTGCCTGCATCTCGGCCGCCATGCGGTCGACGGCTGCACTGTCTTCGACACCGCCGACGTGCAGCGCGCCGCGCCGGTGGGCGGCGAAGCCGCCATCGATGATCGCCTGTCGGCTGGCCAGCGACAGCGCCCGCACCAGTGCATTGCCATAGGTTTCTGAAAACAGCGCGGCCGAGCGGCCGCTGGCGTGATAGCCGAGATGCGGCTCGCGCTCGAGCACTGTGACCTCGGCCCAGGGCTGCACGGCAGCCGCCAGCGAAAGGCCGGCAATGCCGCCGCCGATGACGACGATTTTTTGGATAGACTTGGATTGCATGCCCTAGGGGTAGAAATAATTTCGTATCCAGTCAATATTTAGCGTATAAGAAAATTGTTGGTGTTGTTGATGGCGGCAGAGAGTTGGACTACCTAGGGTGGACTGGCGGCTCGATGGGCCGCGCAACGGAGCTGACGATGTCGGAGCAACCGAACCTCGGTGATTGTCTGCGCGGCTTGAGGAAAACGCATGGCTGGACCTTGCAGGAGGTCAGCACGCTGACCGGCGTCGCGGTGTCGACGCTGTCCAAAGTCGAGAACGACCAGATGTCGCTGAGCTACGACAAGCTGCTGCAGATCTGCGAGGGGCTGAACATCCATGTCACCGAGCTGCTCAGCGGCGACCGCAAGCAGCCGGCCGCGCGCACCCGTCGTTCGGTGACTTCGCAGTCCAACACGCTGCGCCAGCTGACCCGCAACTACGACTACCGCTATCTGGCCACCGATCTGGTGCGCAAGCGCATGGTGCCGATCCACGCCTATGCACGCGCCCGCACGCCGCAGGAATTCGGCCCGCTGACCAGGCATGCCGGCGAGGAATTTTTGATCGTGCTCAAGGGCGAGATCGAACTGCACACCGACCAGTACGCGCCGGTGCGGCTGAAACAGGGCGACAGCGTCTACATCGATTCCACCATGGGTCATGCCTACCTCTCGGTCGGCGAGGGCGACGCCGAGATGCTGTGCGTCTGCTCCGGCGACGAGCCTGACATGGAAGGCACATTGCTGAGTGTGCTGGAGACGGTGGAGGGGTAGGGCTGGCCCTGACATTCCCGACATTACGCCGCCCCTCATCTGGCTGCCGCCATCTTCTCCCCGCAAGGGCAGGGCTATCGCACATGGAATTCCTGAGATGTCTGCCCGGCACGGACCCCCACCCCTAACC
>NZ_RZRV01000071.1:0-16565 GCF_004023085.1 Mesorhizobium sp. M7A.F.Ca.US.010.02.1.1 | reverse complement strand
CCGAAGATCGTCTGGACGAAAAGCGGCGGCTTCAGCAGCTTGCGGTCTAGAAAGTGCGCAAGCGTGTAGAGGTGACTGACATCGTAGCACTCGAACTCGAATTTCGTGCCATAAGCCTGGCCGACTTCGACGATGATACGCTCGATCTGCTCGAACGTGTTGGAGACGATGCCCTTCTTTGTGTCTTCCAGGTAGCCCTTCTCCCAGTCGTACTTCCAGTCGGTGTATTTCGGCGCGATGTGGTGCAGGGCGAAATTCATAGATCCCATATTGAGCGAGCAGAGTTCCGGCTTCGAAGCGTGCGCGGCTTCAAGGCGCTCTTCGAGGGTCATCTTCAGCCCGCCGCCGGTGGAAATGTTCATCACGGCGTTGGTCTGCTGCTTGATGCGCGGCAGGAAATCCATAAACAACTTTGGATCAGGGGTAGGCTTGCCGGTCTCCGGATCGCGGGCATGCAGATGGATCACCGACGCTCCGGCTTCGGCTGCTCCGACGGCGGCGTCGACGATCTCGGACGGCGTTATCGGCAGATACGGGCTCATCGTCGGCGTGTGGATCGAGCCGGTGACCGCACAGGTGATGACGACTTTCGGCGATTTCTTCATGGTTGAACTCTCCCTTGTCTGCCTTTTGTTGTTATCTATCGAGCGCGAGGCAATCCTCACGACCACAGCCCAATCGAACCGCCTCGCCCGCATTGAGTTCGGACCGAGACGACGATGCCGCAAGCTTGACAATGAATTTCAGGCCGCCCGCCGTCACAGCGACGAGCCGGATGTGATCCCCGACATAAACGGACTGAACGACGGTTGCCGCAATCACGTTGAGGGCGGTGGAGCCATCGTGCAATAAGGACATGCGCTCGGGCCTGATCGACAGCGTCACCCTGGCGCCCGCAGGGGGCGTCGCGCCAGGGGAAATGGCGTTCAACACCAGATCGCCATCGTCGAGATGGACGGCCACGCCACCGTTTTCACCGCCGGCAAGCACGGTGCCGGACATGCGGTTGTTCTCGCCGATGAAGCTCGCCACAAAGCTGCCCGTCGGACGCTCATACAGTTCGCGTGGTGTCGAAAGCTGCTCGATGCGGCCGGCGCTGAACACCGCGACCCGGTCCGACATGGTCAGCGCCTCGGTCTGGTCGTGTGTCACATAAACGAACGTGACGCCAAGCCGGGCATGGATATCCTTGATTTCGAACTGCATCTGCTCGCGCAATTGCTTGTCGAGGGCGCCGAGCGGTTCGTCCATCAGCACAAGATTTGGTTCGAAGATCAGGGCGCGGGCAACCGCGACGCGTTGTTGCTGCCCACCCGAAAGCTGCGCCGGACGCCGGTTGCCGAATTCGGGCAACTGGACCATGTCGAGAACGTTCCTGACACGTCGCGTCACCTCGTCGCGGCCAAGTTTGCGGACCTCGAGCGGGAAAGCCAGGTTTTCGGCGACCGTCATGTGCGGGAAAAGCGCGTAGTTCTGGAACACCATGCCGATGCCGCGACGATTGGCGGGAACGTTGTCGATGCGCTGACCGTCAATGAGGATTTCGCCCTCGGTCGTATCTTCGAATCCCGCAAGCATCATCAACGCAGTCGTCTTGCCAGACCCGGAAGGCCCCAGCAGCGTCAGGAATTCGCCGCGCATGATTTCCAGGTCGAGCTGACGCACCGCCTGGACCGTCTGCCCGTAGCGCTTGCTGACGCCACGAAACTCGACATGAACCGGGCCACGCGGGGATCCGCCCATCACCGCGCCTGCGCCTTGGGATCACGGCGTGCCGAAGCCGGGCGTTTGCGCGCAGGCTGAGCCTCAGCCGCCGCGGCGGCGCGAAGAATGATGTCGGCGGCCTCGCGCAGATCGGCCACCAGCGCCTTGCGCGCAGCGGCGCCATCGGCGCGACGCAGCGCCGCGAGCATTTCGTCGTGATGGTCCAGGCCCAGGCCGTAGGTCACGTCCGAGCGGACGATGTTCAAGAACGGTCCTGCTTGCAGCCACAATTTCTCGATGATTTGCTGGATGAGAGGTGACCGCGCGGCATGGTACATCGTGAAATGGAAGCGCCTGTTCAAGCCGAGATAGCTAGCCATGACATTG
The DNA here is from genome assembly GCF_004023085.1 of Mesorhizobium sp. M7A.F.Ca.US.010.02.1.1. Lineage (NCBI taxonomy): Bacteria > Pseudomonadati > Pseudomonadota > Alphaproteobacteria > Hyphomicrobiales > Phyllobacteriaceae > Mesorhizobium > Mesorhizobium sp. M7A.F.Ca.US.010.02.1.1. Next base: position 14,474 of record NZ_RZRV01000071.1, on the reverse strand, counting down.
CTCTCGACGCATACGCGCATCAGCCCGTTCAGCTTCGCCAATTCATCGAGTTCTTCGGGCGTGATGGTCGTCGCGGCCCACTCGGCCGCCGTTCCTTCGACGCTGCAGCGCACACGCACCAGATCCGAAATACGCGCCACCGTGGCCTCGGGGACGATGACGCCCCGATTTGGGTGGTCGAACATCGCCTCGTCGCTGACGAGTTGCCGCAAGGCCTCGCGCACCGGCATGGCGCTGGTCCGGTACTGTTCGGCAAGCTGTCGCACGACCAGTCTTTGGCCGGGCAGGAAGTCACCGTTCATCAGTGCTTCCTTCAAGCCCGTATGGACACGAACATGAGCTGTCTTTTGCGCGGCTGAGCCGGCACTGGCATCCTTGCGATCAAGCATCAGTTTGTCCGGCGCGGCAGTATTTTGAGGTTGCTCGACAGGAAATCGTCGAATGCGCCGGCGAAGCCGTCGAGTTCGGCGTCGCCAAATGGCAGTGACAACGCCAGCATGCCGCGCGGCGTCACGTAGTACCCTCGCAACAGCATTTCGATATGCCAAAGCGCAATCACCGATGGATCGGCGTCGTCGAGCCGCGCCGGCGTGTCCACCGGCCCCCTGACGAAATGCAGGTTCATCAACGACCCTCGCCCTATGACGATGCCCTCGACGTCATGCCTTTCAAGGGAGACGTTCATCGCTTCGCGCAGGCGGTCGCCGCGCGCATTGACCGCGCGGCTCGCCTCTTGCGTCAGCACCTGGGTCAGACCGGTGAAGCCAGCAGCCATGCTGAGAATATTGTTGTTGAACGTCCCACCATGCGAGAACGCACCGGGCAAAGCCGGATCGAAGCGATCGACGAGGTCGGCGCGTCCACCGAATGCGCCAAAACTAGCGCCGCCGCCGATATACTTGCCGAGCGTCACGAAATCGGGAAAAATCCCATGCGCCCCATGGAGCGCGCGGTAGTCGAGGCGCGAAGTCATGACCTCGTCGAAAATCAGCAGCGCGCCGGTCTCCTTCGTCGCCGCGCGCAGCGCTTCCAGGAATTCACGCGTCGCCGGGATGCAGCCGCCGCCGCCCATCATCGGCTCGACGATCACCGCGGCAAGCTCGTCGCCCTGTTCCTTTATGAGCGCCACGGCGCCTGCACTATCGTTGTAGTCGGCGAAGACAAAGGGGAACGGTAGATTGAGTGGCGAGCCGCCATGCGCAAAGGTGAGTACACCACCGTGGTAGCCCTCGCGGAATGCGAGTATCTTCGAGCGCTGCGTGATGGCGCGAGCCGCCGAAATAGCCATGATGTTGGCTTCAGTGCCGGAATTGCAAAAGCGAACGCGCTCGATGGCCGGAAAGCGGTCAACCACCGCGGCAGCCAGGCGCGCTTCGTAGCGGTTGGGCGCACCCAGCATGATGCCGCCCTCTATGACGTTCACCAGGGCCGCCGAAATCGCCTTGTCGGAATGACCGTAAAAACCGGCACTGTATTCCGAGACCAGGTCGACATAGATGTGCCCGTCCAGATCGGTCACCCTGCAGCCTTCGCCGGAAACAAACGATACGGGGAATGGCGGATACCATAGAACAGCCCTCGTATTGCCGCCCGGCAACGATGCCGCGGCCTCGTTCTGCCGCGCCAGGCTGTTCGGGTTGGCGTCAGCGAAACGCTGTCGGGCCTCGTCCAGAACAGCAGCGAGACTGACATTGGCGCGTACGTCTCTGGTGCCTTGCAGCATTCGATCAAATCCCTTTGGCTTTTTCACTTTTTTGCACCGTATCGCAAATTCCTGTTGCTAATCAACCAATTTTGCGCTTGAAATTTGATCAAATATACAACGAAAAAGAAAGGGGAACTGCAATGAGGACTTATCTGCAAACCGTATCTGCCGCCGCGATCTGCCTCGCGACCTCGACTTTTGCCGTGTCCGCGGCCGAACCCGTCACAGTGGTCGGCTGGGGTGGTACATGGGATAAGGCCTACAAGGATGGGGTCTGGGACAAGTACACCGAAAAGACGGGCGTTCCGATCGTCATGGAAGAATGGGGCGGCGAGGTCGCCAAGGTGCGTGCCCAGGTGCAGGCGGGCAACATCACTTATGACGTCGTCTCGGTCGAAGCGCCCGCCATGGAAGTCGGCTGCGCCGAAGGCCTGTTCGTTCCGCTGACGCCAGAAATCACAGGCGACGCGGCCAATTATTTGCCGGGCACCCTGCACGAATGCGGCGTCGCGTCTGATACCTGGGCCACGGTCCTTGCCTATAACACAGATGTCTACAAGGGCGACGCCGCGCCGAAGAGCTGGGCGGATTTTTGGAACGTCGAGAAATTTCCGGGAAAGCGCGGCCTCTACCAGCAGGCGCAGTTCACGCTGGAAAACGCGCTGATGGCCGACGGCGTTAAGCGCGAGGACATGTACAAGGTGCTGGGCACGCCGGAAGGCGTCGACCGGGCTTTCGCCATGCTCGACAAGATCAAGGCGCACGTCGTCTGGTGGTCCACAACGACGCAGGGCATCCAGAACCTCGACAGTGGTGAAGTGGCTCTCAGCGACGGGTTCAATGCGCGCATCACCAACGAAGCCATCAACGAGAAGAAACCCTATACGATCGCATGGGACGCTGGCTTCTTCTATGGCACCGACTACTGGGCGGTGGTGAAGGGCGCGCCGCACCAGCAGGCCGGGCTGGATCTCCTCAAGTGGTTCTCCATCCCTGAAAACCAGGCCGGCTTCTCGAAACTCTATGCCTATGGCACCGGCCGCAAGGAAGCCGCCGACCTCATTCCCGCGAATTGGAAGGCCAACCTGCCGACGTCGCCGGAGCACCTTCAGTACGGCGCCTCCTATGACAACGACTTCTGGACCGAGCACAAGGAAGCACTGGAAGAACGCTTCAAGGCCTGGCTCGCGAAGTAACCTAGGCATGTTGGTCGGGGCAAAGCCGGCTATGAAGCGGCGTCAACGGGGCGGCATGCTCGCCCTGTTGACGGCCCCGCTTATCCTGTTCGTCGTCATTCTGTTTCTGTGGCCGGTGGCGCGCTTCCTCGCTCTGGCCGTCGACAACTCGGATTTCTCGAACAACCTGCCGCGTACAATTGCCGCTCTGGCGGGCTGGAAAGCAGATAGCGGCCTGCCTGGCGAACCCGTCTTTGCAGCACTCGTCGAGGACCTGGCCGACGCGCGGCGCGCCGGGAAGGAAGGCGTCCTGGCGCAACTCGTGAACCAGCGCGTCGTCGGCAGCCGTTTCCTCGTCATCAAGACGGCAAAGGATGCGGCCGACGGCAAGCTGACTATGCGTCCCGTGCGCGACGAGGTGCTCTCCAAACAGGCCGGCTGGAAAGACATCGATCTCTGGCAGGTCATCGCGCGTCAACAAAGCGCGCGAACGGACTATTATCTGCTTGCGAGCCTGGACCTGAAGCGAGGCGCGGACAATTCGATCGAAGCCGTTTCCGCCGACCGCGCCATCTTCGTCGACGCGCTGCTGCGCACGATCTGGATCAGCATCGTGGTGACCGTCATCTGCGCGGTGCTCGCCGTGCCGCTGGCGCAGGCAATTGTCAGCGCGCCGCCGGCCTGGTCGAAGCTCATGTTCGCGCTGATCCTGTTTCCGCTCTGGACATCGCTGCTGGTGCGCACCGTCATCTGGATTATCGTGCTGCAGAAGAACGGACCCGTGAATTCCACGCTGCTTGGCCTCGGCATCGTCAGCGAGCCGCTCAATCTCATTTACACACGCTTTTCGCTCTATTTGGCGATGGTTCAGGTTCTGCTGCCCATGATGGTGCTCTCCGTCGTCGCTGTCATGCGGCGGGTTCCGACCACCTACATGCGCGCGGCACTTTCGCTGGGTGCGCCGTGGCTCACGGCATGGCGCCGCGTGCAGTTGCCGTTGATCCTGCCAGGAATCCTGTCTGGCGGGGCGATCGTTTTTGTCTTCGCTCTCGGCTATTACATCACCCCGACGCTTGTCGGCGGGCCGACCGACCAGATGATCTCCAGCTACATAGCTTTCTACACGAACAGCACACTGAACTGGGGCATGGGTGCAGCGCTTTCGCTGCAACTGCTGATGATCCTCGTCCTGTTTGCGTTGCTGTTCTGGACGGCGTCCGTCCTCTTCCGCCGCAAGGCGCATGTCGCATGAGCGCCGACCGCTTCCGGAAGTGGCTGATGTATGCCTATGCGGCGACGTTGCTGGCGTTCATCATCCTACCCCTGCTGATCGTGATCCCTATGTCGCTGACCTCGAGCAATTCGCTGGCATTTCCGACGCCGGGCTGGTCGCTGCGCTGGTATGCCGAACTGTGGGTCGACCAGCGTTGGCCGAACGCGCTGTGGAACTCGATCGTCATCGGGATATCCACCACGGTTCTGGCGTTGCTGCTCGGCATACCTGCGGCGATCGGACTCGCCTGGGGCAATTTTGCCGGCAAACGGATCCTCTACGCGGTCATCGCCGCGCCCTTGGTGACGCCGGTTGTCATCGTCGGCGTCGCGGCCTTTTCATTCTTCGCCACACTGGGACTCGTCGGTAACAAGCTATCGATCATTCTGGTGCATACGGCGATGGCCGTGCCTGTGATGCTGACGACTGTCGTCGCCAGCCTTTCGACCTTCGACCGGACATTGGTTCGCGCGGCGGCATCGCTCGGCGCCGGCACCATGCGCACATTCTTCAAGGTAGTGCTGCCGCTGATAGCGCCGGGCGTCATTACAGGGGCCATCATCGCCTTCATCATCTCTTTCGACGAAGTCGTCGTCGCAAGTTTCCTCTCGACAGGCGCGGAGCGAACCTTGCCTCGCATGATATTCTCCGGGGTTCGCGAGTCCATCAGCCCTGCTATCGCGGCCGTCGCTGTGCTGCTGATCGCCTTCTCGGCGACCCTGCTTGGTGTCATCGCCATCCTTCAGAGCCGCTCGCAAACTCTCCGCGCAAGGGCATCGGCATGAGACTGGTTCCATCGGTGCAGCAGTTGGAGACAGAGATGACGGCCTGGCGGCGGCATCTGCATGCCAATCCAGAACTCGGCTTCGAAGAGTTCGAGACGGCGCGTTTCGTGGCGGACAAACTGCGCTCGTGGGGCATCGAGACGATCGAAGGCGTCGGTCGGACAGGCGTCGTGGGTACGCTCAGGGGCAGGCTCGGCGCTGGTCGCGGGCTTGGCATCCGAGCCGACATGGACGCCCTGCCGATGACCGAGGCGCGGCCGCTGCCGCATGCGTCCCGCATTCCCGGGAGGATGCATGGCTGCGGCCATGACGGTCACACGACGATGCTGCTCGGCGCAGCCTCGGCGCTTGCCCGCTCGCCCGACTTCGCCGGCACCGTGCATTTCATTTTCCAGCCGGCCGAGGAGGGCCGAGGTGGGGCACTCGCCATGCTGAATGAGGGCCTTTTCGAGCGTTTCCCCTGCGATGAAGTCTACGCGCTGCACAATTGCGAACGGCCGCTGGGCGAGATCGCCGTCCACCATGAGACGGTGGCAGCGGCGGCCGATCGCTTCGAGATCGTCGTGCATGGAAGGGGCGGCCATGCGGCGATGCCGCATCTTGCGATCAATCCACTTCCCAGCGCCGCGCGCATCCTGCTGGCGATAGAAGCCCTGCCCGGACGCCTGACCGATGTGCACTCTCCGGCAATCGTCACCGTTGGCTGCCTGCGCGCCGGCGAAGCCTTCAACACCATCCCCGATGCGGCGTTTCTGACCGGCACCGTGCGCACCTTCGACCATCAGGTTCAAAAGACGCTGGAGACGGCAATCCGCCGCATCGCGAAAAACGAGGCTGAAGCTTTTGGCGCCAGCGTCGATATTCGCTACGAAACGCCCTTCGCGCCGACGATCAACACTCCGGCGCAAGCCGACGCGATGATCGCGATTGCGAACGAGGTGATGGGCTCGGAACGTCTCGTCGTCGATCCGCCTCCCGAGATGGGTTCTGAAGATTTCTGCTACATGTTGGAACAGCGGCCGGGCTGCTATTTCTTGCTTGGCCAGGCGGACGACGCGCACCAGGCCGCCGCGCACGACACCAATTACGATTTTAACGACGCTATCCTGCCGATGGGCGCCAGTCTTTGGGTCAGGCTGGTGGAGCGCCGCCTGTCCGCGGCAGGCGCATCGTGATGCAGTTGCCGGAAAAAGACATCCGCTGGCGGAGCCATTGGCTGCGGCAGGCATTGCCCGAGGACCCGGACCTTGCGCCTCCGCTCCAAGAGACAACGCAGGCCGACATCTGCATCGTTGGCGGCGGGTATCTCGGACTGTGGACCGCCATTCGCCTCAAGCAGCACAATCCAGGCTTCGATGTTGTCATTGTAGAGCGCGACATTTGTGGTGGTGGCCCGAGCGGCCGCAATTCCGGAATGGTGCTTTCGGCATGGACCAAATACAGCGCGCTTGCCGCGCTACGCGACGGAAACGACGCGCTTTCGATCATCAAGGCATCCGAAGCCGCGATCGGCGGCATCGAGGCTTTCTGCAAGGCCGAGGCAATCGACGCCTGGTTCGATCGCGTCGGCTGGATTTGGGGCGCTACGTGCGAAGCACAGCTTGGCGCCTGGGACGACGCGTTAAACAAGCTGGCAGCGCATGGCTACGCCCCGGCGCGGCGAGTTTCGCGCCCTGAGATCGCGGCAATGGCCGGTACGACGAGCCACCTTGGCGGTGCGTTCGACGCTTCGTCGGCAACTGTGCATCCAGGGTTCCTGGTGCGCGGCCTGCGTCGTGCAGCGCTGAACCGCGGCGTTCGGATCTATGAAAAGTCGCCGATGAAGCGGTTTTCACGACGTGGCAAGCTCACGGTGGAAACGGCGAAAGGAACTGTGTCCTGCGGCAAGGTCGTGCTTGCCATGAATGCCTGGTCCGGCGCGATTCCGGAACTGGCCCCTGCGATCTTCAACATCTCCAGCGACGACGCCATGTCACAGCCCATTCCAGACCTTCTCGACAAGGTCGGCTACCGCCGGGCGCCGCTGATGATCGATTCCCGCGTCTTCGTTGGCGGTTGGTCTCCGACGCGCGATGGTCGGCTGTCCGTCGGCGTCAGCGGTGGCGTCATTGGCTTCGGCGGCATCGTCGACCAGCGTTTCCATGGCCTGTCGCCACGGGTCGCCGAAATGCGTCGTGCGCTGCGGGATGGCCACCCGGCGCTCGCCGATTTCCCGCTCGAGACATCGTGGAACGGCCCGATCGACCGGACGGTCAGCGGCGTGCCGCTGTTCGGCGCTTTGCCCGCTAACCGCGATGTCGTTTACGGCTACGGCTTTTCCGGCAATGGCACGACAATGGCTTATATCGGCGGCGAGATCCTCACCGGCCTGCTGACTGACGGCGAATCGGAACTGACGCATTCGGCGCTGGTGCGTCCGGTGGCGCGCGGTTTCCCGCCCGAACCCTTTCGCTTCGTCGGTGCGCATTTCGTCCGTGGCGCGGTGCGTCGGCGCGACGATCTCGAACATGCCGGACGCAAGCTGGATCCGGTGACGAGATGGCTCGCCGGGCTGGCTCCGTCCGGCGTCACTCCTTCCAAAGCCAATCTTCGCGCAAAGAAAGGATGACAATGTCCAAGGCCAAGATTTTCAAGCACAGCGAGTTGACTCTGAAGCCATCAGTCACGCCGACCGGAACGTCGTCGATCGCGCGCGTCATCAATGCCGAGATCAGCCGGACCATGGGCGGTGGCATCGAGTATCTGGAGAACGCCTCGATCGACTGGACCGTGACCTATGACGAGGTGCTGTTCATCCATGAAGGCACGCTGACGATCGAACTGGATGACGGCCGCCACGAATGCCGCCCTGGCGACATCGTCTGGCTGCCCAATGGCACGCATCTGAAATACATCGCAACCGAACGCACCGGCTATTTTTACTGCCTGTACCCGTACGACTGGGCCGCGCGGCAAGGGACGTTAGAACCTTGAAGTGACAGGCATATCATAGGTTGGCCTTTCACGGCGCCGGGCCGCCTGGCAGAAGCGGGTCGTTATTATAGCAATATGTATATTAGCTATTTCTTGACAATCGATCCAGGCTCTGATTTCCTGATTAACGGGTACTTAACCAAGTTCGTTGCGTTTGTTACGGACGGTGTTCGCATGTCGACGTTGGTCGTGGCGGACCCGCGAGGGGTATATCTCGCCGGTCTGGAATGGGTTTTGCAGAAGGCTGGACACGATGTTGTCGCCCAGTGCCGCCGCCCTGTGGACGTTCTCGCTCATGTGGAGCGCCATCAGCCTGATATCGTCATCGTGGGCGTGGATCTCGCGGACCAGCAAACATCAGGTCTCTCCTCACGGCTGAAGGCCGGCAACAGCGCTCTCGGCATCATCTTCATCGTGCAGCCAACCGGCAGGCTCGATGTCAAGGAGATACAGACGCTCGACGTCGACGGCCTGTTTCTGGACGGCATCAGCCACCGCTTTCTCATCGAATGCGTGAATGCGGTGGCAACAGGCAAGAAGTGGATCGACAACAAGATCGTCCAGCAGCTGCTGATGCCCGGATCGCAGCCGCAGCCAATGTCCAGGCTGACCGGGCGGGAGACCGAAATCGCCGATCTCGTCTCGCGCGGGTTGCGCAACAAGACCATCGCGCAGCGGCTGCATTTATCCGAAGGCACGGTGAAGATGCACCTGCATCACGTCTACGAGAAGCTGCACCTCGGCGGCCGGGCGGAACTTGCCTGGATGACGCACGGAAAAGGCGCCGGGCGTCCAGGAACGGGCCGAACCGGCCTGCTCTGAACACTCTCCACTCGCACCGACATTGTACGCACGGCAACGGCCGGAGAGCCGTCTGACGGCATCCGGCTCGTGCCTACGCGACCTCCCGCAGCGCCCGCCAGCCTGATCTATTGAAGGATATATATCGTTCGATCAGGCGCGGACATTGACCGCAATACTATCCAAGCGGGAATGGACGCGCCCTCTGCGCCGGCGGCACAATGAAGTTGGAGGGGCGCATTTCAGTATGCGACCGGATGCACTGGGGTAGGTGCATCTTCGGCGTTTGGGGGCTGCATCCCTTTTCCAGAAAGCATTTTGAACCAAGGAGAATCTCCATGGCACTCGACATCGTAGCTCAAGACATCATCATCGACGAGACCATCGGTTTTACGGACGATGATATTAACCCGGCCATTCCGCCGTACGACACCAATACCACGGTGCAATATCTCCTGGGTCTCGACGACGCGGGCGGGCTGGCTTCACCGCAGGTCGCCTTCCAGGCCAACTTCGTGGAGGCCTCGGCGACCTCAGGGGAAACCATCACCTCGGTCGTTCTCACGCAGAACGACTCGGGAACTCCATTTTCCACCACCGTTGGCGTGTACAGCGGCATTCAGACAGTTGACGGCAAATATGTCTGGCTGTTCCAGGACCAAACGCATCCAAACGTCGTGATCGGCGTTATCGGTACCTCTGCCAGTATCGCACCTGCTGCGAACGGCCCGCTCGCCTTCTCGTTTGGGCTGGTCAGCACGAGCAATACCAATGCGGACCTGTACCTGGTCCAGTACGTGGCGTTGATGAATCCGGATCCTGACAAGGCGGACGTCGATCTAATCGATCTGAGCGGCAAGGTGTATGCCTCGGTCACGGGAACCTCCGTGCTCAATTTCAGCCAGCTTGGTGACGCCCCTCCTGGACACAACAAGTGGTATATCCTGGACGCCGATGTTGCGAGCACGCAGAAGATTCTCGTCACGGCGCACGACAATGGCGTGCAAGCTGAAGTCAACGTCAGCACGCAAGGCCTGGGTGTCTCATCTCAAGACGTGCGCTTTGGCCGTGACCTTCAGATCGACCTGATCAATGGCGGCACCCAGAGCGCGGGTAAGAACTTTACCAATACGCCCACCGCGCCAGACTACGGCACCCACATCGAGACCGTCTCCAGCGCGGGTTTCTCGATTTCACAGTCCACGCCGACCAACACCAAGGCCGACATCGAGATCCACGCCTATAATGAAGCCGGCAACGAAGAGGGCGCTGCGTTCCCCGGTGATGCCCTCGGTACGGAGATCAATATCACCGGCGTGACGTTCAAACTGAACGGCGTCACGATGACTGCCGCACAACTCGGCATCACGGTCGATCTCACCGGCACTGGAGCGATCCTACAGGATGTCGGCGAGGGCGTGACGGTCGATTTCACGACCGCGGGTGGGGTTGGCGGAACCTTTGATCGCTTCACCATCAAGAATATCGACACCGAGAAAGACTATTTCGATGTCAAGGAAGTCCACTTTGCTGGCAACGTAGCCAACGCCTATAACGAAGAGGTCGGCTCCTTCATCAACTTCGATGACGACGGGCCTAGCATTTCGACAACGGGTATTGTGCCGGACCTCACGGTAGACGAATCCAATTTTGCCGGAAACGACTCGCACAGCTTCGCCGGTAACTTCGCACCCGTTCCCGGTGCAGACGGCGATGACGTTGCCTACGCACTTAGCATCGGCAACGTTGACAGCGGCCTCGTCGACACGCTGACCAGTACCCCGGTCACGCTGTCAGTCGTCGGCGGTGTCGTCATCGGTGAAAACGGTAATGGCGACGAAGTATTCCGCGTCAGCGTGGATGCCGCCACCGGTGTCGTGACTCTCGACCAGTCCCGCTCGGTTGTTCACTCGGATCATACCAGCGCCGATGAGAGCGTATCGCTGGCAGCCGGCATCATTGTCCTGATGGCGACCATCACGGATGGCGATGGTGATACTGCCGCCGCGCCGCTGGAAATCGGTGACCATCTGATCTTCAAGGACGACGGCCCGAGCATCACGGCCGATGGCACAGAGCCGACGATCACGGTCGACGAGTCCAGCTTGGGTGACAATAGCGCGAGCTTCTCGGCGGCGTTCACCTCGAATGCCGGTGCCGATGGCGACGCCATCAGCTATGTGCTTGACATCAACCAGGTCACCAACGATAGCGGCCTAACCGACACCTTAACCGGTGAGGCGGTCCTCCTCTCGGTCAATGGCGCCGGTGCCGTGGAAGGCCGCACCGCCGGCACCGGCGACCTCGTGTTCACGGTCAGCGTCAGCGCCGCCGGCCTTGTGACACTCGATCAGGCGCGTTCTGTCATACACTCGCCCGACAGCGGACCGGATCAGGCAACGACGTTGGCGTCCGATGATCTCGTCACTTTGACGGCGACCATCACCGACGGTGACGGCGATCAAGACGACGACACTGTCAACATTGGCACTAGCCTCATCTTCAAGGACGATGCTCCGACGATCACGGTGCCGTTCGACGGTGATGCATCCGGTGGTGGTAGCGATGGTACCCACGAAACCCTGGCCAACGCGGCCGGCGCAACGGCTTCCGGTGCTTTCGGCTACGACATCGGGGCGGATGCTCGCCCGGATTTGTACTACGACGCCACGCACTCTGACTTTGTCGATAGCAATGGCGACCCGCTTGATGGCGTCCAAATTGCACTCACCGGCACGATCACCGGCGGAGGCGGAGGCAATCTCATCACCTCGAACGTCACGCTCGCGTCAGAGGACTCTCATTTGGCGACGTTCAACTTCACCTTCACCTATGACAAGGACCCAGCGGATGACGTCCAGACCGGCACCGCGGACGGCACCCTCCTCTTCAACAAGGATGACGGCACTTATACCATCACCCTGGCCGACCCGCTCGAAGGCTTCAGCTTCGACGTGCTGCACACCAATGAGTTGTTGGCCAAGGCGCCCATCGGCAACACAGGACACCCGCTGATCGTCGCCGAGCAACTGACGCCTGACGGGGATCCGAATCCGTTCTTCGTGCAGTTCACCGCAAACTCGACAACCAACTCCATCAAGTTCGGCTTCAACTCGACCGGCGACGGAGCGGCGATCGGTGACACCACGTTCAACAACGCCGGTGCCACCCACGATATGATCACCAACGTCCACGAAGACTGGGTGTCTGCAACCCAGGCGACGAACGGGGTCGCCGGCGACACAATCCAGAAGGGTGAAGCTCTGACCTTGCGGTTCTTCGACGAGAACATTTTGGGCGATGTGAACCCGAAGGCGCCCAATGGTGGTACTGAGCAGCTTGACCCGACCGCGAGCGCCAGTGGCGTCGTCATCAAGTTCGACGGCATCGGCAACAGCGAGGACCTGGTCCTGATCCTCGATCTCAAAGATGCCAACGGCAATGAGATCACAAGGGCGGTCAATGTAGAGAATTCGGACCTGATCAAGGGCAACGCCAATGTCCCCTTCCCATACAACACCGAGTTCACGCTCGATAACAACGATGCCCTCCTGATCTTGGAGAGCAACGACTACAATGATGGCACCGAGACGTTCCAGATACAGGGCGTGCAGATCATGCAGAGCGCCAATGGGCTGACGGGTGACGCCATAAACCTGAATGGAGCCATCGGAGCGGGCGGTGACAGCAATGCCACCTCTGGTCTATCGGCTTGGGACACGACCGATAACGATGTTCTGAAGATCGTGGACATCGGGTTTGTGCAGCAGACCAGTGGGACTGTCGATGCCAGCCTCGACTTCGCCTTCAATGTGGCGGACGCGGACGGGGACCTGACCCCGATTCTGCCCGAGCAGTCGCACATACTTGTCGACGTCGCCTGACACTTGACCAGTGGGGGCAGCTGCTGCTGCCCCCTGCAATCCCTCGCACGGGATGTCATTCCGCACACCAGAGAAATAACGATGAAAACCAAGCAACAGCCCCCTGCCCTGCAGGTGGTGATGAAAGAGGCAAGACGCGCCATCCGGCCGCTGATCTGGTTCAGCGGCGGCATCAACGTGCTGATGCTGACCGGGGCGCTTTACATGCTCCAGGTTTACCACCGCGTGTTGTCTAGCCACAGCCTGGAAACGCTGGTGATGCTGTCGCTGATGGCGGCCGGCGCACTCGCGACGATGGCTGGGCTGGAGGTGGTGCGCGGGCGTCTTCTGGCCAAGGTCGGTTCCTGGATGAATGCGCGGCTGGGACCGGTTCTGCTGACTGCATCGGTGGAATACGCCGCCTCGGCGCCCGGTCATGCCAACGCCCGTCCGCTGCGCGACCTGGATCAAGTGCGGAATTTCTTCACCAGCCCGAGCATCTTCCCGATTCTAGACGCGCCTTGGGCACCGTTGTTTTTCGCCGCCATATTCGTCATGCACCCCTGGCTGGGCTGGTTGGCGCTGTGCGGCGGGATTGTCCTCTTTGCGTTGGCGTTGCTCAACGAATACGTCACACGCAAACCATTGACCGAGGCTGCAAATGCGCAGTCGCGGGCCTATGTGCAGGCCGAGGCGGCGATCCGCAACGCCGAGGTCGTCCAGGCGATGGGTATGCTAAAGCCACTGATGGAGGGCTGGAAGGCACAGCAGGACGAGGCAAACAGAGGACAGGTTCTTGCCGCCAACCGTGGCGGCGTTATCGCGGCCATCGCGCGTTGTCACCGGCTGGCCCTGCAAATGGCCATACTCGGCCTTGGCGCCTATCTGGTCCTTCGCAACGAGGCCTCGCCAGGCATCATGATCTCCGCCTCGATCCTGATGGGCCGCGCATTGTCGCCGGTCGAGCAAGCCATCGGCACCTGGAAGGCGACGGTTGGGGCGCGTGCCGCCTACCGGCGTCTCACCGCTGTGGCCGGACAGCACCGGGAGGCCACACCGGCCCTGCCGCTACCACGACCGAAAGGCAGGTTCGAGGCCGAGAACCTTGTGCTTGCCCGACAGGGTGGCGAGCATATCCTGAAAGGCATCAACTTCCGCCTGGAGCCCGGTGAAGCGATGGCGTTGATCGGCCCGAGCGGGGCCGGCAAGACGAGCCTGGCGCGCATACTCGCCGGCGCCTGGCGCCCGTCCGCGGGGCGCGCCTTGCTGGACGGAACGGATGTTGCCCAATGGGCGGCGGAGGACCGTGGCCGTCATGTCGGCTATCTGCCGCAGGACATCGAACTCTTCGCCGGCACCGTGTCCGAAAATATTTGCCGCTTCGCGACTCTCAATCCGGCGGTCTTCAACAAGGTGGTCGAGGCCGCGCAGTTGGCGGGAGTCCACGAGCTGATCAAAGGACTGCCGAAGGCATACGGGACCGAGATCGGCGAAGCGGGTGCGATACTGTCGGGCGGACAGCGCCAGCGCATCGGGCTGGCGCGGGCACTCTACGGCGCCCCCACGCTGCTTATCCTCGACGAACCCAATTCCAACCTCGACAGGGAGGGCGAGGAGGCATTGATTGCCGCTCTCGGCGTGGCCAAGGCGACGAACACAACCGTTATTCTGATAGCGCACCGCGCCAACATTTTGGACAAGGTAGACAAGATACTGGTGCTCAACAGGGGTCAGCAAGATCTCTTCGGGCCGCGCGACCATGTCTTCAACGAACTCGCCAATCGCGCCAGCAAGGTGGCCCATCTGCCCAAGGCGGCCCAGTTGCCTACCCTCGAAATGGTCAAGGAAATCAAAGAGGTCAAGGAAGCATGAGCCGCCCCCCGCAATTGAACGTCTGTC
>NZ_RZRV01000070.1:0-17382 GCF_004023085.1 Mesorhizobium sp. M7A.F.Ca.US.010.02.1.1 | reverse complement strand
AGAGCCTCAAGGCCAGCATCGAGGATTACATCCACTACTACAATCATGATCGCATCAAACTGAAACTGAAAGGGCTGAGCCCTGTGCAATACAGAACCCAGCCCTTAAATCTGCCGCCACCTTAAACTGTCCAACTTTAAGGGGTCAGTTCATTTCGCGCCGGGGTTCTTTTTTTTGGCCGTTACCCGGCTGACGGCATTCCTGGGAAAACATACCCAGAAAAAGTCAGGGAATTCACGCGGTCGCAAATCGCCCGGGAGTTCTTGCCGCAGCCATGTGAGCCTCCGGCGATCACTCGCTATAAAGCCCGGAAAAGCGCCTTTTCCAGCCCTTATCCGGGGCAAAGGGCCTTCCATAAGCATCTGTTCATACAGCGGAATCGGCCATTCGCGGCCCGGCTTGCGACGTTGACAGATCACGCTACGGCATGCGTATTCGCAGGCCTTGGGGTTACGTCACGCAATGCTGTTCGGACGGGCGGGGTTTTCTGAACGGCGGCATTGGCGTGGGCGCCGGACGAGCGGTCACTGTAGCCTGAGACAGTGCTCCGCTCGCTCCTGGCTCCAACGTTGGCGACCGAGCGGCCGCCTTGATCTTCACTGGACATCGCCGAGTAGTGATTGAAGTCACCGGACCGACGCTCAAGCCGGCCGCTCCGATGGACCGTAGGTCCAAGAATCCGGGCATCGTGCGATCGCCGAAGACGAAAGGCGGATACGGGCGCGCATGCGGCTGCCGCGCAGGCGAGACATGCCGGTCGGCTGGCAATTCCTATTGGAGCGCAGCAAAAAGCCCTTGAAAGAGGGAAGTCTTTCAAGGGCTTGGTTATGGCGAATCTTAGGCTGAGATTGAAGCCTCAGACGGAGTAGTACATGTCGTATTCGACCGGATGCGGGGTCATTTCGAAGCGCATCACTTCGGCCATCTTCAGCTCGATGTAGCTGTCGATCTGGTCGTCGTCGAAGACGCCGCCAGCCTTCAGGAAGCCACGGTCCTTGTCGAGGCTCTGCAGGGCTTCTCGCAGCGAACCGCAGACGGTCGGGATCTTTTTCAACTCCTTCGGCGGCAGGTCGTAGAGATCCTTGTCCATCGGCTGGCCGGGATGGATCTTGTTCTTGATGCCGTCGAGGCCGGCCATCAGCAGGGCGGAGAAGGCGAGGTAGGGATTCGCGCCCGGATCGGGAAAGCGGACCTCGACGCGCTTGGCCTTCGGCGACGAGCCGAACGGGATGCGGCAGGACGCCGAGCGGTTGCGCGCCGAATAGGCGAGCAGAACCGGCGCTTCGTAACCCGGCACCAGGCGCTTGTAGGAATTGGTCAGCGGGTTGGTAAAGGCGTTGATCGCCTTGGCATGCTTGATGACGCCGCCAATGAAGAAGAGGCAGTTTTCCGACAGACCTGCATATTCATTGCCGGCGAAGGTCGGCTTGCCGTTCTTCCAGATCGACATGTGGACGTGCATGCCCGAGCCGTTGTCGCCGAAGATCGGCTTCGGCATGAAGGTGGCCGTCTTGCCATAGGCGTTGGCGACCTGGTGGACGACATATTTGTAGATCAGCATCTTGTCGGCGTTGCGCACCAGTGCGTCGAACTTGATGCCGAGTTCGTGCTGGGCCGCCGCCACCTCATGGTGATGCTTTTCGACGCGCACGCCCATCTCGGCGAGCACGGTCAGCATTTCCGAGCGCATGTCCTGCGCGCTGTCGATCGGCGGCACCGGGAAGTAGCCGCCCTTGACGCGCGGACGGTGGCCGAGATTGCCGGTCTCGTAGTCGGTGTCGTCGTTCGACGGCAGTTCCGTGGAGTCGAGCTTGAATCCGGTGTTGTAGGGATCGGCCTTGTACTTGACGTCGTCGAACACGAAGAACTCGGCTTCCGGGCCGACATAGATGGTGTCGCCGATACCTTCCGCCTTCATGTAGGCCTCGGCCTTCTTGGCCGTACCGCGCGGATCGCGGTTGTAGGATTCACCCGAAACCGGATCGAGGATGTCGCACAGGATGACCATGGTCGACTGCGCGAAGAACGGGTCCATGTGAACCGTGTCCGGATCGGGCATCAGCACCATGTCAGACTCGTTGATGGCCTTCCAGCCGGCAATCGACGAGCCGTCGAACATCACGCCATCGGCGAACATGTCTTCCTCGACCTCGATGACATCCATCGTCACGTGTTGCAGCTTGCCCTTCGGGTCTGTGAAGCGCAGGTCGACGAATTTCACGTCGTTGTCCTTGATCTGCTTCATGATGTCTTTGGCTGTCGTCATGTCATGTATCCCTGTTTGATGACGTTTTTTGTTGATGACGTTTTCAGGAGGATGGCCGGGTCAGGTCAGACCGCGTCCATGCCCGTTTCGCCGGTACGGATTCGCACAACTTCCTCGATATTGGAAACGAAGATCTTGCCGTCACCGATGCGGCCCGTCTGGGCCGCCTTGCGGATGGCCTCAATGGCGCCTTCGACCGCGTCGTCGCCAAGCACGACCTCGATCTTCACCTTGGGCAGGAAATCGACGACATATTCGGCGCCGCGATAGAGTTCGGTGTGGCCCTTCTGACGACCGAAGCCTTTTGCCTCGGTGACAGTGATGCCTTGCAGTCCGGCTTCCTGAAGCGCTTCCTTCACTTCGTCCAGCTTGAATGGCTTGATGATCGCTTCGATCTTTTTCATGTAAAAAGTGGCCTCCACTGCCAAAAAAACGGGTTGTGACCCCCCGCTTGCGCCTCCATCAAGCACGAACTGTGCCAATTCAGCGGATTCTAAGCGGTCTCATAAGATTTCAAAGCCGCGCCGCACCGGGATGCAAATTCGCGTCATTCACTGCACCGGAAGCGGCATGGGCTGCCAGAGCCTACACAGCGCCAACACCCGCGTCCGCACAAAAATCAGGCACATCGCCTATCCCGCAGGCAATTTTCTGCCCGCGATGCCTTCGTCCCGACGTTATGGCTGCAGATCTCGGCAACTCCCCCTTGTTTGCTTAGGATCGAAATTGGACAATGCTTGATAGCATGCGGATCGGCAATCCATGAGCAACGAACTTCTTGTCCCCGCCGAAATGACCGCGGCTGATCGGCTGACGATCGCGGCCGGTCCGGCCGACGGCATCGGCCTGATGCGGCGCGCGGGCGCAGCGGTCGCGGCCGAGGTTCTCAAGCGCTATCCCTCGGCAAAGCACATCCATGTGCTGTGCGGGCCCGGCAACAATGGCGGCGATGGCTATGTCGTCGCACGCCTCCTGGCCGCCAGCGGCGTCGGCACAACGATCTGGTCATCCGGAGCGCCGAGGCCGGAAAGCGATGCGGCGCTCGCCGCCGCGGAATCACTGATCAAGTCCCGGCCGCTGTCTGATTTCGACGCCGAGTTCGGCTCGATCGTGATCGACGCGCTCTATGGGGCAGGGCTGTCCAAGCCGCTTTCCGGCGATGCCGCGAAGGCCGTCGATACCGTAACAGCCCTGCGCCTGCCTGTGGTCGCGATCGACCTGCCGTCGGGCGTCTCAGGTGCCAGCGGCGAAATATTGGGCAGGGCGTTTCGTGCCGAGGTCACCGTCACCTTCGCGCGGAAAAAGCCCGGCCACTTGCTGCTGCCGGGGCGCGGGCAATGCGGTGAAATCGTGCTCGCCGATATCGGCATCGATGACGGCATCATCGCCCAGCTCGCTGTCTCGACCTTCGAGAATGTGCCGGACCTGTGGTTGCGGGAATTTCCCCTGCCGGCGGTCGATGCGCACAAATACAAGCGCGGCCATGTCGGCGTCTTTTCCGGCGGTCCCAGTGCTACCGGCGCGGCGCGGCTGTCGGCGATGGCCGCCGCTAGATGCGGGGCAGGGGCGGTCACCGTGCTGTCGCCTGGCAATGCCATGCAGGTGAACGCGACACACCTGACCTCGATCATGCTGCGAGAGGCGGGGTCACTTGAGGAGGTGCAGGAATTTCTGACGGCGCGCCATCCCGAGGCGCTGGTGTTTGGACCGGGGCTCGGGCCAAAGCCCAAGGTCGGCGATTTCGCCCTGCAACTGATCAAGACCTTGGCGGAGGGTGCACGCGCATCGCAAACCGCAAACCACGGAGGAGCGATCGTGCTTGATGCTGACGCCATTACATCTATGGCCCATCAGCCGCAGTCGCTGTTCGAAGCCGCCCGTCACCTGAACGCGCCAGCGTTGGTGATCACGCCGCATGAGGGTGAATTCGGCCGCTTGTTCCCAGATATCGCCGGGGACAAAACCATGTCGAAATTGGACAAGGCGCGGGCGGCCGCAGCGCGGGCCAATGCCGTCATCGTCTACAAGGGCGCCGACACGGTCATAGCAGCGCCCGATGGCAAAGCGGCGATCAACTCCAACGGTGCACCGTGGCTGGCCACAGCCGGGTCAGGCGACGTGCTGTCGGGCATCATTGCCGGTTTGCTCGCACAAGGCATGCCTCCCTTGGAGGGCACCTGCGCGGCGGTGTGGCTGCATGCCGAAGCCGGCAGCCGGTTCGGACCCGGCTTGATCGCCGAGGATCTGCCGCTGGCGCTGCTGCCGGTGTTGCGTGAACTCTTCGACGCGCGCATGGCTGTTCCATGAACCGCGCCCTGGCTCTGCTGCTTGCCACAGTCTTTGCCGTCTTCGTGGCGTCGACGGCGCGCGCCGAGGGCCCTTTGATCATCGTCGACGATCCGGCGGTGCTCGCCGCACTCGATGCCAAGGGTTTCGGCTTCGTCGACGTTTTCGGCGTCGACGGCGAGGACGGTCTAAAGACGCTTTACGACGAGGCACCCGCCTATCACGCCATCGTCGACATCGTTGCCTCTGATGTTGCGGCATTGCGCGCCGAGATGAAAGCCGGTGGGCGGCCGCTCTACGAGATAACCGACGGCAATGTCGGCCGCATCATGGACATGCGCTGGCTGAAGACCGATGCCGCGCGCCTCCGGTTGGTCGGCATCGTCAACCGGCTCGACCGTCGCGATTTCACGCGGCTGCAAGGCGACAGGAACTGCGGCGAGGTGCGCTTCGTCTACCGCCTGGCCTACAGTTTTCGCAAGAACGGCAAGCTGCTGGCATCGCGCCTGCCGTTCAATTTCAATGCCGTCTACAGCGCCGCGCCCGATGCCGACGGCGGCTGCGTCGGTACTGCCGGACGCTGGACGCCACAGCTTGACGAGAGCGTCGATGCCGGCTGGCTGACCGGCGGGCCGCTGGAGAAGGCCGGGCTGACCTTCAAGCAGCTGGAGCTCAACGCGCAGGTGGTGCGCTTCCCCTCCGGACAGGAAACCGAGTTCGGTGGCCAAGCCGCCTATCTCATGCGGGTATTCGGCATCGATGGCGCTGCTATCAGCGAGAAGCCGCTGGAGAACACGCCCGACACCGCACGGCTCTCGCAGGACGCGGCGCTGAAAGCACGGCTTGCCGCCTATGTCGGCGCCAATCTGCCGGCGGTCGATGAAGGCGTTTATGAAATTCCCGACGAGTTCCTGGCCAGAAAGATTATTTCATGGTCGACCTTCGGCAGTGCGCGGCAGGCCAATCACCCGTTTACGCAATTATTCCAACCTGAGGAATTCGCATCGCTCGATTATTCCGCGCTGAAACTCGTGCGCACGCCGGAAGCGCTGGTCGAACGATTGGACAATGGCGCCTGCCAGGGGTGCCATCAGGCCGGTTCGACCGCCGGTTTCCATTTCATCGGGCTAGACGACAAGACGACATCGCCGTTGAACCGCATCGAGGTCGGGGTTTCGCCGCATCTTCATGCCGAGATCCCGCGGCGCCAGGCGTGGCTGGCCGCCACGGCCGAAGGCAAGCAGCCGAACCGCTTCCGTCCGCTCTCCTTTGCGCCGCCGGCGGTCTGGACGAACGCCGGCGCGGTCGATTACGCGCCGGCGGAGATGGCCATGCCGTGCCTGATGCAGGAAGATGCGACCCGCTTCGGCGCGACCTGGCAGTGCAGCAGTGATACCATCTGCACGCCGCTGGCCACCGCTTCGGGCGTGCACACGAAACTGGCGCAATGCCTGCTGCCCAAGGACAGCGAAAAAATGTTTTCCGGCCATCCCTGCCTGACCGGCTCGATCGCCAGCAACGCGGCGCAGCCCTTCAACGACCGCTACAGCAGATCGGGCCAGTTCGCGGCCTTCGCCCCGGACATTTCCCGTACCGCCTACACCTGCCGTCCGCCGAAGATCGGCGTGCCTGGAGGCATCGCCTATCGCGGCTGCGACGACAAGGACCGTGCTTTCGCGGCCTTCAAAGCCGGCAAGCCGATGCCGAATGAAATCTGCGGGCTGGTCGGCGGCAAGAAATTCGACATCTGCGTGGCCACCAACAATTTCGACCAATGTCTTGGCGGCGCTGTCAATCGCGGCAACCGGCCGGCCTGTTCGGCCGATCATTTCTGCCGCGAGGACTATATGTGCCAGTCGCTGCCGCCGGACACGCCGGGCATCGGCAAGGTGAAAGGCATCGGCTTCTGCTCGCCGACCTATTTCATCTTCCAGATGCGCATCGACAACCACGCAACGCCATGGGGCAGCCCTGTCCGTGCCACGATGGGAGCGGGGTTTGGTGCGGCGGAAGAGGAGTGAGCTGCCCGACGGTTACCTCCTCGGATAGATGCCCAGCCACGCCTCACAGCGGGATGTTGTCGTGCTTCTTCCAGGGGTTCTGCATGTCCTTGTTGCGCAGCATGCGCAGCGCGCGCGCGATGCGGCGGCGGGTCGAGTGCGGCATGATCACCTCGTCGACATAGCCGCGCTCGGCGGCGACGAAGGGCGACAGGAAGCGATCCTCGTAAGCCTTTGTGTGGGCTGCGATCTTTTCGGCGTCACCGATGTCCTTGCGGTAGATGATCTCGACCGCTCCCCTGGCTCCCATCACCGCGATCTGCGCCGTCGGCCAGGCGTAGTTCATGTCGCCGCGAAGATGCTTTGACGCCATCACGTCATAGGCGCCGCCATAGGCTTTGCGGGTGATGACGGTGATCTTCGGCACGGTGGCCTCGGCATAGGCGAACAGGAGTTTCGCGCCATGCTTGATCAGCCCGCCATATTCCTGCGCGGTGCCGGGCAGGAAGCCGGGGACATCGACGAAGGTGACGATCGGGATCGAAAAACAATCGCAGAAGCGCACGAAACGGGCCGCCTTGCGGCTGGCGTCGGAATCGAGCACGCCGGCCAATACCATCGGCTGGTTGGCGACGAAGCCGACGGTGCGGCCCTCGACGCGCCCGAACCCGGTGACGATGTTCTTGGCGAAGTTCTGCTGGATCTCGAAGAAGTCGCCTTCGTCGGCGACCTTCAGGATCAGTTCCTTGATGTCGTAGGGCTTGTTGGCGTTGTCGGGAATCAGCCGGTCGAGCGACAAATCATGGTCGGTGACCGACTGGTAGCATTCGATCTCGGGAAGCTCCGACGTGTTGGAGGCCGGCAACAGGTCGACCAGCCGGCGCATCTGCAACAGCGCCTCGACGTCATTGTCATAGGCGCCGTCGGCGATCGAGGATTTCGTCGTGTGGACGGAGGCGCCGCCGAGGCTCTCGGCGGTCACCGTCTCGTTGGTCACGGTCTTCACCACATCCGGCCCAGTAACGAACATGTAGGAAGTGTCGCGCACCATGAAGATGAAGTCGGTCATGGCAGGCGAATAGACGTCGCCGCCGGCGCACGGTCCCATGATGACGGAAATCTGCGGAATGACGCCTGAGGCCAGCACGTTGCGCTGAAAAATCTCGGCATAGCCGCCGAGTGCTGCCACGCCTTCCTGGATGCGCGCGCCGCCAGCATCGTAGAGGCCGATGATCGGCGCCCGGTTGCGGAGCGCCATCTCCTGCACCTTGATGACCTTCTCGGCATGCGCTTCCGACAGCGAGCCGCCGAATACGGTAAAGTCCTTGGCGAAGAGGTAGACCGGGCGGCCGTTGACGGTGCCCCAGCCGGTGACGACGCCGTCGCCGGCGATCTTGGTGTTCTCCATGCCGAAGTCGGTCGAGCGGTGCTCGACATACATGTCGAATTCCTCGAACGAGCCCTCGTCGAGAAACACCTCGATGCGTTCGCGCGCGGTGAGCTTGCCCTTCTTGTGCTGGGCATCGATGCGGACCTGGCCGCCGCCCATGCGGGCGATCTCGCGGCGGCGCTCGAGTTCCTTGAGAACGTCTTTCATCGATTACCTCCCAAGCCAGCGGCATTTCGTCGTAATCGTGCCGGCAAGCGAGCGCAAGCGGCGCTTGCGCCACGGGCTTTGCTGCGCTGCAACATGAAGCCCCTTGCAATTGAGGGCGAACTCAGCCATATGCAGCCCATAGGCGCTTGGGCCGGGAACGAATCCGGCCTTCTCGACGAATGAGACTGGTTGCGTCTGTTTTCCCTCTTTCCGGTATATCGGCCCTTTTTCCGGTAAATCACAAAGCGGCGAAAAAGCCCCGTGGCATGATGCCTGCGGGCACGACAGCGCAGCCGAGTGGACGAACCCGTCCGCCCGCCTTGTCGTTCATCACAGATTTTTCGACGGCAGGTTGCGCCCTGCCGCCATCGATGTTTGCGGCCAGAAGCCGCGTGAAAGAAGATTATTTTGACCAACGAAAACACTTTGCCCGGTAGCGCTGCGGAACTCACGGGTTTCGCGGCACTGGGTATTACGGGCGCGCTGCTCAAGGCCACCCACAACGCCGGCTTCGCCGAGCCGAAGCCGATCCAGGCACAGGCGATCCCGCCGCAGATGGAAGGCCGTGACATTTTCGGCATCGCCCAGACCGGCTCCGGCAAGACTGCGGCCTTCGCGCTGCCGATTCTGTCGAAGATCATTGCGCTTGGCACCAAGCGCCGGCCGAAGACGGCACGTGCGCTGATTCTGGCGCCGACGCGCGAACTCGCCGTGCAGATCGAAGACACGATCAAGATCCTCGCCAAGGGCGCGCATGTCTCGACCGCGCTCGTGCTCGGCGGCGTGTCCCGCTTCAGCCAGGTGAAGAAGGTTGCTCCCGGCGTCGACATCCTGATCGCCACGCCCGGCCGGTTGACCGATCTTGTGCGTGAGGGCGACCTCGTGCTTGCCGACACCAAATGGCTAGTGCTGGACGAAGGCGACCGCATGCTCGACATGGGCTTCATCAACGACGTCAAGCGCATCGCCAAGGCGACCGCGCCCGACCGTCAGACGGTGCTGTTCTCGGCGACCATGCCCAATGAAATCGCCGAACTGGCCAAGGGCCTGCTGAAGAACCCGATTCGTGTCGAAGTCGCGCCGCAAAGCACGGCGGCGGCCGAGATCGTGCAGGGCGTCGTCTTTGCCCGCACCAAGCAGAAGCGCCAGGTGTTGTCGACGATGCTCGCCGACGAGGCGATGAAGTCTGTCATCATCTTTTCGCGCACCAAGCATGGTGCCGACAGGGTGACCAAGGACCTCGAGCGCGACGGCTTCAAGGCCGCCGTCATCCACGGCAACAAGTCGCAGAACGCCCGCCAGAAAGCGCTGAACGATTTCCGCGACGGTTCGGTGCGCATTCTGGTGGCGACCGACATCGCGGCGCGCGGCATCGACGTGCCCGGCATCAGCCATGTCGTGAATTTCGACCTGCCTGATGAAGCCGAGAGCTACGTCCACCGCATCGGCCGTACCGGCCGCAACGGCATGGACGGCATCGCGATAACGCTTTGCGATCCTTCCGAGAACAGCAAGCTGCGCCAGGTCGAGCGCATCATCCGCACCAAGCTGCCGATCGTTGCCGACCATCTCGGCAGCCCCGATCCGCTGCGCAATCCGGCTGAAAAGAACGAGCGATTCGAGCCGGCCAATGATCGCAACGACCGCAATGGCCGTCGCGACGGCAGGCGGCCCGGTGGCGAGAACAAGGACAACGGCTTTGGCAAGAAGCGCTTCGGCGACAAGCCGGCCTTCGCAGGCGAGCGCAAGCCTGATGGCGCCAAGCCGGCCTTCAAGGGCAACAACAAGCGCCGCTTCGGCGGCAAGCGTCCGGCGGCGCGGGCTGCGTAAGTAGGCAGCGCTGTAGTCAATCAAGCTCAGGCTGGCTGACTGCCGGGACAGACCAAGGAAAGGGCGGCTGAAGCGATGCTTCGGTCGCCTTTTTCGTCTGCCTACTTCACCACCGCTTCGATCCAGACGGCGATCCTTTGCGCCAGAAACGCCGTGGTCGATGGCGACAGCGCGCCGCCGGCAATGACGTGATTGTCCGGGTCGCCGGTGTCGTCGACCGGAACCAGTTCATGCGGCGCCCCCCAGCGCCCGGCAATCTCGCGGGTGCGATCGGCCCGCACCACTTTGTCCGAATCAGAAAAGATGAACAGTGCAGGGGTGGTCGCCTTCTCCACCGGCGCGCCATAGGCAAGCTCGGTCAGCGCCTGCATCGGCAAGGTCGCTTCGATCGGATAGCGGGTGGTCCAGAATTTTTCATGCAGCGCGTTGCGCGGCACGAAGCTGTGTTCCTTGCCGGCGACCAGCCTGGCGATCTGTTTGCCCCACGGCATGGTCAGGATCTCGGCGCCCGAAGCCTTGACGCCGAAATTCGGCGAGATGAACGCGATCGCCGCCACCCCGTCCGATGCACCGGGCTGCGTTGCCGCCCAGACCGCCAGCGAGCCGCCGGTCGACGTCGAGATGACGATCACTTTGTCGCCGATCGCCCGGCCAATGGCGAGTGCCTCCTCATAGTCGTTGATCCAGGCGTTGAGCTGCCTTGCGTCATCGCCGCGCCATCCTGCCCGTGACCGGTAAGGCGTGTGTAGAAGAGATTGGCGTCAAGCTGTTCCGCCACTTCGTCGGGCAGCGGGCGGATTTCGCCCTTCGATGCGGAAAAGCCGTGGATGTAGACGATCGACAGCGGGGTCGTGGCATGCACCAACGGATCGGCCCAGACGATCTCTTTTTCCAGCCCGTCACGGATTCCGGGGATGGCGGCTTCCGCCTTTGCCACATAGGCCTGCGGATCGTCAGCGATGAGCGAGGGATCGAAACGGATAGTGGTGTCGACGCGAACGCGCGGGCCGAGCACGAAGGCCAGTGCGAGAATGGCGACAAGGCCCAGCACAGCAAGCACGATCCGTCGCCCCATCGCAGACTCCACGCGGCACTTGTCTCAACCATGGCGATGGCGGCCCGAAACGGGGAGCCTGCCAATTTCGCAGGCGTCCTATTCGATCGGCGGCTTGCGGTCGTAATGCAGAGGCCGCGCCTTCCAACTGGTCATCAGGCTGATAAACCCTCTGCACAGCGGCCTCGGCAGCAGGCCGAGCAGTTTCAGGGGCCAGCTTGTCCGGCGCGGGAAATGGACTTCGAAGCCGCCGGACTTGATGCCCCGCGCCATGCGGCGCGATGCGCGGCTGACCGGCATCAGTCCCGGCATGGGCAGCATGTTCTTCTCGGTCAGCGGGGTGTCGATGAAGCCGGGATTGAACACCTGGATACGCACGTTCATCTTGTCGAAATCATACTTCAGCGACTCGGCCAGAATGTTGATGGCCGCCTTGGTGCCGCCATAGGCGGCCGTTGTCGGCCAGCCGAAATAGGATGTCACCGAGCCGACCAGCACGACATGGCCGCGCGCCCGCACACGCATGCGTTCGACCGCGGGCACGAGGCCGTTGATGATGCCGAAATAATTGACCTCGAAGGACCGCCGAAAGTCGTTGACGACAAGATTCTCCCCCGGCGTCGAAATGTAGTTCCCTGCATTGAAGATGGCGAGCACGATGGGACCGAGTTCCTTCTCGATCGCGGCGACGGTTCTTGCCATGCGCGGCTCGTCGGTGACATCGCAAGGAAAGGCCGTGACACTGCCCGGCATCTGCGCGGTCTCGACGACAAGCGTGTCGATCGGATCGTCGTCAAGCGCCGTCACCGCGACGGCATAGCCCTGGGACGCAAGATCCCTGGCCAGCGCACGGCCGATGCCGCTTGAGCCGCCCGTGATCCAGGCGACGCCGTGCTTCGGGTTAGCCCGGTAGAGTGTCATGCTGCGCCCTGTCGACTTGTTGGTGCTTTGCTCTAGCGGTGAAGAAATCGAATGAAAAGCCGCTTTTCAACGTCAGCCGGAAATGAACAGTGGCGCAAGAGGCCAGCCTCGGGAAGCGCCGACGCAACAACAGCACTGCAAATGCGACTGGACCAGACAAATTCTTGCCTTGAAACCGCAGCTTCGGGTTTCTAGGGTTTCGGCGCACCTACACAAGGAATCCTGAATGCCCCGTTCTGTGATCGACGCGATCGGCAACACGCCTCTGATCCGCCTCAACAAAGCTTCGGAACAAACCGGTTGCGAGATCCTGGGCAAGGCCGAATTCATGAATCCGGGCCAGTCGGTCAAGGATCGCGCGGGCCTGTTCATCATCCGCGACGCCGAGAAGCGCGGGCTGCTGAAGCCCGGCGGTGTGATCGTCGAGGGAACGGCGGGCAATACCGGCATCGGGCTGACGTTGGTCGCCAAGGCGCTCGGCTATCGCACCGTCATCGTCATCCCGGACACACAGAGCCAGGAGAAGAAGGACACGATCAAACTGCTCGGCGCCGAACTGATCGAAGTGCCGGCCGTGCCCTACAGGAATCCCAACAATTACGTGAAACTGTCGGGGCGGTTGGCCGAGCAACTGGCAAAGACAGAACCGAACGGCGCCATCTGGGCCAACCAGTTCGACAATGTCGCCAACCGTGACGGCCATATCCGCACCACGGCGGAGGAAATCTGGAACCAGACCGGCGGCAAGGTCGACGGCTTTGTCTCGGCGGTCGGTTCGGGCGGCACGCTGGCCGGCGTCGCCTCCGGACTGAAAGCCAAAAGCCGGGATGTGAAGATCGCGCTCGCCGATCCGCTGGGGGCCGCGCTCTATTCTTTCTACACCAGCGGCGAGCTGAAGTCCGAAGGCAGCTCGATCACCGAAGGCATCGGGCAGGGGCGCATCACCGCCAACCTCGAAGGGTTCACGCCGGATTTTTCATTCCAGATCCCCGATGAGGATGCGCTGCCGATCGTCTTCGACCTGATCCAGGAAGAGGGCCTTTGCGTCGGCGGCTCGACCGGCATCAACATAGCCGGCGCGGTCCGTCTGGCCAGGGAATTGGGTCCCGGCCACACCATCGTGACCATTCTTTGTGATTATGGCACGCGCTATCAATCAAAACTGTTCAACCCGGAATTCCTGCGCGAGAAGCAGCTGCCGGTGCCAGGCTGGATGGAGCTGAAGAGCACAATTCCGGTGCCTTTCGAAAAGGTCGCGTGATGGCAAACAGGACGGACGCCCTGTTTCGCGACGATGCCTACCTGCGGACGGCGGACGCAACGGTCGTTGCCGTCAACGATCGCGGCGGTATCATCCTCGACCGCACGATCTTCTACGCCACTTCGGGTGGCCAACCGGGCGATACCGGGTATCTCGAACGCGGCGATGGCAGCCGCATCGCCATTGCCGCCACCCTCACCGGCGAGACCAAGGACGAGATCATACACGTGCCAGCGCCGGAGCAGGCGGTTCCGCAGGTGGGCGAGGCGCTGAGGCTGGCGATCGACTGGGAGCGGCGGCATCTCCTGATGCGCATGCATGCGGCTTGCCACCTGCTTACCGTCGTCTGCCCGTTCCCGATCACCGGTGCCTCGGTTTCCGAGGACGACAGCCGTGTCGATTTCGACGCTCCGGATGCCGGCTTCACCAAGGAGGACGTCACTGCCGGGCTGATGGACCTGGTGCGGGCCGATCATCCGATCTTTGTCAGGCTGATCAGTGACGAGGATCTGGCCGCCAATCCCGGCCTGGTGAAATCCAAGAACGTCCGGCCGCCGGTCGGCACCGGCAAGATCCGCCTGGTCTGTATCGGCGACAACGCCTCGGTGGACAGCCAGCCCTGCGGCGGCACCCATGTGAAGAGCACCGGCGAAGTCGGCGAAATCCACATCGGCAAGATCGAGAAGAAGGGCCGCGAGAACCGGCGCTTCCGCATCCGCTTTGGGCCGATGCCGGCAAACTGAACAGGACAGTGATCGCCAAAAAGCGAGCAGGAGAACAAAATGGCCGAGGACAGCCCCTTCACCGTCGACGCAGACTGGCTGCAGCAACGTCTCGGCGAGCCGGGCCTGACGATCATCGACGCATCCTGGTATCTCCCGGCGCAGAAGCGCGATGCGCGCGGCGAGTATGAGTCGGCCCACATCCCGGGCGCACGATTTCTCGATCAGGATGCCGTTTCGGACCCGGATTCGCCCCTGCCGCATACCTTGCCGTCGCCGCAGCATTTTGCCCAGTATGTCGGCGCCATGGGTGTTTCGGCCGATGACACCATCGTCGTCTATGATGGTCCGGGTTTCTTCTCGGCGCCCCGGGCGTGGTGGATGTTCCGGGTGATGGGCGTCTTCCAGACCTATATTCTGGATGGCGGCTTCGATGGCTGGAAAGCCGCCGGCAGGCCGGTGACGGCTGAGCCGACCAAGATCGCGCCAAGCGTGTTTCATGCCGATTTCGACCCCGGGCGCGTCGCCAGCCTCGCCGACATGCGCCGGATCGTCGACACCGGGGCAAGCCAGATCGCCGACGCCCGGGGGCCGGGCCGGTTCATCGGCACTGAACCTGAGCCGCGCGCGGGTATCCGCTCCGGCCATATGCCTGGCGCGCGCAATCTGCCCTATTCGGCGCTGTCGGAAAATGGCGAGCTGTTGTCGAAGGACCGCCTGCGCAAGGCGATCGAGGAGGCCGGCATCGATCTGTCGAAACCTGTCGTCACTTCATGTGGCTCCGGTATTACCGCGGCGGTGGTGACGCTGGCGCTGGAAACGCTTGGCCATACGAACAACAGGCTTTACGACGGCTCCTGGACGGAGTGGGGCGGGCTTTCCGACACGCCTGTGGTGACCGGCAAGGAATGAAGACGATGGAAAACGGCACGCTGGAAGACATTGACGTCACGGTGACGTTCCTCGAGATGCATGTGCCGCCGGCCTATTCGCCGCCTGTGCCGTATAACCGTCAGGTCGCGCTGCTGAAGACCAAGGACATTCCGCTGCATTTCTACCGCTATCTGATGGACCGGGTGGGGCGCAAATGGCACTGGGTCAATGTGCTGAGGCTGGATGACGACGAGCTTTCGGCCGGCATCCATCGCGAGGACCGTGACATCAGGGTGCTCTACCTCGATGGCGCCCCCGCCGGTTTCTTCGACCTCAAGCCGCATCTGCCGGAGGAAGTCGAGCTTGCCTATTTCGGCATGATGGAACATGCGACCGGGCAAGGCATCGGCCGCTGGTTCCTGGGCTCCGCGATCGCTGCCGCATGGTCGCATGGGCCGAAGCGGGTGACGGTGCAGACCTGCACGCTCGATCATCCGGCGGCTCTGCCGCTTTACCAGAAGCTCGGCTTCGCACCGGTGGCGCAAAAGAGGGAAATCGTCCATCCGCTGCCTTTCACCGAGCGCGCGGCCAGCGTCATGCGGCCCTAGCCGGAAGCTAATACCAGCTCGAATCTGAACCCGTCGTTCATCGGCCCTTCAGGCTGTTTTTGGCATGTTGCCGGCACCATCAATGCGGCCAAGGCCGAAGGAGACGAAGACATGCTGACCCGCCGTACACTTGCCGCCGCGCTGATCGCGGCAATTGCCATGCCAAGCCTGGCCGCAGCCCAGGCGACAACGCCTTCGGCCGCGACGATCGAGCGGAAGCTCGAGGCGGCGCCGCGTGTGAAATTGCGGCCGAACGAGCGCGTCACCATCCGCGAATTCAAGCGGCGCCCGGATTTGCGCCGCATGGCCCGCTCGATCGATATCCAGTCGATCAACTTCGCCTTCGGTTCGGCGGCCATTTCCAGTTCGCAATACGACAAGATCGAGACCATTGCCGACGCGCTGCGGCGCATCCTGCGCCGCGATCGCGGCGCCCGCGTGCTGATCGAGGGCCATACCGACGCCGTCGGCTCCTTCCAGTCGAATCAGGCTCTGTCCGAACAGCGCGCCGCTTCGCTGAAGCGCACATTGGTGCGCGAATTCGGCGTGCCCGGCCATGCCCTGGAAACTGTTGGTTACGGCGAGGAGTTTTTGCTCGTGCGGACGCAGACCGAAAACTGGCAGAATCGCCGGGTGACGCTCCGCCGCTTCGACGATTTCATCCGTTGAGCCGCAGCTCCGACGGGACTTGATGAGAGCCGATCGCCGAGGGGCGACCGGCTCTTCGACATTTGGCAGGAATCGGGTGGGCGGCGAGGGTTCAAGGACATAATTTCCAGTCACGACACCGGAGATTTTTCGATGACCATCCAGTTCAAAGCTTTGCCGACCGAAGATGTCAGGACGTTGCAGCGCGGCGGGATCGATGCTTATGGCCAAATGCCCGAGCGAAAGATCTCCGACGGTGACGGCATGCCTTGCCGGCATTGCTTGAAGAATATAGGAGCCGGCGACGCCTACCTTGTTCTGGCATACAGGCCATTCCCTAGCCTTCAGCCCTACGCCGAAACGGGGCCGATCTTCCTGCATGCCGAGGAATGCGATGGTGCCGCTGAGAGCGAGGCGCTGCCCGAGGTTCTCGATAGCCCTGACTACATCGTGCGCGGCTATGGCAGGGATGATCGTATCGTCTATGGCAGCGGCGGCGTCATCCCGACCACGGCAATTGCTGCACGGGCCGAGACGCTGTTCGAACGCGACGAGATCGCCTACGTCCATGTCCGTTCGGCGCGCAACAATTGCTACCAGTGCCGTATCGAGCGCGCTTGAGGCTGAGATTAGCCGCTGGGAACAGTTGTCGTACTCCCGTCCCATAATCGCGATAGAAAGCCATTGTCGATCGATTTGCCGACCGCGGATGAACCGGCGGCAAATCTCGACATCGAGGAAGCGGGGCTTTGGCTCCGCTTTTTTGTTGCGCGGGGGTATTCCGCGCAACAAAAAAGCCCGCCGGCATGGCCGACGGGCTGCAACTGTTTGGCTGGAGGGCCTTTTAGTTGAACTTGTACTTCGCGCCGAGACGCACGGTGTGGAAAGAGGAAGTCGCGGTAAGGGTGTCGTCAGGTGCGCCGAATTCCGAAGAAAAGTCCTTCTTGGCGAACTGCGAATAGCGATATTCGAGACCGACGGTAACGTTGCTGGACAGAGCCGTTTCAAGGCCGCCACCAACCGAGAAACCGCTGGAACCCCAGTCGAGAATGTCGCCGATCGGATCGGAAGCGTTCAGATCGAAATGCTGCCAGCTATAGCCGGCAAGCGCATAGGCAAGGGTCGATTCGTTCATCTTCATGCCGACGCGGCCCAACACATCGAACCCATAGTCGGTATCGACGTTGATCGATCCGCCGCCGAGCTCCAGTTCGGAAGTCATGCCGGAGTAGCGTGCATCGACCATGACGCCTGCGACCCAGCTGCCGAAGTCATGATCGTAGCCGACGTTCAGTTCGCCAAAGGCACCTTCGCCA
>NZ_RZRV01000006.1:0-242027 GCF_004023085.1 Mesorhizobium sp. M7A.F.Ca.US.010.02.1.1 | reverse complement strand
GAACCCGCACCGCAGGCTCCGACCCCTCCCGCCGCGGCACCCCCGCAAGGATCACAACCGGGTCAATGAAGAAGCCCCGCCAGAATGGGCTCCTCTCGTGCGATCGCGCCATCACCATACCTGCTGAGTGTATCGTTTTAATACAATCGCCGATTGGTAGACTTGCACCACGGATAGGCAGTTAGTTTCAGTGTCAGGCAAAAAGGGGGGAAATGCCTCGCACTGGGAGAAAACGATGTCCGTACAAAAAGGCGACTTTCGAACCAACAGAGCCGACTACGTGATTGCCGCGATGCATGGCGGAGTGACCGCCGAAGACAGCGTTCGAGACGAGAACCTGGCAAGGAGAAAGAAGTCCCTGTGGCTGAAGGAGCGGCGATCGGCCAAGTCGGCTGAGAACCCGTTGGACAGCTCGCCGCTGTCTAAAAGAAGCCCTCGCGGTTAGCGATTTACATCACCTTCCGCGATCACACCATATCCGCACACAACCCACTCACCCATATTGCAGGTGCCGCCGTCGGTGTTGACTAGCTCCGACGGCGGCCTAGTTCGTGGCGAAATAACCTCCGTTCTTTTGAGAAGACGGGGGGACTAAGGTCTTGTGCTCTACGCGCAAAGGTCCAAGCGGTCCTGTTAGGTTCCGGAAATGTCTCTTGGACGTTCCGCTATTTTATCCAATTGAAATGTAGCGTTACCGTGTATTCCCGCCCGATAACTGCGCCTGATCCGGCTGCCCGCATCCGCCCTGGCTGAGTCCCCTCAGCCGATGCGCTCACCGCTCTTCGGATCGAATAGATGCAGCTGGTGTGGTTCGGCCGCCAACCGTACCTCGTCGCCGGGCTTCACGCCGGCACGGCCCATGGCAAAGACGCAAAGCTGCTGGCTGGCCAGCTTGACGTAGAACTGTGTCGAAAGCCCGAGCGGCTCGACCACCCCCACCTCGCCCTTCAACGCGCCGTCATCCGCCAATTTGATATGCTCGGGCCGCAAACCGACGGTGATGGCGTCACCATCCTTGAGCGGCAGGCCTTCCGGCAGCCTCAGCGCCTGGCCGTCGGTCAGTACGGCCTCCGGGGTAGCGCCCTCCCGAACCGTCGCCGGTAGGAAATTCATGCCGGGTGAACCGATGAAACCGGCGACGAACATGTTGGCCGGCCGATCGTAGAGATCGAGCGGCGCGCCGACCTGCTGGATCAGCCCGTCATGCATGACGACGATCCGGTCGGCCATGGTCATCGCCTCGATCTGGTCGTGCGTGACATAAACCGATGTCGTCTTCAGCTGCTGGTGCAGCGCCTTGATCTCGGCGCGCATATGGACGCGCAGCTTGGCGTCGAGGTTCGACAGCGGTTCGTCGAACAGGAAGACCTTGGGATCCCGCACGATGGCACGGCCCATGGCGACGCGCTGGCGCTGGCCGCCCGACAATTGCCGCGGCAGGCGCTGCAGGAAGGTGTCGAGCCCGAGCCGCTTGGCGGCGCCGTCCACCCTGGCATCGATCGTCGTCGTCTGCGCCTTCTTCAAGAGCAGGCTGAAACCCATGTTCTTCGACACGTCCATATGCGGATAGAGCGCATAGGACTGGAACACCATGGCGATGTCGCGGTCCTTCGGCGCCACGTCATTGACCAGCCGCTCGCCGATGCGGATCTCGCCGCCGGAAGCTTCCTCCAGCCCGGCGATCATGCGCAAGAGTGTGGACTTGCCGCAGCCTGACGGACCGACCAGGACGACGAACTCGCCATCGGCGATTTCAAGGTCGACCGCGTGCAGGACGCGGACGGCGCCATAGTCCTTGCGGACCTTTTCGAGCGTAACAGAGGCCATAGATCTATCCTTTGACGGCGCCGGCGGTCAGGCCGGTGACGAGATAGCGTTGCAGGAAGGCGAAGAAGATGCAGACCGGGATCAGCGCCAAGATGGACGCCGCCATCATCTGTCCCCAATCGACGGCGAACTTGCCGATGAAGGTGAGCAGGCCGACGGCAAAGGTCTTCTGATCGTCGCTGGAAATCAGCATCAGCGCGAACAAAAGCTCGCTCCAGGCTGCAGTGAAGACGAAGCCGAGGGTGGCGCCCATGCCCGGCAGCGTCAGCGGCACGATCACCTTGCGCATCGCCTGCGCGCGGGTGCAGCCGTCGATCATCGCGGCCTCTTCCAGATCCTTCGGGATGCCGTCGAAGAACGACTGCATCAGGAAGGTGGCAAAGGCCGTGTTGAAGGCGGTGTAGATGATGATCAGCCCGGTCAGGCTGTTGATCAGGCCGATCTGACCCATCACGCGGTAGATCGGCGGAATGACCATCACCAGCGGAAAGGTCTGGGTCAAAAGCAACATCAGCGCCAGTGCCGCCTTGCCGCGAAAGGTGAAGCGCGACATTGCATAGCCGGCGAGCGTGGCGATGATTGTCACCAGTGCCGCCGTCGATACCGAGACGATGACGCTGTTGAGGAAATAACGCGGAAAATCGGTGGCCTCGAGCACGGTGACGAAATTCTGCAGCGTCATGTGCGACGGCCAGAAGGTGATGCCTTCGGAATAGAGAAGCCGCTCCGGCGTGACCGAGATTTTTAGCGTCCAGTAGATCGGGAACAGGGCAAAGAGCACGTAGGCCGCGATTGCCGCGTAGAGGCCGATGCCGCCGAAGAAGCGCTGCGAGGTTGAGCGTCCTGCGATCATCAGACGTGCCTCACCAGGGTGCGACGGATGCCGATCAGCGCGATCGCATAAGCAATGAGCAGGACCAGCAGCAGCACGGCCACCGCCGAGGCATAGCCCTTGTCCAGCGACTTGAAGGCGCTGACATAGATGTAGACCGGCACCGTGTTGGTCGAGCCGGCGGGTCCGCCCTCGGTCATGACGAAGATCAGGTCGGCGAAGGTGGCGATCCAGATGGTGCGCAACATCACGGTGATGGCGATGGTCGGCGCCAGGAACGGCAGCGTCACCTTGGTGAAGCGCTGCCAGGGCGAGGCTCCATCGATAGCCGCTGCCTCATGCAGTTCCGACGGAATGGATTTCAGTGCCGCCAAGAGCGTGATGGCGAAAAACGGAATGCCGAACCAGATATTGGCGACGATCGGCCCCCACATGGCGGTTGAGGGATCGGACAGCACATTGGTCGGCTCGGCTTTCAGCCCCAACGCAAACAGCCAGTGCGGCAATGGGCCGATGATGGGATTGAACAGCCAGGCCCAGGTCAGGCCCGACAAGAAGGACGGCACCGCCCAGGGCAGGAAGACCAGCGCCTGCACCGCCTTACGGCCGCGAAACGGCTTGTCGAGCAGCAGCGCCAGGCCAAGGCCGAGGAAGAACTGGAAGAACAGGCTGGCGACCGTCCACCACAACGTGTTGACCAGCGCCTGCCCCAGCACCTGATCCGACAGCATCGCCTGATACTGGCCGAGCCCGACATATTCGGACTTGAATGCGGAGAATTTGCGGAAGGAGTAGCTGATGCCCACGACCAGCGGCACCAAGAGCACCACGATCAGCAGGATGATCGCCGGGCTGAGATAGAGCCATGGCTCGATTGCGGCATGGGATAGCCGCTTGCGACGCGGCTTGCCGGCGGATCGTATTTCGGACACGGCGTAGGTCATTGGGTGTGGATCTAGCTCCCTGGAGCGGCGTCGGGGACAGCGTCCTTCTCCCCGTCGCTATACGGGGAGAAGATGCCGGTCCACCCTCCGCAGCTGCTGCGGAGGACGGGCAGGCAGATGAGGGGCAGCGCGAACCTATCGAGGCGTGGCGCCGCCCCTCATCCGTCACTTCGTGACACCTTCTCCCCGTGAACGGGGAGAAGGGAAGAAAAACTACTTCTTGTTCTTCGCCAGCCAATCCTGCTGTTCCTTGGTCAGGAAGGCAGCCCACTGGTCGGCGACGTCCTTGGCCGTCTTCTGGCCAAGCAGCACTTCCTGAAAATTCTTGATCGCCACCTGGTCGACGAAATTGCCGAGGTTCTCCAGATGCGTCGGCGGCGTCACCATTTCATATTTTGAGCTGTCGCTGAGCTCCGTGAACCAGCCCTTGAACTGCTCGGTCTTGAAATGGGGATCCTGGTCGGCGCCGTTGTGGATCGGGACGACGCCGACTTCCTTGGCCCATTCCAGATTGTCCTTCGGCGACAGAAGCGTCGCCATCAGCTTCCAGGCGTCGTCCTTGTGCTGCGAATTGGCAAACATCGCCCAGCCGGCATAACCCAGCGTCGGATAGGACTTGCCGCTCGGCCCGACCGGCAGTGGCGCCACCGCGAAGTCGTCGGCGCTCATCTTGTCGGCGATGCCGAGCAGCGCGTCCGGATCCTGGTTGAGCATGGCGCAGGTGCCGGAATAGAAGCCGGTGACCGTTTCGTTGAAACCCCAACTCACCGCATCCTTCGGCGCCAGTCCGTCCTTGTACATGTCGGCCAGCATCTGCAGGCCCTTGACCGAGCCTTCTTCGTTGATCGTCGAAGTGCCATCCTCGTTGAAGTAGCCGCCCTTGCCGGCGGCGATGTTCATGAACATGTGCATGCCGTTGAAAGCGCCCGGCCCGCCGCGCAGGCAGTAGCCATATTTGCCCGGCAACGCAGAGATTTTCTTGGCGTCGGCGATGAAATCATCGAGCGTCGCCGGCGGACCATCGAGGCCGGCTTCCTTGAACAGTTTCTTGTTCCAGAACAGCGCGTTCACATAGTAGCCGTAAGGGATCATGAACTGGGTGTTGTTGACGGTCGAGCCGAACTGCTTGGCGCGGTCGCCCAGCGTTTTGGCGTCGTCCCATTTGGCCATATAGGGGCCAAGATCCTCGAGTTGGGCGTTGTTGGCATAGAGGCCCATCCAGCGTTCCGGCATTTCGACGATGTCGGGCGTATCGCCGGCCTGCACCATGGTCAGGAATTTCTCGAAGGCCTGGCCCCAGGGCAGCGAGATCAGCTCGACCTTGATGCCCGGATTGGCTGTTTCGAACTCGGCGATCTGCTTTTTCAGGAACTCGGTGCGTGGCGGGCTGGTGATGACTTCGACCATTTTCAGGGTCGAATCGGCCACGGCATTTCCGGCGGAAATCGCCAGTCCCGCAACGGTGGCAAGCATGACGGTCAGTTTTTTCATGTCAAGACTCCCATTTTGAACCCGCTTGTTATTTTCTGGCTTTTTCGAAGGCTTGGGCGACATCCGCCCACAGGTCTTCGACACTCTCCAATCCGACATTGAAGCGGATGGTTCGGGGGCTGACGCCGAAGCGCGCCATCGAATTCAGGCCAGGCGTCTGCTCCAGCGACGCCTTGGCCGGCACGACCAGGCTTTCATGCCCGCCCCAGCTGACGCCGATGCGGAAATATTTCATCGCATCGACGAAGACGGGGATGTCGATCTCGTCCGTCACCTCGAAGGAGAACAGACCGGCATAGCCGGCCAGTGTCGCCTTGCCCGGATGGTTCGAATAGACAGGATGGTTGACGCGCTCGACATTGGCATGCGCCTTCAGCCGTTCGGCGATGGTCAGGCCGCTCTTCATGTGGTGCGGCAGGCGCAGCGGCAGCGTGCGCAAGCCGCGCAGCAACAGCCAGGCTTCGAATGGCGACAGCTTGCCGCCGAGATAGGAATAGGTCTGCTCGTTGATGTGCTTGATATGAGCGGCCGAACCCGCGACGACGCCAGCGACGGTGTCGCTGTGGCCGCCAAGGTATTTCGAGGCCGAATGCAGCACCAGGTCGACGCCATGCGCGATCGGCTTCTGGAACACCGGCGTCGCCCAGGAATTGTCGATGGTGGAGACGATGCCCTGTTCCTTGGCCAGCCGTGTCAGATGCGCGATGTCCTGCAGCTCGAACATCATCGAGGTCGGGCTTTCCAGGTAGAGCAGCTTGGCGCCGGGAAGTGCCGCCGCGACCGCATCCGGGTCGGAGCCGTCGACATAGTCGACCTTGATGTTGAGCCGAGGCAACAGCCGCTCGAACAGCCGGTAGGCATCGCCATAGCAATTGCGCACCGCCACGATGCGCTCGCCTGCCCCAACGAACGCAAGCACCGTGGCGCTGATCGCCGCCATGCCGCTGGAAAAGCCGCGCGCGGCTTCTGCGCCCTCAAGCGCTGCCACGCGCGCCTCGAACTCCATCACCGTCGGATTGTCGCCACGCGAATAGATCGGCTGCTTTCGTTTGCCGGCAAAGGTATCGGCCATCTCGGCATAATTGGCGAAGGTGAACAGCGAGGTCTGGTAGATCGGCGGCACCACCGCGCCGCCAGGGAACGGTTCGTCATGCGCCAAGAGTGTCGCGGCCTCGGCAAGATAGTCGTGATCGAAACCTGATGGATGCTCGTTCATGTCTGGCTCGAAAGTTGGAGTTTGGCCGCACCGCGCTTGAGATCGTCTTCGACGGTGGCGATCAGCTTGAGCGCCTCGGCGCGTGCGCCTTGCGGGTCGCGCGCGGCGATGCGTTCGTAGATGGTGCGGTGATAGGGAAAGCTGGCGTGGCCGAAGTCGCGCACGCCGAGCGGATGCTCCCAGAAGCGGTGGAACAACTCGTACATGGCGGCGATGATCTGCTCGAACAGCGGATTACCCGAGGCCCGGTAGATCGCCTGGTGGAACTCCCAATCCTCTTCCGACGACATGCCGTCGCGTGTGCGGAACGCCTGCTCCATGATGTCGAGCTTGCGTGCGATTTCGGCGATATCTGCCTGGCTGGCGCGTTCGGCGCAAAGAGCTGCGGCCTCCGCCTCCAGTGCGCGGCGGATCTCCATCGTCTGCATCAGGCTGGTGAAATCATTGCCGCCCGCCAGCGTCAGCGGCATGTGCAGCATATCGTGTGAAACAGCCGCCTTGAGATAGGTGCCGCTGCCCTGGCGCCTCTCGACGAGGCCGAGCCCTTCCCAGCGCGTCAGCGCCTCGCGCACGGTGTTGCGGCTGACCTTCAGCCGCTCGGCCAGAATGCGTTCGGTTGGAAGTCTCTCACCCGGCTGCAGGGCTTCGGCGCGAACAAATCCCACCAACGCCTTCAACACGGCGTCGTCGCGCGCCGTGGTCTGAATGGGTGGCAGGCTGTTCTGGTCCACATTTCCTCCAAGTGGTCCAATGGTCCAACCAATTTCTGCACAGAAGGAAGCTCCTGTCAACCAACTGTCAGGAGCCCTGTCGGAGGGAGCGACGCAATACTTTCAAGGCGGTCGCGCGATCGCGCTTCGATCGTATCTGCTAATCTGAGGCAGCAGGCGACCCGAACCAGGTGGTCAGCGCGTCCACCAGCCCCTGTTGGGTTCCCGCCCCGGCCCAAGCCACATAACCATCGGGCCGGATCAAGACGGCGCCGGGCGCGGCGACCCTCCCGAGCACCGGGAGGTCCCAGATACCGGCGTAACCGGCGTCGATCTGCCGGACCCGATCAGCCCAGGGCGCGAGATCCAGCCTGCCGGGCTCACCGAAGTTGAGCAGCACGGGCCGCGCGTCGTGCAGCAAGGTGAAGACCCGCAACGGCCCGCCGGCGGTGGTCAGATCGAGATCGGGCATTCGCCGCCCAAGCAGTGGATGCCCCTCGCCAAGATCGTAATGGACACCCAAACCAGACATCTCCGCGGCGATTTTCTTGCGGGCTTCATCCATGCCGAGCAACTCGGCAACAGTGTCGGCCAAGGCCTTGCTGCGGTCATCCGTGCGGCGAAGCGCGACCTGCGCCATCGTATTGCGCAACACGCGGGCGGCAACCGGATGACGCTCGGCGTGATAGCTGTCGAGCAGGCTTTCCGGCGATATCCCCTTGATGACTTGGGCCAGCTTCCATCCAAGGTTCACCGCATCCTGCACGCCGATATTGAGGCCCTGCCCACCCATCGGCGGATGGATGTGCGCGGCATCACCCGCCAGCAGCACGCGCCTGTCGCGATATGCGGCAGCCTGGCGCGTCATGTCGGTGAAGCGGGAGAGCCAGGTCGGGCTGTGGACCCCGAAGTCGGTGCCGTAGATGGCAGTCAGCGCCTCGCTGAGCTCGCGCAGGGTCGGGTCGCCGCGCGCCTCCAGGCATGGCTCCGTCAGCACGACGCCAACCTTCTTGCCGCCCTCGATCTTGCCCAGGGCATGAATTCCGGAGGCGTTGCTGCGGAAGCCCCATGCCGGTTCTTCCGACATTTCGACCTCGGCAATCATCCAGCTCATCGTCGGATCCCATCCGGCGAACTCGATACCGGTCGCCTTGCGAATGGTGCTGCGGCCTCCGTCGCAGCCGACCAGATATGCGGCCCTCAGGCGGTGACCGGTGGACAGTTCGACGTCGACGCCGCTGTCGTCCTGCGTAAACCTCGTAACCTCGTGTCCGCGATAGATCGGTACCTTCAACTCGCCGACCCAGTCGGCCAGGATGTGCTCGATGTGGTTTTGCCGCAGTGCCAGCAGATAATTGTGCCGGGTTCGGAAGTCGCTGATGTCCAGGCGGATCATGTGAAAACCCACGGCCGGGCTCACTTGGCCCTCCGAGAGGAACCGATCCGCAATTCCGCGCTGGTCGAGCACCTCAAGGGTGCGCGCATGCAGGCCGCCCGCGCGCAGGCCGGCAAGCTTCTGATCCGGCCGCCTTTCGACAATGGCAACGTCGACGCCTGCCAACGCCAGTTCGCCCGCCAGCATCAATCCCGTCGGACCACCCCCGGCGATCACAACCGCATGATCTGAAATCATTATCGTAACTCCCGTTTTCCGCACCCTGGCTTGGGTCGCGGTTTTACGGGAGGAGCCGGGTCTTGCCGCAAGCCTCTTGCGCGCCATATGTATGAAATGGAAGGGGTGCTCTTCCCCTCATCGTTGGCTGCCCTCACAGCGAAACTGTGTAGGAACGGCTAAAACGGGTATTCCGATTTCACGTGCAAAAACGCAGATTCCTCCGTGCTTTGGCACGGAGTTCTAATGTTCTTTTGGAGAAAAGGGGGCCGGTCGGCGTTTGGCAGCGGTACGAGGAGGCCACTATGTGCCAGCGCCGGCCGGCCGACCCCACGGACCCAGGAGATGCGGCGGACCTGAGCATCATGGGGTATTCCCAGGATCGGAGCCGGCTTTCTATCCTCGTGCCGGCTTCGTCTAGGCCTGCACAGTTGCGCAAGAGTTTATGAAAATCAACAGTTTCTTAACCAAGGCTCGCGAATCGCTTGGATTAAGGTAAACGGGTAACCCTGTCAGGTTGACAGGATAATCGGGGCTGGATCGCTACGCCGCCTTGGCGACGACGCGATTTCGGCCGCCGCTTTTGGCTTCGTAGAGCGCGAGATCGGCACGCTTCATCAGCGCCGCGACCGTGTCCACCCCCTTCAGCACCGACGACACGCCGACGCTGACCGTGACTTCGATCGCCTTGCCGTCCTGCCCGATGGCGAAAGCCGCCTGGGCGATTTCGGCGCGAATGCGCTCGGCTACCTTCTCGGCCACCGCGCCCTCGGTGTCCGGCATCACCACGACGAACTCCTCCCCGCCAAAACGGCAGGCAAGGTCGATACCCCTGACATTCTTGCGCAGCCGTCGTGCGAATTCCCGCAGAACCTCGTCGCCCCCGTCATGACCGTGCGCGTCGTTGATCGCCTTGAAGCGGTCGAGGTCGGTGATCATCACCGACAGCGGCCGGCGCCGCG
Organism: Mesorhizobium sp. M7A.F.Ca.US.010.02.1.1; assembly: GCF_004023085.1. Classification (NCBI taxonomy): domain Bacteria; kingdom Pseudomonadati; phylum Pseudomonadota; class Alphaproteobacteria; order Hyphomicrobiales; family Phyllobacteriaceae; genus Mesorhizobium; species Mesorhizobium sp. M7A.F.Ca.US.010.02.1.1. The sequence continues at coordinate 232,433 of NZ_RZRV01000006.1, read as the reverse complement.
CCACCGCGCGATCGAACAGCGTCTGCAGATGGCTGTCTAGATAGCGGCGGTTGTGCAGCCCCGTCAGGCCGTCGGTCACCGCCATTTCGATGGTCTGGGTGACGCTGGCGCGCAGCTGGTCGTTGTAGCGCTTGCGGCGCACCTGGGTGCGCAGCCGCGCCGTCAACTCCTGCTGGTCGATCGGCCGCATCAGATAATCATTGATGCCGAGTTCGAGGCCGCGGATGATGCGTTCCTCCTCGCCCTCCTCCGCCAGCAGGATGATCGGCACGAAACGGGTGCGATCGAGCGAGCGCAACTGCGAACAGAGCCTCAGCGGATCGAAATCGGCGAACGCGGTCGAGATCATCACGCATTCATAGGACGTCTCGGCGGCCTGGAAGAAACCGGCATGCGGATCGCTGGAGATATCGAGATCGGCGCGGTCGCGCAGCATCTTCTGAATGCGCTCGACGGATGATTTGCGTTCGTCGATCAAAAGCACTTTGGGCGTCGTGTCCTCGGATGCGAAATTGCGGCTGAGCAACTCCTCGATGCCGATGTTGCGCGTCGTCGAGGCGCGCAGCCGCAACTCGTCGGTCAGCGACTTCAGGCGAACCAGGCTCTTGACGCGCGTCATAAGCTGCAGGTCGTTGACCGGCTTGGTCAGGAAGTCGTCGGCGCCGGCCTCGAGCCCGCGGACGCGGTCGGAAACCTGGTCGAGCGCGGTGATCATCACCACCGGAATGTGCGATGTCGCCGGATCGCTCTTCAGCCGCCGACAGACCTCGAAGCCGTCCATGTCCGGCATCATCACGTCGAGCAGCACGACATCGACCTTGCCGTTCTCGCAGGTCTCGATCGCATCCGGCCCGTTGGTGGCGGTCAGCACTTCGAAATATTCGGCCAGCAGCCGGACTTCCAGCAGCCGCACATTGGCAGGGATGTCGTCGACGACGAGGATCCGCGCAGTCATTTCACAAGGCTCCGGCTCGGCTGAAAGGGCACATCACGCATCGCCCAGATAGGATTTGATGGTTTCGATGAAACGCGGCACCGAGATCGGCTTCGAAATATAAGCCTCGCAGCCGCCCTGGCGGATACGTTCCTCGTCACCCTTCATGGCGAAGGCGGTCACCGCAATGACCGGGATGACGTGCAGCTCGTCGTCTTCCTTCAGCCATTTGGTCACTTCAAGCCCCGACACTTCAGGCAATTGGATATCCATCAGGATCAGATCCGGCCGGTGCTGGCGCGCCAGATCGAGCGCTTCCAGACCGTTGCGGGTGCGCACGGTCTCGTAACCGCTTGCCTCGATGAGGTCCCGAAAGAGCTTCATATTGAGCTCATTGTCCTCGACGATCATAACCTTCTTCGGCATCGATTTCCCGTCCCGGCTGCCCTTCCGCTTCGAAGGCGACCGTCATGCGCCCATGTCTGAACGCACCAAACCCTGCTTCACTTTACGGCAATATGATTGACGAAACGGAAATCCGCGGCTGGAAAACAGCGCGAATTCCACCTCGTCCCTGCGCGTCCAAAGGGCGCGCCACGCTCTAATGGCTTGCCGCAAGCAACTCTTGCCATTACTGCGGGAGAGACTCATTCCACACACCGAAGGTAGTGATGGCAAACGCAGCGTCAATGCGCGAAGAAGCGGAATCGATTGCCGTGAAGGCCCTGGGCTTCGTCGCCTCCGATCCGGAGCTGCTGCCGCGCTTTCTGGCGATCACCGGCATAGAGGTCCATTCGATCCGCAAAGCCGCCAGCGAGCCGGGTTTTCTGGCCGGTGTCCTGCAATTCATCCTCGCCCACGAGCCGACTCTGATGCGCTTTGCCGAGGTAACCGGCACCCCGCCGGCGGCTGTCGGCAAGGCCTTGCGGTCGCTGCCGCTGGGCGACGACAACCACGAGCATTCCATATGAGCGATGATCCGGAAACCGCGCGCCAGATTGAAGAACTGGCAGCCGACGACCGACCGCTGCTGGTGCTCGACGTCGATGACGTCGTGCTCGAATTCATCCGACCGTTTCCGAATTTCCTCAAGGCGCGCGGCTATGGCTTGACGCTGGCCTCGTTTCGGCTGACCGGCAACATCGCAGAGACCGCCAGCGGCCGCCTGATCGAACAGCCCGAAGTCACGGCACTGCTGGCCGATTTCTTTGACGCGCAAGCCGATTGGCAAAACATTACGGACGGCGCGGCAGAAGCCCTGGCAGGGTTTGGCGACCGCGCGGAAATCGTTTTGCTGACGGCCATGCCGCACAAGCACCGTGCCGTGCGTCGCGTCCATCTCGACGCGCTTGGACTGAGCTATCCGCTTCTGACCACTGAAATGGCCAAAGGACCGGCGGTGGCCAAGCTTCGCGGCAGGGCCGGCCGACCGGTGGTTTTCGTCGACGATCAGCCGCACAATCTGGCGTCGGTACGGGAATCGGTCGCCGACGCCGAACTGTTCCACCTGATGGCCGACAATTCGCTGCGCGCATTCCTGCCGCCGGTGACGGACGATGTGGTCGTCGTCCAGGACTGGCACGAGGCAGCGCCCAAGATTCAAAGCGCGCTGGGGCTCTGAACTCCAGCTTCAGGGGTTCAGTTCGCACCTGCGCCGCCGCTGTCGTCTCCGCTGTCATCGGCGCCGTCACCATCATCCACGCTGTCGTCCACGGCCGGATCGGCGGGCTTCAGCATGACGCCATTGACGGTGACCGAGCCATCGGCCTTGGCATTGACGATCCATTCCAGCCGGCCATCGGGTAGCGTCTTGCCAAAGCCCTTCGCCATGAGAGCGACTGGCACGTATTGGCCAACCTCCGGTTCCGACTTTGCCGCTTGCTGCAGGCCTTCGACAAGCTTGTCGAAGCCGGCGACATCGACGGTTACGCTTCCTTCGGGCTTTTCGCCTGGGAATGTCATCTCGCCTTCCAGCGCGATCTCCGTGTCCTTGTTCTTCACGGTGCTGTGGCCAAGCACGACCTTCGGCATCCTGGCCATGAAGTCGACCTTAAGTTGCTCGCCGAATTCGGCCGACAGCGGCGGATTCTTATTGAGATCAAAGGCTTCGATCGCCTTCTTCGCCATGCTGTCGAGATCGATATTGGCGCCGCCAAAGTTCAAATCGACATCGGTGGGCAACAACCCCACGCTCCAGCTCGGCAGAAGCTGGGTCGGCACGGTCAGCCCCGATGCCTTGATGCCGTACGTGATCGTGCCGTTCTCGGCCACGCCATCGGTGCCGAACACGGTGCTGAGCTGGGTGGCGCCGAAATTGCCGACCGGGCTTTCCACCGCGAAATCCTTGAAACCGTAGGTCCCGTCGATACGCTGCCAAAGCGGCAAGGCGGCGAGCAGAAGCGATTTGAGCTGCGCCTGGTTGTCCTTCAGCGTCGCCTCGTCCTCGTTGGCCACCGCAAATGCCAGGAGATCGAGCAATGGCTTGGTCCGCACGCCCTTGCCGCTGGCTTCGACCGACAGTTCAGGCGACCTGACGGTGACCGGGAATTTCAGCCCGCTCTCGGGGTCATCGAAATTGATCGCTTCGACAAAACTCGACACCTTCTGCGAGGTTGTGAAATCGACGCCCCCGGTCGCCGACTTGGTCGCGGCAACGGTCGCGATGCCGGCGCCCGTGCTGGCTTCCATGTGCTGCTTGGCATCCTTCGATGCCATCGTCATGCCGGCCATCGAGCTGGTGCCGCTGGTAAAGGCCGCCAGATTTGGATCGTAGACGCCCGAACCCTTGCCGTCCTTGATCGAAAACTGAGTGCTTTGCAGCCCCTCGGGTCCGTTGAACTCGAAGGAGGCGGTTTGGGAGAAATCCATGGAGACATCCCAGGACCCGTCGCTGCGCGGCTTGACCATCAAGGCATAGGGCGCGAAGTCGAACTTCAGCAGTTTCTGGTCCGGAAATGATGCGGCAAGTGCCTTGAAATCGAACACGATCTTGTAGGCGCCACCTTCGAGCGAAACCTTCAAAATGCCTTTGTCGATGGCCTGCTTGCCGACATAGCGGGACAAGTCGTCGGACAATTGCTTCGCACCCTGACTGTCGGCGGTCTGGCTGAAAGCAGGGGCACTCAACGCAAGAAGGAACACGAATGGCAGGGCACGGTTCACGCGAATTCTCCGTTTGACCTAGAAGAAAGACTTTGTCCGTCTGGTATGAAATTACCGCTGCAACCGCAAGGTGAGATCGACAACGGCACCCGGGCAGACCATCTCGATCAAAGCACCAGCCGCATCAGCGGGCGACCGGCCTTGCGTTCCACCAGCCGCTCGAAACCCGCCTTCTCGAAGACCCGTGACGAACCGACGAACAGGCCGATCGAGCGCGAATCGCGAGACAGGTCCATCGGGCACGCCTCGAGCAGCCGGGCCCCATTCTGGCGGGCGAAACCTATGCCGCCTTCGACGAGGCGATGCGTGATGCCCCTGCCGCGCGCCTTGGCGCGGATGAAGAAGCAGGAGATCGCCCAAACGGCCGCATCCCCCGCGTCGGCAGGATCGACCGGTGCCGACCCCCTGCCCTGATTGTTCCATTCGGGCACGTCGGCGCGCGGTCCGATCTGCATCCAGCCAACCGCCTGGCCATCCTCGAATGCCAGCAGTCCGGGCGGCGGGCCGGCTTCGATACGCGCCTTGATGTGGTCCTTGTTGCGTTCCCGGCTGCTCTCGCGGCGCATCGCCGGCGCCAGCCGGAAATGCGTGCACCAGCAGCCGTAGCAGGCGCCTTGCTTGCCGAAGAGGTCCTCGAATTCAGCCCAAAGCTCGGGCGCAAGCGGCGCTATGGTCGTGCTCATGCGTTCTCCCCAGGCCAGCCTTGTCGCTGGCCTTGCACTGTCGTACCATTGCTTCTGTTCTCTTTATGTTCGCAGCGATGGCGGCCCCTGTCAACAATCCCGATCACGGTTTTTGCCGCGACTGCCTGATGTTTCAGCGCAGCCCGACGCGCCGCTGCGAGCGCTGCGGCAGCCCCCGGCTTGTGCGTCATCCCGAGCTTTACCGGCTGCATCTGGCCCATATCGATTGCGACGCCTTCTATGCGGCGATCGAAAAGCGCGACAATCCGGCGCTCAAGGACAAGCCGCTGATCATCGGCGGCGGCAAGCGCGGCGTCGTCTCCACCGCCTGTTACATCGCCCGCATCCAGGGCGTCCGCTCGGCCATGCCGATGTTCAAGGCGCTCGAAGCCTGCCCGGAGGCGGTCGTCATCAGCCCCAACATGGAAAAATACGTGCGCGTCGGCCGCGAAGTGCGCGCCATGATGCAAGCGCTGACACCGCTGGTCGAGCCGCTGTCGATCGACGAGGCGTTTCTCGACCTCGCCGGCACCGAACGACTGCACGGCCTGCCGCCTGCTGTGGTGCTGGCGCGCTTCGCGCAGGCCGTCGAGAAGGAGATCGGCATCACCGTTTCGGCCGGCCTGTCCTATTGCAAGTTCCTTGCCAAGATTGCGTCTGATTTTCGCAAGCCGCGCGGTTTCTCGGTCATCGGCGAGGCCGAGGCAGTCGGCTTCCTGGCGGCGCAGCCGGTGACCATGATCTGGGGTGTCGGAAAGGCATTCAACGCCACCCTGGAGCGTGACGGCATCCGCACTATCGGCCAGTTGCAGCAGATGGATCGCGGCGACCTGATGCGCCGCTACGGCACGATGGGCGACCGGCTCTACCACCTTTCGCGCGGCGAGGACGTCCGCCGCGTCGATCCCGACCAGGATGCCAAGAGCGTATCGGCCGAAACCACCTTCGACACCGACATCGCGTCGCTAGAGGAACTGGTCGCGGTTCTCAGGGGTCTTTCGGAAAAGGTTTCGGCACGGCTGAAAAAGTCAGGCATTGCCGGGCGCACTGTGGTGCTGAAACTGAAGAGCCAGGATTTCAAGCTGCGCACGCGCAATCGCCAGCTCGGCGATCCGACCCGGCTCGCCGACCGCATCTTTCAGACCGGGGTGGAGCTTCTGCGCAAGGAAACCGACGGCACGAAATATCGGCTGCTCGGCATCGGTGTCAGCGACCTCTCGGACGACGACAAGGCCGACCCGCCCGATCTGGTCGACATCCAATCGCGCAAGCGCGCCATGGCCGAAGGCGCCATCGATGCCCTCCGCGACAAGTTCGGCCGCAAGGCGGTGGAAACCGGCTACACATTCGGCAAGGGCCGCGACGCCCATCCGCCGGAGCCGCTCGAGGATTAGGTGCGCTGCAGATCAATCCTGCTCGTCACCACGCTCTTGCCGGTTTTCGGGTCGGTGTCGATGACGGTCAGCCGCATGCCGTTCTCGCCGCGTTTCTCGACCTTCATCTGCGCCCTTCGGTCGCCATTGACCTCCTTGGCCCAGCGAATGCCCAGGTTGATCGCGTTGCCCGAACGGCTGCCGTTGAGCTGTGCCGGTCCCGTGCGAGAGCCGACATAGGTGCCGCTGTATTTGGCGCCGCTGGCCTTCAGATCCGCGCTGATGGCACGCGTGACCACGACAAGCCCCCGGCAATTGCCGTCGAGCGACAGGGAGATCGATGTCGCGTTCGAGCTGAACGTGCAGGACACGTTCACGGTCGGCGCATCGGTGGTGACCTTGACGATACCCCTGCCGGCGAAATTGCCCTTGAACGACTGGAGAAATTGCGTCTCGTCGGCATGTGCCGCGCCTGCCGCAACCAGTAAACCGCCGGCAAGCGCGAATTGCGCGAAGGATCTCATCGAAGCTCTCCCTGTCGATCTTCAAAAAGGCGGGACGGTCCACCAGCACGGCTGACCATCGGGATTCAACGCCACTTGCCGTTTCAGGTTCCGCCCGCCACATGACTGTTTTACAATATCCAGCCAGTCGCGACTGGCCCAGAAGAATGCCTTGCGTAGCGATTGCGGCAGAAGTCCTGGCCTGCGACATAGCGCGAATGGCACCCACACCCTCGATCCCCAAGGCCGCGTTCTGGATGGCGCTGTCGATCGCTTCCTTCCTTGGGATGACGGTCGCCGGCCGAGCCACGACAGCGGAGCTCAACGTCTTCCAGGTGCTGGAGTTGCGCTCTGTGATCGGCTTCTTCATCCTTCTGCCGCTGGTGATGACGAGTGGCGGCTTTCAAGCCATGCGCACGCGGCGCCCCATTGCCCATATCGCCCGCAACGTCATCCACTACACGGGCCAGGCGGCCTGGCTCTACGCCCTCACTTTGATCCCGCTGGCCGTGCTGATCTCGATCGAATTCACCACGCCGATCTGGACAGCTATCCTGGCGGTGATTTTTCTTGACGAAAGGCTCAACCGGCCCAAGCTGGCAGCGATCGGGCTGGGGCTGATCGGCGTGGTGATCATCGTGCGCCCCGGTGTCGGCTCGAGCGATCCTGGACATCTCGTCGTGCTGGGTGCCGCGGCCTGCTTCGGCATCTCGGTGGTCACGATCAAATCGCTGACCCGGACGGACAGCGTCGTGCGCATCATCTGCTGGATGCTGATTATCCAGTCGATAGTCGGTCTCATCCCGGCGCTCTATACGTGGCGCAACCCGCCACTGGAGCTGTGGCCATGGATCGTGCTGATCGCCTTCACCGGCATGTCGTCGCATTTCTGCATGGCCCGTGCGCTTGGTCATGCCGACGCGACTATCGTCTCGCCGATGGATTTCCTGCGCGTGCCGCTGTCGGCGCTGATTGGCTGGCTGCTCTATAGCGAGCAGATCGACGCCTTCACCGCTGGTGGCGCGCTGCTGATCCTGATGGGCAATCTGCTCAATCTTCAGCGCAGGCCAATGAAGCCGGCCGAAGTGGCGGCGTCGTAGTCCCGCCGGCCGTCAGTTCCCTTCGTCGGGTATGTTGAGAAGATGGCCGCAGGCTTTGCAATGCACGGCGTCCGGCTCGTGCCGCCGCAGGCCGCACTGCGGGCAGGGAAACAAAACCTTGGCTGGCCGGAAGATCGCCTGAGCCAGTCTGACAAACAGCGATATGCCGATGATCATGGTGACGATTGCCGTCAGCTTGCCGGCCATGCCCGGCAGCACAATGTCGCCGAAGCCGGTCGTCGTCACCGTGGCGACGGTGAAATAAAGCGCGTCGATATAGTTTTCCAGACCGGCGCCAGTGCGGAAGAAGAACGTGTAGACGAAGCCAGTGATGACGAACAGGAAGGTCAAAAGGTTGATGACGGCGTGGCTGGCCTCGCGCCACGGCCGCAGGCCGCGCATCTCCAGATGCCGCCAGAGCGAACCGCTGCGCGACAACGACCACAGCCGCAGGATGCGCAGGAAGGCGAGATTGGCGAACGCCGTCGGCATCAGCAGCGTCAAAAGGATGAAGACATCGACCCACGACGTCGGCTGCTTCATCAGCCGCAGCATGTTTTTGGAGGCAAGCAGCCGGGCGATCAGGTCCGCGGCGACAAGCGCGGCCGCCGAATAGTCGAGCCAGAGGAATGACGGCTTGTCCTGAAGGACCGGCGTCGCGATGAAGAAGGCGATGATGGCGAGGTCGATGACGACGGCCACCAGTTGGAACCGGAAAGCGGCCGGCGTGCGCCCATGATAGAGCCTGCGCAGCCTGTCACGCAGCCGCGCCAAGGCTGAAACCGCCTGCGACCCGTTCCTCTGCGCCGGCTTCATGCTGACTGCGCTGGCGTTCGCGGCAGCGACCGCCAGGCTGATTGCCGCGCGCGAGAAAGAGCGGGGGTCACACCAACTCCACTTCGACCACGCCCGGCACCGCGCGCATCGCCGAGGCGATCTGCGGCGAAATCCGGTAGCGGTTCGGCAGCTCGATCTCGATTTCCCCCTCGCCCTCTTCCTTGATCAGCACGAAGCTGACCTGGCCTTCGCCCCTGACGGTCAGTTGGCCGGCCAGCGTGTTGATCGGCGAGGCGTTGCGCACGAAGATGCGAAGTGCCTTCTGGATACGGCTTGCCTCGTCCTCCAGCGACTGCACTGAGTTGATGCGCAGATTGACGCCTTCCGGCCTGTCCTCGGCGGCAACGGTGATGACCACGGAGCGGCCGGCCTCGAGCAGATCGCGATATTGCGCCAGTCCTTCGGAAAACAGCACGGCTTCGTACTGGCCGGATGTGTCAGAAAAGGCGATAACGCCCATCTTGTTGCCGGTGCGCGTCTTGCGCTCCTGCTTGGACGTCACCGTGCCGGCCAGACGGCCGGCGGCGGCACCGCGTTTGACGGCCGCCGAAAACTCGGCCCACGTCTGAACCCGCATCTTCTGCAGGGCCGCCTTGTACTCGTCGAGCGGGTGCGCCGAGAGATAGAAGCCGACCACCTGGAATTCACGGTGCAGCCGATCGGCGGCGAGCCACGGCTCTGTCGCCGGCAGATTGAGTGCCTGCGACTGGGCGCCGAGCGAAGCGCCGAAGATGTCGTGCTGGCCGGAAACCGCATTCTGCTGCGCCAGCGACGCCAGTCCCATCATGCGCTCCACGCCCGCCATCATCGACGCGCGGTCGTGGCCGAAGCAATCGAGCGCACCGGCCATGATCAGGCTTTCGAAGACGCGCTTGCCGACAATCTTGGGATCGACCCGCTCGCAGAAATCAGCAAGGTTCTTGAACGGCTTTTCCCCACGTTGGGCAACGATGTGTTCGACCGCCGCGTCGCCGACGCCTTTGAGCGCCGCCAGCGAATAGTAGATGCGGTTCTCACCGACCTCGAAGGGGCGAAAGCTCGATGTCACCGACGGCGCCAGAACCTCTATGCCGAGGCGTAGCGCGTCCTGGCGGAAATCGGCGAGCTTGTCGGTGTTGCCCATGTCGAGCGTCATCGACGCCGCCAGGAACTCGACCGGATAATGCGCCTTGAGATAGGCGGTCTGGTATGAAACCACCGCGTAGGCGGCGGCATGCGATTTGTTGAAACCATAGTCGGCGAACTTGGCCAGCAGGTCGAAAATGAAGTCGGCTTGCGGCTTGCCGACGCCACGCTCGACAGCGCCGGAGACGAAGCGCTCGCGCTGCTTGTCCATCTCGGCGCGGATCTTCTTGCCCATGGCGCGGCGCAGCAGATCGGCTTCGCCGAGCGAGTAGCCGGACAGCTCCTGCGCGATCTGCATCACCTGTTCCTGGTAGACGATGACGCCTTGCGTCTCCTTCACCAGATGGTCGATCTTGGGATGGATCGACGCCATCTCCTCTTCGCCATGCTTGCGGGCGTTGTAGGTCGGAATGTTCTCCATCGGACCGGGGCGGTAAAGCGCCACCAGCGCAATGATGTCCTCGATGCAGTCGGGCCGCATGCCGATCAACGCCTTGCGCATGCCGGCGCTTTCCACCTGGAACACGCCGACCACTTCACCGCGCGACAGCATGGCGTAGGTGTCGGGATCGTCGAGCGGGATCGTCGCCAGGTCGATCTCGATGCCGCGCCGGCGGATCAGCTTCACCGCCGTCTCCAGCACAGTCAGCGTCTTCAGGCCGAGGAAGTCGAACTTCACCAGTCCGGCCTGCTCGACATATTTCATGTTGAACTGGGTGACCGGCATGTCCGAGCGCGGATCGCGGTACATCGGCACCAGTTCCGACAGCGGCCGGTCGCCGATGACGATGCCGGCGGCGTGCGTCGAGGCATGGCGGTAAAGGCCTTCCAGCTTCTGCGCCATATCGAGCAGCGTCTGGACGATCGGCTCCCTCTCGGCCTCTTCGGCAAAGCGCGGCTCGTTGGCGATGGCGTCAGCGAGCTTGACCGGATTGGCCGGGTTCTGCGGCACCATCTTGGACAGCTTGTCGACCTGGCCATAGGGCATCTGCAGCACACGGCCGACGTCGCGCAGCACGGCGCGAGCCTGCAGCGTACCGAAGGTGATGATCTGGCCGACCTGGTCGCGGCCGTATTTCTGCTGGACGTAGCGGATGACCTCCTCGCGGCGATCCTGGCAGAAGTCGATGTCGAAGTCGGGCATCGACACGCGGTCGGGATTGAGGAAGCGCTCGAACAGCAGCGAGAAGCGCAGCGGATCGATGTCGGTGATGGTCGTCGAATAGGCGACCAACGAGCCTGCGCCCGAACCGCGGCCCGGCCCGACCGGAATGCCTTGCGCCTTGGCCCATTTGATGAAGTCGGCAACGATCAGGAAGTAGCCGGGAAACTTCATCTTGGTGATAATGCCAAGCTCGAAGTTCAACCGCTCGCGGTATTGCTCGACCGTATAGCCGGCGGTTGGGCCATGCATGGCGAGGCGCGCGTCGAGCCCCTCATGCGCCTGGCGGGCCAGTTCGTCGGCTTCCGCCTGCACGGCGGCGTCATTGTCGGCGACATCGCCGCCGGTGAAGCGCGGCAGGATCGGATTGCGGTTCTTCGGATAGTAGGAGCAGCGCAGCGCGATCTCGACAGTGTTGTCGATCGCCTCCGGCAGATCGGCAAACAGCCTCGCCATATCGGCCTGGCTGCGCAGGAAATTGTCCGGCGACAGCCGGCGACGATTGTCGGCGGCGACCACCGATCCCTCGGCGATGGCGATCAGCGCGTCATGTGCGTCATAGTCGTCACGAGAGGAAAAGAACGCCTCGTTGGTGGCGACCAGGGGCAGTTCATGGGCATACGCCAGATCGATCGAGGATTTTTCGATCACGCGGTCATAACCGGAAACCCGGTCCAACTCGACATAGAGCCGGTCGCCGAACATCTCCTTGAGGGTCAAAAGCCGGGCTTCGGCCAGGTCGCGGCGATCTTCCTTGAGCGCGGTGCCGATCGGTCCGCGCGGCCCACCGCTGAGGCAGATCAATCCGTCACAATAGCCGTCCATCATTTCGGTGGTCAGGTGCACGGCTTCGCCCGGCGGCGTTTCGAGGTAGACGCGGCTAACCAGCCTGACCAGATTGGAATAGCCGGCTTCGGTCGCGGCGAGCAGGACCACCGGCCGCATATCCGGGCCCTGCCGCCTGCGGTCGCGCTGGCCATCGCTGTTTTCGCCGGAAAAGGCGAGCGCCGTCTGACAGCCGATGATCGGCTGGATGCCGTCCTTCACCGCCTTCTGCGCGAATTCCAGTGCGCCGAACAGATTGTTGGTGTCGGTGACGGCGATGGCCGGGGCTTCGTCCTTGACCGCGTGAGCCACCACCTTGCCGATCTGCAAGGCGCCTTCCAGCAGCGAATAAGCCGAATGCACGCGCAGATGGACGAAGGGCCGCGCCGGCGCCTCCGGCCGCGCAGCCGCGATCGCTGCTTCGCGCTTCAGGGGATCGCGGGGAAGTTTTTCGTCGGCCATGATGCTGCTTGAAGATCCTGAGTCGATGGAGATGTATTGTCCGGGACCGGGCGATGCCAGTCCAGCACAAACCGCTGCTGATCACAGGCTGCCTGCCCGGCTAGCCCTAAGCAAACTCCATGATCACCGCATCCACCGCCAGGCTGTCGCCTGGCTTGGCGTTGAGTTTCGACACGACAAGGTCGCGTTCGGCGCGCAGCACGTTTTCCATCTTCATCGCTTCGACCACCGCCAAGGTCTCGCCGGCCTTGACCTCCTGGCCTTCGGCAACGGCAATTGACACGACAAGGCCAGGCATCGGGCAAAGCAGCAGGTTCGACGTGTCCGGCGCCACCTTTTCGGGCATCAGCCTTTCCAGCTCGGCGGTGCGCGGCAGCATGGCGCGCGCGGTCACCGACATGCCTTTCCAGGCTATGCGAAAGCCGTTGGCAACCGGCCTGACCTGAGCCGTAACCTTGCGCTTGCCGACCGTGCCGCGCCAGACCAGGTCGCCCGGCCGCCAGTCGGATGCAACGGTCAACGCCCTGCCGCCCTCGATCGACAGATCGATTTCCATCGGAATGGAAATCATGCCCTCGATGATCGACGCCGACAGATAGTCATCGCCGATCTTTACCACCCAGTCGCGCTTCAGAGCTCCCGAATGCGGCGCCAGCCGCCCGCCCAACCGGTCGAGCCGGTCACGGCGCAGCAGTTCCACCGCGGTCGCGATCGACGCCAGCACCGCCTTCTCGTCGTCGTTCGGCACGACCGGCGCGAAGCCGTCGGGATATTCCTCCGATATGAAAGCGGTCGATATCCGCCCTTCCCGCCAACGCGGATGCTGCATCAAGGCGGCCAGCAACGGAATGTTGTGCTCGATACCATCGACGACGAAGCTGTCGAGCGCTTCCGACATGGCATCGATGGCCTCCAGACGCGTCGGCGCCCAGGTGCACAGCTTGGCGAGCATCGGATCGTAGAACATCGAGATTTCGGAGCCTTCGGTGACGCCGGTGTCGTTGCGGATGACGACATCGCCGAATTGTCCTTCCTCAGGCGGCCGGTAGCGCGTCAGTCGGCCGATCGAAGGCAGGAAGTTGCGGTAAGGGTCTTCGGCATAGAGCCGGCTTTCCACCGCCCAGCCGTTCAGCTTGATGTCGCTTTGCTTCAGGCCAAGCTTTTCGCCGGCGGCGACGCGGATCATCTGCTCGACCAGATCGATGCCGGTGACGAGCTCCGTCACCGGATGCTCGACCTGCAATCGTGTATTCATTTCAAGGAAATAGAAGTTCTTGTCCTTGTCGACGATGAATTCGACCGTGCCGGCGCTCTGGTAATCGACAGCCCTGGCCAGCGCCACCGACTGCTCGCCCATGGCCTTGCGTGTCGCGGCGTCCAGGAATGGCGATGGCGCCTCTTCGGCGACCTTCTGATTGCGTCGCTGGATCGAGCATTCGCGCTCGCCGAGATAGAGCGCGTTGCCATGCGCGTCGGCCAGCACCTGGATTTCGATGTGGCGCGGATCGACGATGAATTTCTCGATGAAGAGACGATCGTCGCCGAACGAGCTCTTGGCTTCCGAGCGCGCGCGGTCGAAGCCGTCGCGCACTTCGGCCTCGCTCCAGGCGATGCGCATGCCCTTGCCGCCGCCGCCGGCCGAAGCCTTGATCATCACGGGATAGCCGATTTCGCCGGCGATCTTTTCGGCATGGTCGGCATTCTCGATGACGCCGAGCCAGCCGGGCACGGTGGAAACCTTGGCGGCGTTGGCAAACTTCTTCGATTCGATCTTGTCGCCCATCGCCTTGATGGCTTTGGGCTTCGGGCCGATGAAAATGATGCCTTCCGCTTCCAGCGCTTCGCAGAAGGCCGCCCGCTCGGACAGGAACCCGTAGCCGGGATGCACGGCCTGAGCCCCCGTTTCCTTGCAGGCGGCGATGATCTTTTCCGGGACGAGATAGCTCAGCGCGGCTGGCGAAGGCCCGATATGCACCGCCTCGTCGGCCATCTCGACATGCACGGCATCGCGATCGGCATCGGAATAGACGGCAACCGTGGCGATACCCATCTTGCGCGCCGTCTTGATGACGCGGCAGGCAATTTCGCCGCGATTGGCGATCAGGATTTTCGTGAACATGCGAAATGTCATCCCCTCGGGTCGGCCGTTCCTTTTATGGCCTGTGCTTGCAGGGTCAAGCCGACCATGCAATTCACTGCCTTTCAATCGACTTGCGATTCCAATTCACCGCTGTGGACCAGTCCTGGCACCAGGTTCCGGTTGATCGTGTCGATAAAACCTGAAACCTTGGAAAAAAATTCGCATTGGAGGAACTGCCCCATGAAAACCCGCGCCGCTGTCGCTGTCGCCGCCGGAAAGCCGCTGGAGATCATGGAGGTCGATCTCGACGGCCCACGCGAGGGCGAGGTGCTGGTCGAGATCAAGGCGACCGGCATCTGCCACACCGACGAATTCACGCTGTCTGGCGCCGATCCGGAAGGCCTGTTTCCAGCCATCCTCGGCCATGAGGGCGCCGGCGTCGTCGTCGATGTCGGCAAGGGTGTCACCTCGCTCAAGAAGGGCGACCATGTCATCCCGCTCTACACGCCCGAATGCCGCCAGTGCCATTCCTGCCTGTCGCGAAAGACCAATCTGTGCACGGCCATCCGCACCACCCAGGGCCAGGGCCTGATGCCGGATGGTTCATCGCGCTTCTCGATCGGCAAGGACAAGATCTTTCACTATATGGGCTGCTCGACTTTCTCCAACTTCACCGTGCTGCCCGAGATCGCGCTGGCCAAGGTCAACCCCGACGCGCCCTTCGACAAGATCTGCTACATCGGCTGCGGCGTCACCACCGGCATCGGCGCTGTGATCAACACTGCCAAGGTCGAGATCGGCGCCACCGCGGTCGTCTTCGGCCTCGGCGGCATCGGCCTCAACGTCATCCAGGGCCTGAAACTTGCCGGCGCCGACATGATCATCGGCGTCGATTTGAACAACGACAAGAAGGAGTGGGGCGAGCGGTTCGGCATGACGCATTTCGTCAATCCGAAGGAAATCGACGGCGATGTCGTGCCCTACCTCGTCAACATGACCAAGCGTGGCGCCGACCAGATCGGCGGCGCCGACTACACATTCGACTGCACCGGCAGCACCAAGGTGATGCGCCAGGCGCTGGAAGCCTCGCATCGCGGCTGGGGCAAGTCGGTCGTCATCGGCGTCGCCGGTGCCGGCCAGGAGATTTCGACAAGGCCGTTCCAACTGGTCACCGGCCGCACCTGGATGGGAACCGCCTTCGGCGGCGCGCGCGGCCGCACCGACGTGCCCAAGATCGTCGACTGGTACATGGACGGCAAGATCCAGATCGACCCGATGATCACCCACACGCTGAAGCTCGAGGACATCAACAAGGGGTTCGACCTGATGCATGAGGGCAAATCGATCAGAAGCGTCGTCGTTTACTGAGGAAGACCACAAACCGCCGACCAACGGCCAGCGACCCCTGTGGTTCACAACTGGGAGGAGAAAAGAATGGCGGAGAAACTGCATCCGAAAATCGACAATGGCTTGCCGAAGGAAAGCGCAAGCTTTGCCGGCGGCACGCTGGTCTGCGCCTGCACCAGCAAGCCGGTGAAGGTGAAGGTCAAAGGCCAGATCGCCCACAATCACGCCTGCGGCTGCACCAAATGCTGGAAGCCGGAAGGCGCGGTGTTCTCAGTCGTTGCCGTGGCCGGCACCGGCGACGTCACCGTCACCGAAAACGGCGACAAGCTGAAGGTGGTCGACCCCTCAGCGCTGATCCAGCGCCATGCCTGCACCGGCTGCGGTGTCCACATGCACGGGCCGGTCGAGCGCGACCATCCGTTCAAGGGCCTGTCCTTCATCCATCCCGAACGCTTCGAAGAGGACGGTTGGTCGCCGCCGGGCTTTACCGCCTTTGTCTCATCGATCATCGAGTCCGGTGTCGATCCGAAGGGGATGGACGGCATCCGTTCGCAGCTGAAGACAATCGGGCTGGAGCCCTATGACTGCCTCAACCCCGGCCTGATGGATTACATCGCCACCTGGACGGCGAAGAAGTCCGGAGCGCTGCCGGCCTGAACGATTGCGGGCTGGACCTTCCTGGTCCGGCCCGCACCAGCCGTTCGAAAGCTTGCAAAGGCATGGTCATAATCCGCATCAAATTTCGCGACGGGCAAGCGTCAGGTATCCACCGCATTCGCAATTTCGGCGAAGACCTCTGGCGAACATTTCGCGACAACAAACGCGTCAGCATCGACCTCGGCGAAATCGATAGATGCATTGACGAGATCACATTCAGCGCCCGAGGCCCGTATGTGAAGAGAGCGGTGAAAGAAGCCGAAATGCTGATGCGCGAACATATGGTCGACAAGGAAGCCGAGATCGTGGTCGAAGACGGCACCACCCAAGCATGAGCGAACTCCCCGCCATTCTCGTCGATGCAGACGCCTGCCCGGTCAAGGCCGAGGTCGAAAAAGTGGCCGACCGGCATGGCGTCGTTGTCACCTACGTCTCCAATGGCGGCCTGCGGCCATCGCGCGATCCGATGATCCGCAATGTCGTGGTCTCCAAGGGCGCTGATGCCGCCGACGACTGGATCGTCGACAATGCACGCACCAACGACATTGTGATCACCGCGGACATTCCGCTGGCCGCCCGCGCGGTGGCGCTCGGCGCCCATGTGCTTGGGCCAACGGGGCGCCCCTTCACTCCGGAAACGATCGGCATGGCGATGGCGATGCGTGACCTGAAGCAGCATCTGCGCGAGACCGGCGAAAGCAAGGGCTACAATGCCAGCTTCGCGCCACAAGACCGGTCGCGGTTTCTGGGCGAACTCGACCGCATCTTGCGGCGGGCGCTCAAATCCGCCACACCAGACTAGAAACCGAGCGCCATCCAAGGTTGGAACCGACATGGCTGCCGAAACCCCGGTGAAGTCTCCCATTCAGCGCCACATGCTGTTCGCTGTGTCGGCCTGCGTTGGCGTTTTTGCGCTTCTCGTGGCGTTGCTGCTGCACGCCCCGCTTGCCTATTCGATCGGCGCCAACGCGTTCTTTGCCGCCTATGTCATTCTCGTCGTCGCCCAGATGCCGAAGTTCACCGGCAGGTATCTGAGCAGGAATGCGCGTGCCACGGACCAGCCTGTGCTGGTCATCTTCGCTGTGACGCTTGTCGTCGTCGGCGTTGCCGTTATCTCATTGTTCCTGCTGATCAATCAGAAGGACAGAAGCCATCCCGTCGAGCTCACCTTCGCGCTGCTGTCGATCCCGCTCGGCTGGTTCACCATTCATGCCATGGCAGCGCTCCATTATGCCCATGTCTACTGGATGGACGGCGATGCGGTGGATGCCGAGACCAGGAAGAAAATCCCTGTCGGCGGACTGCTGTTTGCGGGCGACAAACGGCCGGAGGGCTGGGACTTCCTGTACTTCTCGACGGTGATCGGCATGACGGCACAGACCGCCGATACCAACATCTCGACAACGCATATGCGTCGTGTCGTGCTTGTCCATTCGATCCTGTCGTTTTTCTTCAACACGGTCATCGTCGCCGCCGCCGTCAATCTCGCCGTCAGCTTGGGCGGTCCGTAATAAATCCGTGATCGGATGAAACATCGGTTTGGATCGCGACGTATCAGGAGGACAATGAACGCGCAGGCCATGCCGCGAGGCCGGGAGACGAAACACGATGGAATCCGTTGCCAGAAGCCAATCCGCCGCCGATCGAGGCGCTTCTGCGTCGAACGACAAAACGCTGATTTACCGGCAGTCGCGCTGGACGCGGCTGACGCATTGGCTATGGGCTATCTCTTTGTTCTTCATGCTGCTGTCAGGCCTGCAGATCTTCAATGCCCGTCCGCAGCTCTATATCGGCAAAGAATCGGGCTTCGAATACAACAACACCATCTTCGCCATCGGCGCTGAGAATTCCGACGCGGGTCCGCGCGGCTACACGGAAATCTTCGGCAAGCGCTTCGACACGACTGGCGTGCTCGGCTGGTCGGGTCCGGCCGGCCAGGAGACGTCCCGCGCCTTTCCGTCCTGGGCGACCATCCCGTCCTACTATGATCTCGGCACCGCGCGCGTCATCCATTTCTTCTTTGCCTGGATACTCACCACGACGTTGATCGTCTGGTTTGTCGCCAGCACCGTGAACGGCCATCTGCGGCGCGATCTCGCGCCACGCCTCGACGATTTGAAGCGATTGCCGCAAGACATCGTCGACCATGCCAAGCTCAAATTCCACCACACGCGCGAATACAACACGCTGCAGAAGATGGCCTATGGCGGCGTGCTGTTCGTGCTGTTGCCGCTGATGATCATCACCGGTCTGGCGATGTCGCCGAGCATGAATTCGGTGCTGCCGTTCCTCAACGATCTGCTCGGTGGCCGGCAGACGGCACGCACCATCCATTTCACCGTCATGGTGCTATTGGTCGCCTTCTTCGTCGTCCATATCCTGATGATCCTGGCCGCCGGCCCGATCAACGAACTGCGCTCGATCATCACCGGCTGGTATCGGACAGATCCTCCCGCACAGGACGATACAGCCGAGAGGAGTGCCTGACATGGCAAAATTCCAGATCAGCCGCCGCAAATTCCTGACTGGTGCCAGCCTTGGCGTCTCCGGCATCATGCTGTCGGGCTGCGACGCCTTCGACAGTCAGCTAGGTGTTGGCAGCGGCCTGCGAAGTTTCCTCGAAAACGCCAATGGCCTGACCTATCGCGCACAGCGGCTGCTTGCCGGAAGTGACGCGCTGGCCCCGGAATTCACCGAGGCCGACATCCGCCAGCCGCAGCGGCCGAATGGTGTGACGGCTCCCGATGACGATGTCTACAAGGGCTTGCTCGCCAACAACTTCGCCGACTGGCGACTGGAGGTTTCAGGCCTTGTCGAGAAGCCGCTGTCGCTCAGCCGCGAGCAACTCCAGAATATGCCGAGCCGCACCCAGATCACGCGCCATGACTGCGTCGAAGGCTGGAGCTGCATCGCCAAATGGACCGGCACGCCGCTGTCGCTGGTGCTGGACCAGGCGGTTGTCAAACCGCAGGCGCGCTACGTCATGTTCCATTGCCTCGACACGATCGACCGCAGCCTCTCCGGCGACATCAAATATTACGGCAGCATCGACCTGATCGATGCCCGTCACCCGCAGACGATCCTCGCCTATGGCCTGAACGGCAAGCCGCTGCCGGTCGAGAACGGCGCTCCGCTGCGGGTTCGCGTCGAACGCCAACTCGGCTACAAGATGCCGAAATATCTCTACAAGATCGAGCTGGTCGACGGCTTCGCCACTGTCGGCGGCGGTCGCGGCGGCTATTGGGAAGACAATGGTTATGACTGGTACGGCGGAATCTGAATCGCACACCGCAAACGCCGCGGCCCCAAAGATGGCCAACCTATAGCGAGCGGCGAAACAGTTCGCCCTTTCCGGCGATCTGCTCGCCAATGCCGCCGAGCCGCAGCATGTGCCAGGCAAGGGCGTGATTGCTCGAGGTTACCGGTTTCCCCAGTTCCTTCTCGACCTCCTCGATGATGCGGGCAACGCGCATGCTGGTGCAGGAAACGAACACCGCCTCACAGTCGCTCGACGCACCGATTTCCAAGATGGCCTGCTTGACCGATGCCGGCGTGATGCGTGCAACGACATTGTCGTCCGCCTCGTTGAAGGAGCCCATGACCGGAATATCCATCCCCCGCGCCATCAGCGATGCCCGCAGGGAATGATTGATTTTTGCCAAATAAGGGGTGAGCAACGCGATCCGCGAAACGCCCAGGGCTTTCAGCGCCGCCCGCGCCGCCGTCACCGGGTTGGTCACTTGCACGCCCGGCAGCACCTCGTGAACGCGTTCGGCGACCTTGTCCTCGCCGATAACCAGCGCTCCCGAAGTGCAGGCAAAGCCGATCACATCGAACTTGACGTCCGGCAAGAGCCCGACCGTTCCCGGGATGACGGCCGACATCTTCATCAGGTTTTCAGGCGTGATCTCGACATCGCTGTAGAGCCGCGCCTCGTACAGCGCGATGTCGCGCGCGGGCAGCGCATAGCGGAATTCATCCTCGATGGTCTGGTCGGTCCGAAGAACGAGCAGGCCGAGATTGGCGCGGGTGCCGATGCCGTCGTCGGTCGTGAAGGGAATGTGTTCCTTGTCGAGGACAAGCGTGTCGTCGGCGCGGCTAAGCGGGGCGTCCATGGCGCAGTCCCCTTCCTGATGCCAATCAGAATTGTCGACAATAGAAACGACAACTTTGCCAAACGTGTCAAGAGCTCCGTTCGAATTTTGGGAACCGAGAAATGCCGGGGTTTCGCCCTGTCTGACCGGTGAATCGATCGTCGACCCACGCGCCGTTGACAATGACCAGCGTCTTCCTATTGAATTGTCGACAATAGAAACGACAACCATTCGGGACAGCGATGCGCGTATTGATCTTGGGCGGCGGCGTTGTCGGGATCACCACGGCCTATCAGTTGCAAAAGGACGGCCACGCGGTCACCGTTCTCGAGCAGGCACCGCAGGTGGCCGAGGGCGCGAGCTGGGGAAATGCCGGTATGATCGCGCCCGGCCATTCCTTCGTCTGGTCATCGCCGGCCACGCCAAAAATCCTGCTGAAGTCGCTTTTCCTGAAGGACCAGGCGCTTCGCTTCAAACTTTCCGCCGACCCGCATCTCTACAGTTGGTCGCTGCGCTTCCTCATGCAATGCACGGCCGCCAAAGCACGTCGCAACACTCTGCTCAAACATCGGCTTGCGGTCCATTCCCAATCGGTCCTGCAGGCGGTCGTCAGGGAAGAGGCGATCCCGTACGACAGGACGTCGGACGGCATTCTTTATTTCCACCGCAGCCATCAGGCGCTCGACAAGGGCGTCGCCAACATGCGCCTGCTGGAAGCCGACGGCCAGGAGATCCGCATCGTAGACGCGCAGGAAATCGTTGACCGCGAGCCGGCGCTGGCTTCGTCGCGCGACAACATTGCCGGCGGCGTATTGTGTCCGACCGACGAAACCGGCGACGCCGCCAAGTTCACGCGCGCGCTGGCGGCCATCGTCGAAAATAGGGGCGGCAAGATCCTGACAGGGACCAGGATCGTGGGGATCGAACGCAGAAAGGAAACGATCACCAAGGTCGTCACCGACAAGGGAGAGTTTCTGGCCGACACCTACGTTCTGAGTCTCGGCGCCGAGAGCCCCGTCCTCGCCCGCAAGATCGGCCTTGGTCTGCCGATCTATCCGGTCAAGGGATATTCCATGACCATTCCCATCGTCGATCGGGCGCTGGCTCCAAAACTCCCTGTCATCGATGAGCACAACCTCGTCGCCATCACGCCGATGGGCGATCGCATCCGCGTGACCGCCACCGCGGAATTCGCAGGCTATGATCGCAGCCACAAGCCTTCGGATTTCGCCTTCATGAAGCGCGTCACGCAGGACTTGTTCCCGCGCGGCATCGCCTATGATCGCGCCGAGATGCGGGCCTGCCTGAGGCCCATGACGCCCGACAACCTGCCGATCCTCGGCCTGCGCGACATCCGAAACCTGTGGCTGAACACCGGGCACGGCCATATCGGCTGGACGATGGCGCATGGATCGGCCCGTATCATCGCCGATCTGATCGCCGGCCGGACCGCGCCGATCGCCCTCGACGGTATCCTTCCCACACAGGCGCGGTTCACCGAACCACGCGCCGCAAAGGCTTGACGAGGCCATGCCCCGACCCACCAGGCAAAGCAACCAGGACAACAGCGCGGCGTTGGCATCCAAGCCGATCAAGACCGGCCCGCGTGTCTATGAAGAAATCCGTGGCATGGCGATGGACTATCGCTTCAAGCCGAACGAGCGCATCAACGAAGTGGCGCTTGCCGCCAGGCTGAATGTCAGCCGCAGCCCGATCCGGGAGGCGCTCCAGCGGTTGGTCACAGAAGAACTCATCACTTTCCAGACCAATCGCGGCTTCTTTTGCCGGGGCTTCGATGTCGACGAGATCGTCAATCTTTCCGACGTGCGGGCGGTGCTCGAGGAGCGCTCCGTCAGGCTGGCGATCCAGCGCTCGACAGATGAGGAGCTTGCCGCGCTCGTCGACTGGTGGACGCTCACCATGGCGCGCGCCGACTCATTTTCCAGCACTGAGCTGACCGCCAGGGACGAGGAATTTCACATCCGCATCGCCAGGCTGTCAGGTAATTCCGAACTGGCGCGCATGCTCGAAGGCATCAACACGCGCATCCATTTCGTTCGCAAGATCGAAGTGGAGAAGCACCGGCGATTGTCGACGACCTACACCGAACACAGCGAAATCGCCCGGGCCATGGTAGCCCGCGATGCCAACAGGGCCGCAAGGCTCATGCACGACCACATCGCCATCAGCGTCGCCGATGCCATGTCGACCGTCAGGGAAGGCTTGGCAAGGATATACATCGACGTCGACCAGATCTAATCGGGCAACCCCGGCTTTGACCGAGGCAACCCCCTACCGCTCAGGCAACCTTGTCGAGCAGCGGCCTCAGCGCCGGATGGATTTCCGGTGAGGCGTGCTTGATCAGCGTCAGCAGCGCGCGTTCGTTCTCGTAAAGAGGCCTGTCGACGCCGATATGTTCGATCAGCCAGCCGGCTTCGCCGGCATCGATCGTCTCGGCGCGGCGGGCCAGGGTCTCGGCCGCCCTGTTCTTGGCTTCCCACTCGGCCTCGATGTCGCCCGGGGACCGATAGGCTTCCATGATGCCGGCAAGGCCGCCAGAGATCATGCGGCTGAAGAAGCCGCCGATTTCCGGATCGGCATGTTCGAGGAAGGCATCGCGGCGCAGCGCCACATCGCGCGTCGGTGCTTCGTAGCCGGCCGAGCACATGACGAAATTGGCGATCGCCTTGACGAACAGCTCGTTCCAGGACGGATCGTTGTGCCCTTGAGCAGTGCACTCGTTGATCTTGAACAGCACCTCGGCCTCGGCGCGCGTGATGGCGATGTTGCCGTCGCCGCCATGGGCATGGAGGATCCGGCGCAGCAGCTCGACCGCCTGTGCGATGAGGCCGGGAGCCAGCGCGCCGCCGAGCATCAGCGGCCCCTTGCCGTCAATGACGGCATGCGCCACCTGCTCCAGCGCATAGACGCAAAGCTGGCTCGGCGACGATCTTGCCTGTTCCAGCACATGCACCAGCAATTCGAGCTCGGTCCGGCTGTCGACCATGCCATCGCGCGAGATCGTGCGGATCAGCCAGTCGGCATTGTCCTGCGAGATATAGCCCGACGGCTTTTCCTGGTGGACGATATAGTCGGTAACCGCCTCCACGAAGAAGGGCGGCCATTCCTCGCATTTGTCCTTCGCCGTTGCATCGAGCGCAAACAGCGCCTCGGCCTCGCCGCGCGTCACGACGCCATCGCCGAACACTTCATGGCGCAACATCGCCACGTCCTCCGCGGCGATGCGGCTTTTCGAGGTCAGCCCGGCCACCGGCGCGCTCATGATCAATTCGCCCATTTGTCGTCCCCGTCCGCCGTCGCCAAGCGCCGGCCCCAAGCGTCATACAAGCCAACATATCAGCAGTGTCTTGAAAAACCGGCAAACGGCGTGGTTAGCGAAGACTTGTCGGCCAACGCATGTCGCCCAAAAACGTGCCGCGGTTTTGAAGAATGGCATGCACGCGCTTTAGATGTCGCTGACAGGTGACAAGCCGTCGCGCGCGAGCTATGGATGGCGCGTCGAGGACTCAGGGTCTGAGTCCTACCTGTTTGCGGGAGAGAACAGCGAGAGCTGTCGCCGAAGGGGAAATCGCCCGAAATCTCTCAGGCAAAAGAACCGTAGACGGGAAAGACACTCTGGAAAGTCGGGGCTTGCCCCCGCGCCGAAGGTGTAAGCGCCGCTGACAGAGCTCCGGCTGCGCGAGTCTCTCAGGCTTCAGACAGAGGGGCACGGACTGGTCGCCATTCGCGGCCGATTGCGTGCGACTCTGGAGACGACATGACGGGCGACGATACAAGACACCTACCCCTCGAAGACATCCATGTGGCCGCCGGTGCGCGTTTTGGCGCTTTTGCCGGCTGGTCGATGCCGCTGACCTATCCGGCGGGCGTCATGAAGGAACATCTTCACACCCGCGAACAGGCTGGCCTGTTCGACATCTCGCATATGAAGCTGTTCGAAGTCAGCGGGCCGGAGGCGGTTGCGCTGCTCAACCGCGCTTGCCCCTTGGATGCAGGCGCACTCCAAATCTCACAGTCCAAACTGTCCTTTTTCCTCAACGAGGCAGGCGGCATTCTGGACGACCTGATCGTCACCAGACTTGGCGATAGCAGGTTCATGGTGGTCGCCAACGCAGGCAACGCCGTCGCCGACGAAAAGCATTTGCGTGCACTTGCCGCGGATTTCGACGCCAGGGTCGAGCCGCTCGACCGCGTCTTCCTGGCCATCCAGGGTCCTGAAGCCTGGGCCGCCCTTTCGCGCGCCGGCATCGAGACCGGCTCGCTGCTGTTCATGCATGGTGTCGAACCGCGCAAGAACTGGTTCATGAGCCGGTCGGGCTATACCGGCGAGGACGGTTTCGAGATCGGCCTGTCGGAAGCCGATGCGCGCGACCTCGTCGCGAAGCTGCTCGGCGATGAACGCGTGCTGTGGATCGGCCTGGCCGCCCGCGACAGTCTGCGGCTGGAGGCAGGGCTGTGCCTGCATGGCCAGGACATCACGCCGGAGACCGATCCGGCCAGCGCTGCGTTGATGTGGGCAATTCCAAAGGACATCCGCGCTTCCGGCGCTTTCATCGGCGCCGATGCGCTCCGCGCCGCCGTGGAACGAGGACCCGCGCAAAAGCGCGTCGGGCTGAAGCCGGAAGGCCGCCAGCCGGTGCGCGCCGGCGCCGCGCTCTTTGACGCCGACGGCACGCCCGCCGGCCATGTCACATCAGGCGGCTTTGGCCCGTCAGCCGGCCATCCGGTCGCCATGGGCTATGTCACGGCGCCACTGGCCAAACAGGGAATACGGGTTTTCGCCGATGTTCGCGGCACGAAAATCCCAGTCGATATCAGCTCCCTGCCCTTCACACCGCATCGCTACCGCAAAGGATGATCTCAATGGCAACGACCTATTTCACATCAGATCACGAATGGCTCCGCGTCGAGGGCGGCATCGCCACTGTCGGCATCACCGACTATGCGCAGGAGCAGCTCGGCGACCTCGTCTTCGTCGAACTGCCGGAGACCGGAAAGAAATTGACCAAGGGCGACACCGCCGTCGTGGTCGAATCCGTCAAGGCGGCTTCCGATGTCTACGCGCCGGTCGATGGCGAGATCACCGAAGCCAACAGCACGCTGTCGTCGGACCCGTCACTGGTCAACTCGGCGGCAACCGGCGCCGGCTGGCTGTGGAAGATGAAGCTTGCCGACGAAAGCCAGCTCGCGGGCCTCATGGATGAGGCCGCCTACAAAGCCCATATCGGCTGATATCAGGACGGATTGACATGACCGCAGCACTCACTCCCTTCTCGGCCCGCCACATCGGCCCGAGCGTCAACGATGTCAGAGCCATGCTTGCCGTGATCGGCGTTCCGTCCATCGAGACGCTGATCAGCCAGGCCGTGCCGCAGTCGATCCGCCTCGACTTGCCGCTGACCCTGCCCGCACCGGCCAGCGAAGCGGAAGCGCTGGCCGAATTGTCGGCGACCATGGCCAAGAATACGGTGCTGAAGAGCTTTATCGGTGCCGGCTATCACGGCGTGCATGTGCCGCCGGTCATCCAGCGCAACTTGTTCGAGAACCCGGCCTGGTACACGGCCTACACGCCCTATCAGGCCGAGATCAGCCAGGGCCGGCTGGAGATGCTGTTCAACTTCCAGACGCTGGTCACGGAATTGACCGGTCTGCCGGTGGCGTCGGCCTCGCTGCTGGATGAAGCAACCGCGGTCGCCGAAGCCATAGGCATCGCCTTGCGCCACCACCGCGACAAGCGCACCAAGATCGCACTTGCCGGCACGCCACACCCGCAGACACTGGACGTCGTGCGTACCCGCGCCGAGCCGCTCGGCATCGAGATCGACGGCGAGACGATCGACGACAACACCGCTGCTTTGCTCGTCTCCTGGCCGGATACGTTTGGCGTCTATGGCGACCACAAGGCGGCGATCGACAAGGCGCGTGCGACCGGCGCCATCGTCGTCTTCATTGCCGATCCGCTCGGCCTGGCGCTGACCGATGCGCCGGCCAAGCTTGGCGCCGACATTGCCGTCGGCCCGATGCAGCGTTTTGGCGTGCCGATGGGCTTTGGCGGGCCGCACGCCGCCTATTGCGCCGTCTCCGACAAGTTGACGCGGCTGATGCCTGGCCGCCTGGTCGGCCAATCCACCGATAGCAAAGGCCGGCCCGGCTACCGGCTTGCCTTACAGACACGCGAACAGCATATCCGCCGCGACAAGGCGACCTCCAACATCTGCACCGCACAGGCGCTGCTTGCCAACATGGCGACGGCTTATGCGATCTGGCACGGCCCCGCCGGGCTGCAGGCGATTGCCGGGCGCATCCACACGCTGGCCAATCGTCTGGCAAGCGGCCTCGAAGCGGCAGGCGTGTCGGTGATCGGCGCCAGCCGTTTCGACACGGTGACGGTGGAGACCAAGGGCAAGGCGGCGCAGATCGCCACTGCGGCTGAAAAGACCGGCCGGCTGCTGCGCGTCATCGATGCCGACCATGTCGGCATCAGCTTCGATGAGACCTCGACCGATGCCGATCTCGATGCGATCGCCGCCCTGTTCGGCGCCAAGGCCTCTCCGTCGGCCGACAGCACCGTACCTGGCAAGCCGCGCGGCAAGGAGTTCCTGACCCAGCCTGTGTTCCATGAGAACAAGTCGGAAACCGACATGATGCGCTTGCTGCGCCGGCTGGCCGACAAGGATCTGGCGCTCGACCGCAGCATGATCCCGCTGGGATCCTGCACCATGAAGCTCAACGCGGCGGCGGAAATGATGCCGGTAAGCTGGCCTGAAATCGCCAATTTGCATCCCTTCGCGCCGGCAAGCCATTCGGCCGGCTATCGCGCCATGATCGGCGAACTGGAAGGATGGCTGTCGGAGATCACCGGCTTCGACGCCGTCAGCCTGCAGCCCAATGCCGGCAGCCAGGGCGAGTATGCCGGCCTGCTTGCAATCCGCGCCTATCATCGCTCACGCGGCGAAGGTCATCGCACCGTCTGCCTGATCCCCTCCTCCGCTCATGGCACCAATCCGGCAAGTGCTGCGATGGCCGGGATGAGCGTTGTCGTTGTGCGCTGCCTGGAGGACGGCAATATCGACATGGACGACATGAGAGCCAAGGCCAACGAGCATTCCAAGAATCTCGCGGCACTGATGTTCACCTACCCCTCGACGCATGGCGTCTACGAGGAAGGTGCACGCCACCTCTGCGCCCTTATCCACGAGCATGGCGGCCAGGTCTATTTCGATGGCGCCAATCTCAACGCGCTGGTCGCCTTGGCGCGGCCCGCCGATATCGGCGCCGATGTCTGTCATATGAACCTGCACAAGACCTTCTGCATTCCGCATGGCGGCGGTGGCCCGGGCATCGGCCCGATCGGCGTAAAGGCGCATCTGCAGCCCTATCTGCCGGGACATGTCACCGAAGGTTCGGCGCACGCCGTGTCGGCCGCACCATTCGGCAGTGCCTCGATCCTGCCGATCACCTGGATGTATATCCGCATGATGGGCGCCGCCGGACTGAAGCAGGCGACGGAGACCGCCATCATCTCGGCCAACTACGTGGCGACACGGCTCGCGCCGCATTTCCCGCTTCTCTACAAGGGCAGGCACGATCGCATCGCGCATGAATGCATCCTCGACACCCGCGTGCTCAAGGACAGCGCCGGCATCAGTGTCGACGATGTCGCCAAACGGCTGATCGACTACGGCTTCCACGCGCCGACCATGTCCTTCCCGGTCGCCGGCACGCTGATGGTGGAGCCGACCGAATCCGAGCCCAAGCGGGAACTCGACCGCTTCTGCGAGGCGATGATCGCCATCGCAGGCGAGGCAGCGAAAGTCGCCAGGGGCGAATGGCCTTTGGCCGACAATCCGCTGGTCAACGCGCCGCACACCGCCGCCGAGGTGCTGGCCGGCCAGTGGACGCATCCCTACTCGCGCCTGGAGGCGGCCTATCCCGCCGGCGACGCCGACACGGCAGCCAAATACTGGCCACCGGTGTCACGCATCGACAATGTCGCCGGCGACCGCAACCTGGTCTGCTCCTGCCCGCCACTGTCGGACTATCTGGGTGCGGCGGAATAATTACGCGGAGCGCAAGGCCGGCTTGATAGGTTCGGCCTTGCCTGTCCTTTTACGGCTGATGACGCAGTTTCGCCCGGCGCGCTTGGCGGCATAGAGCGCCGCATCGGCCTCGGTCAGCACCTCATCGAGGCTGCTGCCGCTTGCCTCGCCAAAGCCGATGCCGCCGCTGACCGTGCTGCGCAACTTGCCGAGTTGGGTGGCGACGATCTCGGTGCCGAAGGCCACACAGATCTTGCTGGCGAGATCATGGGCCTTCTCTTCCGTCATTCGCGACATGACGACGGCGAATTCCTCGCCGCCCAGGCGAAAAGCGTCGACGCCGGTCCTGGCATATTTCTTGATGACCGCGGCGAAGCGGCACAAGACCTGGTCCCCGACCGGATGGCCATAGACATCGTTCGTCCGCTTGAAGTGGTCGAGGTCGAACATGACGACGGACATGAACGGACCGAAACTCCGCTCGCCGTAGAGCGACGTCAACGCCCGCCGGTTCATCAACCCCGTCAGCGGGTCGGTCATGGTCTCGGCCTTCAGCTCGATCTGCGCCTGCAGATGGTGGAGGGAGAGCGTCAATGCGCCGAGCCCGGTCATGCAAGCCACCGCCACGACGGAATTCAGTCGTTCGGCCCAGTTGTCGGGCGCGACCGCGAGCGTCCATTGCCCCTTGGTCAGCAGAACCACGCCACAAAGCGCAAACGACACAGCGCAGGTGCCGCTCAGAAACGAAACCACCAGCAGGATCCGGCGATCGTGACTGCCATTGATCCAAAACATGGCGCCGATCGCCGACAGAAGCACCGTCACCGTGGCGTAGGTGACGATGAAGCCGACACCGTCAAGCCCCAGGAAGGTCACTGCCGCACAGACAGCCATGGCGGCAAGCGCCGGTGCAACGGCGCGTCTGTGGCCGGGCACGCCCAGATATTGCATGGCCGACACGCAGAGGATCAGGAACCCCAGGCTGAGCAGCGCAAGCACGATCTGACAGAGCAGCGGATCGGGATCCTTGGTGTATCGCCAGAACAGGATCACATGCGCGACGAGCACCAGAATGCCGCACGCCACCGTCAGCACGAAGCCTGCCTTGGGCGCGGTGAACCAGATCGCAAACATGGTGACGCTGAGGCAGATGCCCGACAGCGCAGCTGCGAGCAGGAGCGAACTGAAGTCCAGCATATCGGGCAAGGGCCTCTCGAGCGTCGGCGGTTGCGCTGCACTCTAAGGTCAGCGGCAGCCCTCAGATATGGGTTTTCAGCCGATCTATCGATGCAACCTACGGATAGGGTTTACAAAACGTTCGATGCCATGTGTCCCGAAACCGGACCCTTGGACGACGCGAGGTCAACCCTTGTTCAAGAGAGCGAGGTTGGCGTTGACGACGGTGGGATCGGCCATGCCGGCCTTCGCTTCGAGCAGCAGCGCCTTGGCCTTCTTGCGATTGCCGCGCAGCAGTTGCGAATAGCCCATGTTGTTGACGATCTGCGGCTTGCGGCCGGCGACTTTCAAAAGCTGGCCGTAGGCACGGTCGGCGAAGTCGAAGCGGCCGAGTTCATCATAGGAAGCAGCGAGCCCCATCCAGGCCTCCGCATTGTCGGCCTTCAACTCGACGGCCTTGCGGAAGTGCTTTTCGGCGAGGCCGTAATTGGCGTCGCGAAACTGCGCCTTGCCTTGCGCCAGATCGGAGGTGTCGATGTCCTTTGCCGCCGGTTGGATGGCGGTGGTCTTGGTGGTGTCGACGCCGCCCGTTGTACAGCCAGACATCATCAAGACGGCCGAAATCGCGGCCATTGCCGTGAAGTTACTGTGACGCATGCCCCTGCCTCATCGCCCGATTTGCCGGGTCGTTCTTCAGGAAACACATTATATCAGCGACGCTTAAACTTTGGTGCCGAAACGTCACCAAAATTTGGTTTCGGGCACACCAGCCATTAACCACCAGGCCACGCTGCTTCAGTCGCAGCCAGCGGCGTCCTCACGGCTCCAGGGCTTTGAGCCCCGCAGAGCCGTATACCGGCTGCCATCATAGCGCAGCCGGTAGGTTTGGCTCACGGACTTGCCGGGATGGGACTGGCACTCGCCATCCTTGTCGGGCAACGGATTGTCAGTATCCATTTGCTCGACCACCGTTATGTCGTGGTAGCCATGATGTTTGGCCGGGCTCATCGCCAGGCTAACCCGACTAGTATGAAAGTATCCGGCGCAATTGGTATCGCCCTCGCCGCCATTGCCGCCCACGACCAGGCCATCGAGCACCATCCTCAGGGAATCGCCATCGACGGCATAGAGCCGCAGGTCGGTTTCACTGAAGGGATTAGGCAGCGAATTGTTCGCCATTTCGATGCGCAGGCCAAAGGCAGTAACATCGGGCGCCAGCGCATAGCGGCCGGTATCAAGTTCGACCTTGCGGATGGCGATGGCATCATCATTCATCAGCCCGGGCTGGAGCAAGCGCTGGCGCACCTGCCGGCTCTTCCTGTCGACAATCAAAAGCTCGATATCGCCGGCATGCGCGTAGTCGCTGGGTTGGGACCCCTCCATCAGCGGCACTGCGACCAACAGCAGGTCGTCATGGGCGGGCCAGATCTTGCAAACCAGCCCCGGCGGATCGCCATACGCGAATGTCAGGGCGATGCTGGTGTGGGGTTCGAGCGTGAACGAGGTGCCGTCGGCGTTCTTTCGAGCTTTGGGATAGGCCTGCTGCACCAAGGCGGCGGCATCGCCGCAATCGTCGGCCACGGCCCAGGCGGGCGACAGGCTGGCCGCGGCAAGGCCGAGCAAGAGAGTGCGCAGCAGCATGGACTTCTCACCTGCAAAGCCGGGTTCGGTCAGAACAATGGTTGTCAGCCCCTTGCTAGGGCTTTTGTGAAGCGCTCGCTAGTGCGCCGTCATTTTGACGATGACTGGAATGGCCGCGATCATCAGCACCACCGGCAGGATGCACACAACAACCGGCACCGACATCTTGGCCGGCAAAGCGTGCGCCTTTTCCTCGGCCAACGACATACGCTTATGGCGCATGTCGTCGGAGAAAACGCGCAGCGCCCCCGACAGGCTGGTGCCGAGTTCCTTGGACTGCTGCAGCAATGTGGCGAAGGAACGCACCTCGTCCAGGCTGAGGCGGTCGGCGAGCGCCTTCAGCGCATCGTCGAGGCTGCGCCCGGCCCTCAGCTCCAGCGACACCAGCTGCAGGTTCTGGCTGAGCGCGGGATAGGTCTTGGCGAGTTCCTTGGAGACGCGCTCTATGCCCGCCTCCATGCTCATGCCGGCATCCGAGCAGACAATCATCAGGTCCATGAAATCGGGAAAGCCGTTGCGGTACTCACGCCTGCGCTCCCGCACTTTCTGGCTCAACACCAGGCCGGGCAGGAAATAGCCGGCCGCTCCCGACAGGATGACGAATGTCCAGCGACTGGCCATCGTCGCGTCCGGGCTGGCCATCCACCGGTTGAGCACAAACACACCGATTGCCGTGCCGATCATCGCGCTGAACCGGATCAGGAAGAACGTGCCGACAGCACGCGGCTCCATGTAGCCCGCCTGGATGAGCTTCATGCGCAGCCGGGCGACATTTTCCGGATCGCTCCTGGCGTAGAATTCTTGCGCCCGCTTCACCGCCTTCTCGCGCACGACGCCGGTATTCTTCTTCTGCACCGGCTCTGGTTTGGCGGCCACGGGACCGTTGTCGACCCTGAGCCGGCGCATGACCTCGTTGCGGTCGCCCTTCGCCATGACAACAGGCCAGGCAACAGCGGCAGCACCCGCCGCCAGCAGCAGGATGGCCACCGGCATCAACGAGATCGGTGCAAGCGAGGCGAGGAATTCGATGAAGCCCTGCATGTCAGAACTTGAAATTCGACATCTTGAACATCATCAGATTGCCCAGCATCAGCCAGGTGATAGACCCACCGAGCAGGTACCAGGTTTTCGCCTCGCCCCAGACGTCGCTGTAGAAGCCCGGCATCAGCGCCATGATAGCGGTGAACAGCAACGCCGGCACCGCCGTCAGTATGTAGGCCGACATCCGGCCTTCTGTCGCAATTGCGCGCACCTTGCGGCGCAGTTTGCCGCGCTCGCGGATCGTCGTCGCCAGGCCGTCAAGGATCTCGCGCAGATTGCCGCCCGAACTGGTCTGGATCGAGACAGCGGTGACGAACAGCGGCAGATCCTCCTGGCCGACCCGGTCGAACAGCGAGTTCAACGCCGAAACCAGATCGGAGCCATAGGTCACCTCGTCGGCGATGACGCCGAACTCGGTGCCGATCGGGTCGGGCATCTCGCGCGCGACCATGGCGATCGCCACCGGCACCGGATGGCCGGCCTTTAGGCCACGCGTGATCAGTTCCAGCGCCTCCGGCAACTGCATGCCGAACCGCTTCACCCGGCGCTTGCGCTTGAAGCGCAGCGTGATCACTGGCAGCACCGGCACAAGCACCACAAACAGCACAAGCCCCATCAGCGGCGGCAAGCCGTACCAGATGGCGACCAGGGTCATCGCCATCGCCACGCCGCAGGTGATCATCAGGAATTTCGACAGCGGCATGATCATGCCCGACTGGGTTCGCAAAGCGCGGAACCGATCCAGCGAAAACAGCGGCGTGCCTGCATCGAGGCCGCGTTCCTTGCGCAGTTGGACAAGCACCTGCTCTTGGGTGATCTTGCTTTCCTGCAGTTTCATGCGCCGGTTGATGGCGGTGCGTTTGTCGCTGCGACCGGCGTAAAGCAGGTAGCAGGCCTCGGCGATCAGGATGCCGGTCAGCGCGGCCGCGGCATAAACGACATAGATCGCGCTCATTCCATCGAACACTTGGCTACTCCTGCGGCCGGCCGGGTTCGAAATATCGTCCAGGAAACTCGATGCCCATAGCGCGCAGATCCTCAAGGAAGCGCGGCCGGATGCCGGTCGCCTCGTAGTGCCCCAGAATCCTGCCGTCGGCCTCCATGCCGGTGCGCACGAAGCGGAAGATCTCCTGCATCTGGATGACATCTCCTTCCATGCCGGTCACCTCGGCGACACTGGTCACCTTGCGCTTGCCGTCGGACAGGCGCGTCAGCTGAACGATCAGGTCGAGCGCGCTGGCGATCTGGCTGCGGATCGACTGTACCGTCATCGGCATGCCGGTCATGCCAAGCATCTGCTCGAGCCGCGAAATGGCGTCGCGAGGCGTGTTGGCATGAATGGTCGCCATCGACCCTTCGTGGCCGGTGTTCATCGCCTGCAGCATGTCGAAAGCCTCCTCGCCGCGGCACTCGCCGAGAATGACGCGGTCGGGGCGCATGCGCAGTGCGTTCTTGACCAGGTCGCGCTGCTTCAGCTCGCCATGGCCTTCGATGTTGGCTGGCCGCGTCTCCATGCGCGCGACATGCGGCTGCTGCAGCTGGAGTTCGGCCGCGTCCTCGATGGTGATCAGCCGCTCGTCTTCCGGAATGAAGGCCGACAGCGCATTGAGCATGGTCGTCTTGCCGGTGCCGGTGCCGCCCGAAATGATCGTCGTCTTGCGGGCATGCACGGCCGCCGCCAGCACTTCGGCCATGTTCTGGGTGATGGCGCCGAATTCGACCAGTTTGTGCAGACCGAGCTTGTTCTTGGAGAACTTGCGGATCGACACCAGCGGCCCATCGACCGCAACCGGGCGGATGGCCGCGTTGAAGCGCGAGCCGTCCAGCATGCGGGCATCGACCATCGGCTGCGATTCGTCGACGCGGCGACCGACCGCGGCGACGATCTTGTTGACGATGCGCAGGAGATGCGCCTCATCCTTGAACGGAATGTGTACCGGCTGCAGCTTGCCCTTCTTTTCGACAAAGCAGTTCATGTGGCCGTTGATCAGGATGTCGTTGATGTCGGGGTCCTTGAGCAGCGGCTCGAGCGGACCGAGGCCGACCATCTCGTCGACGATGTCGTCGACCAGTGCGTCGAGCTCGACGGTGTTGATCGCCATCCGCTCCTGCTTGGTCTTTTCCGACACGAAATCATGCACTTGCCGGCGCATCTCTTCCTTCGGCAAACGCTCCAGCGCGACAAGATTGATCTCTTCGAGCAGCAGCCTGTGGATACGCACGCGCGCATCGAGCACCTTGTTGGCATTCTTTGCCGGCGCAGTGTCCGGCTTTGCCGGCAAAGCCTTTCGGCTGGTCGGAATGACGACGGCATGATGGGCGACCGGCGTCGTCTCAGGCGCGCGCTGCTGCGGACGCGCATCTCGGTTCTGCAGGGCGGAGAAGCGGCTGGTCATCCGGCTTTCCTCTTCAGCAATCCACGGCCCATACCAAACAGCGAGCGCGATTTCGCGCGGGTTGGGACCGCTTCTTCCGGCAGGATGATCTTCTTCAGGTCGTTGACGACATTGGCGTTGGGATCGATCTCGTGCAGCGGCACTCCGCGATCGACCGCTTCGCGCACCAGCCGGTAGTTGTTGGCGATGCCGCCGACGAAATGCTCGCCGAGAATTTCCTGGACGTCCGCCTGCTTGATGCCGTTATCGAACATCTTCTGTTCGAAACGATTGACGATAACGTTCGGCTTCACTTCCTTGCCGGCAGTCTCGTAGACCGCCTGGATCAGCCGCTGCGTGTGGCGCAGGCACGGCACCGTCATTTCCGCGACGATGTAGAGCTTGTTGGAACCGAGCAGCACGGTTTCCGTCCATGGAAACCAGGTGCGTGGCATGTCGATGACGACATTGTCGAAATAGGCCGAAACGAGGTCCAGCATGCGCACCACGACATCGGTCTTGAACGAGCGCATCTCTGCCGGATGCGCCGGTGCCGCCAGCACGCACAGCCCGCTGGCATGCTTGGACAGCATCACGTCGAGCAGTTGGCGGTCGAGACGCTCGGGCTGGTTCTCGATCTCGGTGATGTCGAAACGCGGTTCGAGGTCGAGATATTCGGCACAGGCGCCCTGCTGGAAATTGAGATCGACGACGCAGGTCGACGCGCCGCGCGTCACCGAGTGATGCAGCTGAAAGGCGGTCTGCAGCGCCAGCGTCGTGGTGCCGACGCCGCCCGCGGCAGGCATGAAGGTGTAGATCTGCGACTCGCTGTTTTCCTCCCGACCGGGTCCCTGCAGCGCCCTCACCACGGAGCGCACCAGATCGGCGGTGGTGATCGGCTTGACCAGGAAATCCGCGACCTTGAGCTGCACGAGAATACGCACCGCGGCCGCGTTGAACTCCTGGGTGACGACGACGACAGGAACCTTGTCCTCCAGCCGGCGCATGATGCGCTGCAGCGACTCGACCTCCTCCAGCCTTGCCGCATCCATGTCGACGATGATGGCGCCGAAGTCGGCTTCCTGGATCTCGCCGCGCAACTCGGTAACGTTCTTCTCCACTGTCGAGAGCTGTATGATCTCGGAGGCGGAAAACGCGGTGCGCGTGTCCTGCGCAAACGTCCTGTCGGTCGATACGAGCAGGATCTTCCTGGTCTTGATGCCGTTTGCCATTCTGTCAGCCTGTCAGTTCGATCGACCGTTGGATCAGTTGCCCGTGGGATCAATTGGTCGTGCTGGACTGCGACGCCTTGGCACCGGCCGCCTGATCGGGTGTTACGGCCGCGGCACTGCCTCGTTGGGCCGGCACCAGGAGCCTGGTGTTCTGGACCCCGTATTTCCAGGGATCGACCATCTGCATGACGGTGTTGGCGGCCTGCGCATTTCCGGCGCCGGCCGTCGGCCCTTCGCTGCGCACATAGTCGTCGCTGGTGCAGCCAGCGGTAAAGCCGGCCAGCAGCAAGGCGACGCTCGATCCAAAGACCAGACGCATGGCTTCAATCCTTCGGCAGGTCGAGGAAATGCCCAGCCGAAGCGGCCGCTGCAGGTTGAGTGACGCGGCCGTCTGCCAGCGCCACGGTGCGACCGGTATCGGCGCCCTTCACTTCCTCGGTGTTGTTGAGAAAATAATCGGCGTTGCTGGCCGGCTGCGTGCCATCTGTCGGCTCGACGAGCTTCTTCGACGGATCGACCGGCTTGACCAGATAGGGCGTGACGACGATGACGAGGTCGGTCTCGCGCCGCTGATAGGATTTCGACGAGAACAGCGCTCCAAGCACCGGCATCTTGCCGAGGCCGGGAATGCGCGAGGTGGTGATGTCGTTCTGCGACTGCAGCAATCCGGCGATCATGAAGCTCTGGCCGTTCTTAAGGTCGACCGATGTCCTGGCACGGCGCACGATGAAACCGGGCACCGAAATGCTGCCGATATTGTAGGAGGCTGACGCGTCGATCGAGGAGACTTCCGGCGCGATATCCAGGCTGACCAGCCCGTCCTTCAGAACCGTCGGCGTGAAATCCAGGCTGACGCCGTACTTCTTGTAGCTGACTGAGATCTTGCCGTTGTCCTCGGAGACCGGGATCGGGAATTCGCCGCCGGCGAGGAAGCTCGCCGTCTGGCCGGAACGGGCGATCAGGTTCGGCTCGGCCAGCCGCCGCGCCAAGCCGCGCTCTTCCAGCGCTTTGATGGCGATATCGATGGAGACGCCATTCGACAGCAGCTTGCCGATGATCTCGCCTGTTCCCGCGCCCTGTATCGATCCGGCCGGCAGCGTGACGTCGCGGCCACCCATGCCATAGGCGAAATTGGCGGCGTATTTGGCGCCGAGATCCTGGCCCGCCTGGCGGTTGATCTCGACAAAGCGGACGTTGAGCTGGACCTGCTGCGACGACGAGATATTGACCGAGTTGATCACCTCCTCGGCACCGGAAAAGCGCGTCGCGATCTTGTTTGCCTTTTCGGCGGCGACCGCGTCATCCGCCTCGCCCGACAGCACGACCCGGCCATTGGCCGATCCGACCGTGATCCTGGCATCCGGCACGCTGGCGCGAATGGTGCTGGCCAGTTGGTCGGTGTCGAGCGTCACCTCGATGTCGACAGTGCCGACAAGCTGCTTTTTCTCATCGAACAGGGCAATGCCGGTGGTGCCGAGATTGTTGCCGAGCACATAGAAGGATTTGTCGGTCAGCGGATTGACGTTGGCGATCTCCGGATCGCCGATGACGATCTGGTAGAAGGCGGCACTGGTCATGATCGTCTTCGGCTTGCCCTTGGCGACCTTGATTGACGCATTCTTGGTCGACGACACATAGACGATCTCGTTGTCAGCCCTCGCCGAGGCGCCGAAGGCCAGCATCGCGGCAGCAGCCAGCGAAGACGCGACAGCCGCCGCACGCAAAACGCGCAACCGCCCCATGACCCGATATGTGAACAGCCCGAACATTGTCCCGTCCCTCACCCAGTCCCCACTGGCTTATTTCTGGTCCCGCGAAGGAACCTGGTATTCCTCGGCCTTTGTGCCGCGCGTTACGATGACCGTCTTGAACTTCGGCTTCTCCGGCTCTTTCACCACGGCATCGAACAGCGAGCCGGCAGCGGCCTGCACGTTCGAGGCGGCCGATCCACCGAACGAAGAGATGGTGGTGACGCCGCCCTTGCCGTCGCCGCCTTCGCTGGCCGAGCGCAGCGACAGCGACAGCGTACCGACAGTGCGGGCCAGCGCCACTTTCTGCGCGCCGTCGGTCGTCACCTCGATGGTCACCGAATTGGAAATCTGCGGCGTCGTCTGGCGCTCGTCGGCACCTTGCCCGACGCTCAGCACCTTGGCATCGGCAACGACAATCTCGGAGGTGACCGTCGATCCGGCCGCACCCTGTGCATTCTTGGCCACTTCCTGAATTTCGCCGGCATCGCGCGTCAGCACGACATCAACGCGGTCGCCCGGTGTGACGAAGCCGCCGACACCTGCTATCTCGTCGGTGCGGATGGTGACCGCCCGCATTCCGGGCGTCATCATGTTGGAGAGTGTCGCGCGGCCGTTCGGACCGGACAGCTTGGTCAGCAGTACCGGCTCGTTGACCTCGATCGGCGACAGCACCACGCGGCTGCCATCGGCAAGCACCGCATTGATGGTGGTGAAGGCGCCCTGCGGCACGGCCTCTTGCGACCACGGGATTTCGCTGAGCTGCGCGCGGTCGAGCGCCATGCCGTAGCGCAATGGGGCATTCGCCACCACGATGGTCTTGAACTCGACCTTCGGCACGACAGCTGCCGGAATAGACGAGGTCTTCTCTTCGGAATCGGCCTTGGCCTGGCTTTTGACCCAGAAATCCGCGGCAAAGATCGAGATCGCCCCGAAAACGGCGGCGATGCCGATCATCGATATGGCCTTGCCCCTCACGCCGAAACCCCTGATGCCCGCAGTTTCTTGTTTTGTTGGGCTTAACCCTAGGCGGCATTGTTAAAGAATCAGGAATCCTGCACCGCGGTATCGGACCTATTTCCGCCGGCTTGGTTATCGAATGGTTTTGGAGTAAGAGGGGCCATATCCCCGAACGGAACAGGAACCTCGGTCGCTTGGCGCTGAAAAGCGTGGCAGTATCGCGAGGTGATTCGCAGCATCGGACTCTATGGCAGGCATGGACGATCTTTTCGGCAATGACGACAACAAGCCGCAGCCGGTTCGCGCGCCAGCGCGCCCTGCGGATCCACTGGTGGTGCAAGCCACCAAGCGTCCTGCCTCGACCAAGGACGGCAGCGAGGGCTATAGCGCCGCCGACATCGAGGTGCTGGAAGGGCTGGAGCCGGTGCGCCGACGGCCAGGCATGTATATCGGCGGCACCGACGACAAGGCGATGCACCATCTGTTCGCCGAGGTCATCGACAATTCGATGGACGAAGCGGTGGCCGGCCATGCCACCTTCATCGATGTCGAGCTCTCGGCCGATGGCTATCTCGCCGTGACCGACAATGGCCGCGGCATCCCGATCGATCCGCACCCGAAGTTCAAGAAGCCGGCGCTTGAAGTGATCATGACGACGCTGCATTCGGGCGGCAAGTTCGACTCCAAGGTTTACGAGACATCAGGCGGCCTGCATGGCGTCGGCGTGTCCGTGGTCAACGCGCTGTCGGACCATCTCGAGGTCGAGGTCGCGCGGGGACGGCAACTCTATCGGCAAAAATTCTCGCGCGGCGTTCCCGTGACCGGGCTGGAACAGTTGGGCGAGGTCCACAACCGGCGCGGCACAAAGATCCGCTTCCACCCCGACGAGCAGATTTTCGGCAAGGGCGCGGCGTTCGAACCGGCGCGGCTCTACCGCATGACGCGCTCGAAAGCCTATCTGTTCGGTGGTGTCGAGATCCGCTGGACCTGCGATCCGTCGCTGATCAAGGAAAAGGACCAGACACCGGCCAAGGCGGAATTCCATTTTCCCGGCGGCCTGAAGGACTATCTCAAGGCATCGCTCGGCGACGACTTCCAGGTGACGCGCGAAATCTTCGCCGGCAAGAGCGAGAAACAAGGCGGCCATGGGTCGCTGGAATGGGCGGTGACCTGGTTCGGCGGCGACGGCTTCATCAATTCCTACTGCAACACCATCCCGACCGGCGAAGGCGGCACACACGAGGCCGGCTTCCGCAACGTGCTGACGCGGGGCCTGCGCGCCTATGCCGATCTCGTCGGCAACAAGCGCGCCTCGATCGTCACCTCGGAAGACGTCATGATCTCGGCGGCGGGCATGCTGTCGGTGTTCATCCGCGAGCCGGAATTCGTCGGCCAGACCAAGGACAGGCTGGCGACGATCGAGGCGATCCGCATCGTCGAGACCGCGATCCGCGACCCGTTCGACCATTGGCTGGCCGACAACCCGCAGGAAGCCTCGAAGCTGCTCGAATGGGTGATCGCACGCGCCGACGAGCGGGTACGCCGGCGCCAGGAAAAGGAAGTGTCGCGCAAGAGCGCGGTGCGCAAATTGCGGCTGCCGGGCAAGCTCGCCGACTGTACGCAGAATGCCGCGGCCGGCGCTGAACTGTTCATCGTCGAAGGCGACTCGGCCGGCGGCTCGGCCAAGCAGGCGCGCGATCGCGCCAGCCAAGCGGTGTTGCCATTGCGCGGAAAAATCCTCAACGTTGCCAGCGCCGGCAACGACAAGCTTGCCGGCAACCAGCAGATCTCGGACCTGATCCAGGCGCTCGGCTGCGGCACGCGGTCGAAATACCGCGACGAGGATTTGCGCTACGATCGCGTGATCATCATGACCGACGCCGACGTCGACGGCGCCCACATCGCCTCGCTGCTGATCACCTTCTTCTACCAGGAGATGCCGGCACTGGTGCGTGGTGGCCACCTCTATCTGGCGGTACCGCCGCTTTACTCGATCAGGCAAGGCGGCAAGGTCGCCTATGCCCGGGATGACGCGCACAAGGACGAGCTTATGCGCACCGAATTTACCGGGCGCGGCAAGGTCGAGCTTGGCCGCTTCAAGGGTCTGGGCGAGATGATGGCGGCCCAACTCAAGGAAACCACCATGGATCCGAGGAAGCGCACGCTGCTTCGGATCGATGTGATCGACGCCGAGGCGGCGACCAAGGACGCCGTCGATGCATTGATGGGCACCAAGCCGGAGGCCCGCTTCCGCTTCATCCAGGAACGCGCCGAATTCGCCGAGACGGAAGTGCTGGATATCTAGCCACCAGCCGGTCCATAACAAGGCTCCAGTTGCGGAGACGAGCATGTGACCTGGGCGCGGCTGAAAGGCTATTTCGAGACGAGTTTAGCCGGCTTGACGCAACCGACGCGTTCGGACTGGATTTTCTCGCTGCGCACTGTTTCGGCTGGCCTGATCGCTCTGCTAGCCGCCTATGCGCTGAAGCTCGACCATCCGCAATGGGCCATGATGACGGTGTTCATCGTCGCCCAGCCGGTTGCCGGCATGGTACTGGCGAAGGGCTTCTACCGGCTGCTCGGCACGCTGGTCGGCGGCATCGCCGCGATCGGCATCACCACCGTTTGCGGCACCAACCCCTGGGTGCTGGTAACGGTGCTTGCCGTCTGGATCGGCATCTGCACCTTCGTCTCGTCGCTGCTGCGCAATCCGGAAGCCTATGGCGCCGCCCTCGCGGGCTACACCGCAATGATCATCGGCCTGCCCGCTTTCGGACAGCCGCATCTCGTCGTCGACCTCGCGGTCGCGCGCTGTGCCGAGATCGTGCTTGGCATTGTCTGCGCCGGCCTGACCAGCCGCCTGATCCTGCCAAAACTGGCCAGCGACGCCATCGTCTCGCGCCTGAA
Source organism: Mesorhizobium sp. M7A.F.Ca.US.010.02.1.1 (assembly GCF_004023085.1). Lineage (NCBI taxonomy): Bacteria > Pseudomonadati > Pseudomonadota > Alphaproteobacteria > Hyphomicrobiales > Phyllobacteriaceae > Mesorhizobium > Mesorhizobium sp. M7A.F.Ca.US.010.02.1.1. The sequence continues at coordinate 190,949 of NZ_RZRV01000006.1, read as the reverse complement.
ACGCTGCATCCTTGATCTTGCCACCTATGCCGGCGGTGCGTTCTCCGGCGGCGACCCGGCAACGCTGTCCGCGCTGCACCGAAAGCTGATCACTGATGCCCAGACGCTCGGCGAGATGCGCGCCTATGCCAGGCTCGAAGCGCCAAGCTTCGCGCCGCGCGCCCATCCAGTCCGGCGCACCATCGGACAGCTGCTCTCCGCGCTCTCGGCGGCACGCGCGCTGCATTCGCACGCCGCCCCGAAGAATGCGGCGCTCATTCCGGTGCGCTCGGAATTACAATCGCTGGTCAGCGAGCTGGCGACCAAGCCCGGCGCGCTGGACGATACGGCGCTGTGGATGGCTCGGCTCGATGCGATTGCCGGAAACGCCCGGCAAATGCCCGATACCTCGACCGACCAGGGCAACGACAGGGTCGGCACTATCACCCGCCTGACCATCGCCGCCGATTTCGCCGATGCGCTCAAGCAGGTGCTGCGCGGCCTCGACGCCTTGCGCGCGCCTGCCACACGTCCGGCCCGGGGCAGCAGGCAGCCTGCGCTGGTGGTGCATCGCGATTACGCCGGCGCATCGCGTAACGCCTTGCGTGCTGCCCTTGCCACGCTGCTGGTCGCGGCCTTCTGGCTGACGACGAAATGGTCGGAAGCGGCCGGTACGGTCATTCTCGTTGCTGTCGTATCGAGCCTGTTTGCTGCTCGCCCCGACCCTGTGCAGGTCGCCTGGGGTTTCTTCAAGGGAACGCTTCTGGCGCTGCCGTTTGCCTTTCTCGTCGGCCAGATCGCATTGCCTGCCCTGCCCGGCTTCGGCTGGTTCATGCTGTTTGTCGTGCCCATCCTTGTACCGACGGCGCTGGCCATGGCCAATCCACGCTATGTCGGCGTGGCGACGGCCTTCGCCATCAACTTCCTTGCCTTCCTGAGCCCGCACCAGGCGATGACCTACGATCCCGGACCCTTCTTCGCCGGTTCGGCGTCGATCCTGGTCGGCATCCTGCTGGCGATCGGTGTCTTCATCGTCGTGCTGCCCGCCGATCCGTGGCTCGCGGCCAACCGCATCGTGCGCGCCATGCGCGAGGATCTGGCGCGGCTTTGCCTGCATGAGCGCGTGCCGAGACGTTCGGCCTTCGAGAGCCTCGCCTACGACCGCATCAACCAGCTGATGCCGCTGGTGCAGAATGCCGGTCAGAAGGGCGATGCGGTTCTGGGCGGCGGAGTCGCCGCCGTCACCGTCGGCCTGGAGGTCCTTCGGCTGCGCGATGCAAGCCAAAGCCATGCCATTCCATCCGAGACCGCGCTTTCGATCGCCAACTTCCTGAGGGGACTGGCGCGCGAACTGCTTTTCCGCGCCCCCAGCGATCCGCAGACCTCGACCGTCGCCGTCGCCCGGCAGTACGCAGCGAACATCGCCGAGCGAAACGGCACCAGCGAATTGCTTCAAATCGCAGCATCGCTGCGCATCATCGCCGCCGCGATTGAGGATTTCCCGGACTTTTTCGCGAGGGATAAAGGTTAAGCTGCCGCTATCGCCAGCGCGTGGCCTCGCGCGTTCTCGCGCAGCGCATCGAGATGGATCGACTTGATCAAGGCGGCAAGATCGCCTTCGGCGGATTGCCCACCCACTTCCTTGAGCATCAGCCAGCTGACCTCCTGCACACCGGCGACGCGCTTGCCGTTGGCAACCTCGCGCCAGATCTTCAGCGCACGCAGGATGATGGCATGGGTGACTGCGGCGAGTCCGGCGCTGCGGAACAGCGCCTGCAAGGCCACGTCGTGCCCGCCGGCCAGCAGCGCCCTTACCCTTTGTTCGGACTGCTGGCTGAGCGCGACCAGCGCCGAGCCGAAGAAATCGACCTTGCCATGCGCGATGGTGCGGATCAGAAAGCTCGCGGTAAGGTCGCCACGCAGCCTGAGATGCTCGATCAGGGCCGCATGTTCTTCCTGGCGCGTGCCTTCGATCAGCGTCACGGAAGCCTTGACGCAGGCGTCGCGCATGACGCGGTCGGCTCGCGCCGCGCCCATCATCGCCATCACCAGTGGCGACGTTTTCAACATTTCGCCAAGCTTGACGAGCAGCATATGCCGGCAGTCGGCCGGCAGCCTGATATCCGATATCAGCGCCTCGCGCACCAGCGGCAGGTGCCCATGCCGTTCGGCCATGCGGCGGAAGCTGAGCGAGGCGATGTCGGCGCCGCTGTTGGCGAGCAGCACGGCGCAGGCGTCCGCCTCGCCGATCTCGGCGATGGCCGCCGACAGCGCCATCGAGACGAGTGGCCGGTCGGCGATCAATTTCTGCGTCGCCTTCGGACTTGAAGCCACGCGGTTGATCAGGTCGGCGTCGGTGAGCAGCGGCGAGCGCGCCAACACCACGCCGGCGACTTCCGGCTGGTCGGAGGCCAGCACGCTGATGATCTGCATTGGCGCGTGGTGGCTCATCGACAGCGCCTCGGCCATCGCCAGCCGCACCTTCGACGAGGCATCGTCGAGCAACAGCGTCAGCGCCGCCTCGGCGGCGCAACGGTCCTCGAAAGGCAATTCGGAATTGATATAGGCCCGGGCCAGAGCGCTCGCCGCCGCGGCACGCTCCGACACCCTGGCCGTGTAGATCCATTTCAGGAAATGCGAAACAACAACCATGCCCGCCTGCTTACGCCCCTTGTCAGAAGCTTCTGACCCACTGACGACCGTAGGCAGAATTGGTTTACGAACCGTTCACCATGTTCATTAACTGGCTTGCGAGCCTGATTTGCAGCGCCTATCACCGTCAAGCACCTGGGGAGAAGAAATGGCCGGGCTTTATCTCGAAGAGTTCGTTGTCGGCCATGTCTTCCAGCACACGCTGCGCAAGACCGTTACCGAAAGCGACAACATGCTGTTTTCGGTAATGACGCTGAACCCGCAGCCGCTGCACATCGACTTCGATTTCGCCGCCAAGAGCGAATGGGGCAAGCCGCTGGTCAACTCGCTGTTCACGCTCGGCCTGATGATCGGCATTTCGGTCAATGACATCACAGTCGGCACTACGGTCGCCAATCTCGGCATGAAGGAGACCGTGTTTCCGCATCCGGTCTTCCATGGCGACACCATTCGCGTTGAGACGACAGTCATCTCGGTGCGCGAGTCCAGGTCGAAACCCGATCGCGGCATCGTCGAATTCGAGCATCGCGCCTACAACCAGCATGGCGATCTCGTCGCCAAATGCACCAGGCAAGCGATGATGCTGAAGAAGGCGATCTGACGCATGCGTTCGCTGCTGTTCATCCCTGGCGATTCCCAGAGGAAACTGGAAAAGGGTTTTGGTGTCGGCGCCGACGTGGTCATCGTCGACCTCGAGGATTCCGTGGCACCGCACAACAAGGCGCTGGCACGCGAGGTGGCGGCGCGCTTCATCCTGGAACGCAGGGCGCAAACCGGTTCAGCCATCTATGTCAGGGTCAACGACCTGTCGACCGCGCTGACGGACGACGATCTCGCCGCACTGGTTCCAGCGAAACCCGACGGCATCATGCTGCCCAAGTCGAACAGCGGCCAGGATGTGCAGCACCTGTCGGCAAAGCTCAGGGTGCGCGAGGCCGAAAACGGCTTGGCCGACGGCGCGATCAAGATCCTGCCGATCATCACAGAAACGCCGGCAGGCGTGCTGGCGGCTGCGACCTATGCCGGGACAAGCGCGCGGCTTGCCGGCCTCACCTGGGGCGCTGAAGACCTGTCGGCGGCGATCGGCGCGCGCAGCGCCCGCGACGAGCATGGCCGCTACACGGACGTGTTCCGTCACGCTCGCACCATGACCATACTTGCCGCCGGTGCGGCGGAGGTCGAGGCGATCGACACCGTCTTCCCGAATTTTCGCGACATGGCGGCCTTCGAAGCGGAATGCACCGAGGCCGAGCGCGATGGCTTCACCGGCAAGATGGCGATCCACCCCGATCAGGTGCCGGTCATCAACGCCGCCTTCACGCCGTCGGTCGACGCCGTGAGACAATCGGCGGCAATCGTTGCCGCGTTCGCGGCAGCGGGAAGTCCCGGCGTCGTCAGCATCGACGGCAGGATGTTCGACCGCCCGCACCTGCGGCTAGCCGAGCGGCTGCTGGCGCGGGCAAAGGCGGCAGGTGTTTCCGCCTGAGCGCCTGCTACCAAACCAACGGGATCAGGCGGTAACGGACCCGGGCCACATAGTCGTCATAGCCGCGCAGGCCGGTGCGAAGCGTCTTCTCTTCAATGAAGGTGCGGATGGCCAGGAGAACGACGATCACGAGTACCGACGCCAGCCCCCACCAGGAACCAAGCAGAAGTGCCGTGCCGGCGAAGAAGAGGATGGCGCCGGCGTACATCGGATGGCGGACGTAGCTGTAAGGCCCCGTGGAGATCACATGTTGTCCGCGTTCATCCTGGATCCTTACCACGGGCGCCGCGAAACTGTTCTCCAGCATCGTCAGATAGCAGATCCAGATTCCGAGCAGCAGGACGAGCGCGCCGACCACCTGCACCCAGACGGGAACCACGGACCAGCCGAAACGGACGTCGAACCCCATGAATATCTGCGAACCAAAGATGGCGAACAGTAGTATGGACAGCAGGACCTTGTCGGCCGTGTCCTGATTCTTCTGGATGGGAGAACTCAGCCGCTCATTCATCAGGCCGGGATCGCGCCTTGCCAGCGCCACGCCCAAGGTGAGACTGAGCCCCACCATCCCCACCAGATAGACCCAGGCCCCCGGCCAGTGCAGCGTGCCGGCCGACAGGAAGAGCAAGGCGCCCATGGCGCCAAACCAGACGAATGTTTGAAGGACCAATTTCGCGATCATGATCGGCCTTTCATGATATCCGCTCACTTGCGCTGGCAATTTTAGACCATCGGTCTACCATACCGACCGACGGTCTGTAATTCAAGCGAGCTGTGCAGAAGGTTCATCATGCCCCGTGTCATCAAGCATCCAGAGTTCAGGCGAGAAGAACTTCTGGACCATGCCCAGACGCTTTTTCTGACGCAGGGCTATGACAAAGCGAGCCTCAACGACGTGATTGCGTCCGCCGGCGTCTCCAAGGGCGCCTTCTATCACTACTTCCCCTCCAAGGAGGCTCTTCTGGAAGCCTTGGCCGATCGCTTTGCAAGACAGGCACTGGCTGGCGTGCAAGACATAATCGACGATCCGGGCCTAGACCCGCTTGACCGCCTGAATGGCCTGCTCAGCCAGTCGCGGCGGGCCAAGATCGAGACCGCGCCGGAAGCTTGGACTCTTTTCGAGACGATGTTTCGGCCTGAGAATCTGGTGCTTTTCCACCGTATCAATCTGGCCGCCAGCGCGTCGTTTTCACCTCTGCTGGTCAAGATCATCAGGCAAGGGATCGAAGACGGCACTTTCAGGACCTTCGATCCGGAAGGTGTCGCCGACATCGTCATGCAGTTCGGCATGGCCACGCATGACGTCGTTGCCAAGGCAATTGCCGGGGGCAGCGACGCCGACATGGAGATCGCGATCGAGGCCCTGGAGAAACGCGTCAGGCTCTACGAGATCGCTCTCGACCGCATACTGGGTCTGCCCGATGGAAGCATCCGGATCGGCGAGCCCGGCTATGTGCGCACCGTCATGACGGCCAGGCAGCGAAAGAGTGCCGGCAAGGCGCTGGCCAAGCCTGATATCTAGTCCTTGTCCCAGCGCGGCCGGCGCATCGAAAACACCTCGTCGACGCTGGCATAGTCCATATAGCCGAGACGAGCGACATTGCCGGCCTTGGTGATGTCGAACAGGCCGTCTGTCAGGAAGGCGTCGTCGATGTGCACGCCGACCACTTCACCGGCAACAATCACAGCACTCGTCGGCGATCCGTCCAGCGCCTTTGGCCGAAAAACTTCCGTCACCCTGCATTCGAGCGCAGCTGGCGCTGCCGCCACGCGCGGCGGCCCGACCAGGCGCGATGGCGCCATGGCAAGATCGGCATAGACGAACTCGTTGACGCCGCGCGGTGCGTTGACCGATGTGCGGTTCATCTTCTCCGCGAGATCGCGGCTGACGAGATTGGCGACGAACTCGCCGGTTTCCTGCGCGAAGGAGGCGCTGTCCTTCTCGCCTTCCGAGGAAAACCAGACGATGAACGGTCGCGTCGAGACGGCATTGAAGAAGGAGTATGGCGCGAGATTGACCTCGCCTGCCCCGTTCAGCGTCGAAATCCAGCCGATCGGACGCGGCGCCACGATCGCCTTCGATGGATCGTGCGGCAGGCCGTGGCCCTTTGAGGGTTCGTAGAACATTCAGCCCGCCCACCGCCCCGAATAGTCGCCGTAAAGCTTTGCCGGATCGGGCCGCGGCCGCTCCGGCGCCGGGCCGGCATAGGAGCCGATATGGATGAAGCCGACGACGCGCTCCTGCGGCGCCAGCCCCAGCAGCGCCCTGCCCTCCGGTACATCCGAATACCAGTTGCTGATCATGTTGGTGCCATAGCCCAGCGCATTCGCTGCTATCATCAGGTTCATCGCCGCCATGCCGCCCGACAGGAACATTTCCCATTGCGGGATTTTTGGATTCTCCCGGGGGACAGATACGACGCCGATCACCAGCGGCGCGCGTGAGAACCGCGCCAGTTCCTGATTGCGGCGGCCTTCCGGCAATGGGCCCTCCCGCTGCTCTGCAAGCGCTGCCAGTTGCCTGCCGATCTCGACGCGGGCGTCGCCACGGTAGACGATGAAGCGCCAGGGCTCCAATCGGCCATGGTCGGGCACCCGCGAGGCAGCAGTGATCATCGTCGCGATCTCCGCATCGCTCGGCGCCGGCTGCTTCAGATCGGAGATCGGAGCGGAGTTTCGGGTCAGCAGGAAATCGATGATCGGCGACGCCATGGGCGCAAGTCTCCTGAACATTCTGTTTTGAGCTGAAGCGCACCATCGGGAATTCGGGCGGCTCGGGCATTGGCGCGGGATACGCCGGACGGAAGAGTCGTATCGGACTCTTAAGCCTTGAAATTGCCACCGCCATGGGCTTCAACGCAAGGCATGTTTGAGGGGACTGTCCGTCTTTTCCTGATCTGGCTCGGCGCCCTGCTGTTCATGGCGCCGGTTTCGTACGCCATGGCGCAGAACGTCGACGGTGTCAGCGACCTGAAGCTTCCGGGAATTTCGAGCTACGCGACGCCGAAAGGCGAGACGTCACTGGCACTAAGCGGCGGCGGCGCCATCACATTGTCCGCCCAGTTGACCGACAAGGGTTCCGACATCACGCGCGGCATCGTCTGGCGGGTTTTCAAGCCCGAAGCCGTCAACGGCAAATTGCCGATGGTCGCCTCCTCCCATGGCGGCACCGCCGTCTTCCAGCTCGAGCCTGGCAGCTATCTGGTTCACGCCTCCTACGGCCGGGCCGGCGCCACCAAGCGCATCACTGTCGGCAAGGACGCCAAGCGCGAAAGCCTCGTGCTCGACGCCGGCGGCCTCAAGCTCGACGCCGTGCTGTCCGGCGGCGTGCGCATTCCACCGAAGAAGCTGCGCTTTTCGATCTACGAGGGCACCGCCGAGGCCAATGGCGACCGCGCGCTGATAATTCCCGACGTCGAGCCCAACAGTGTCGTGCGGCTCAACGCCGGCATCTACCATGTCGTCTCGACCTATGGCGCGGTCAACGCGGTCATCCGCTCCGACATCCGCGTCGAGGCCGGCAAGCTGACCGAAGCCACCGTCGAGCACCACGCCGCCGAGATCACGATGAAGCTGGTGCGTGAGACCGGTGGCGAGGCGATCGCCGATACGTCCTGGTCGCTGCTCAATGAGTCCGGCGATCCGATCAAGGAAACCGTCGGCGCCTTCGCCTCTATGGTGCTGGCCGAGGGCGACTACACCATCATCGCCAAGAACCGCGACCGCATCTATCAGAAGGATTTTACGGTCGTGGCCGGGCAGAACCAGGAAATCGAGGTTCTGGCCACCGAGGCCGCGGCGATGGATCCCGAAGAAGGTGCTGATTAGACCAGACTGCAGTTCGCAATCCCTACCAGAGGAATCAGGTGTCTGCTTCATCCTCTGAACTGGCCGGATAATCCTGTCCGCCGTAGAGCACACGCAGGATGACCACGGTGTCACCGTTGACCCGGAAAACGATAGATACGCGGCGTTCAAAACCGACGATGCGGACGCCGGGGCCAACAGCGTCGCGCACGGTCCCGCGCTCCGGGAAGGTGGACAGCGCCATACACGCGGCCTCTATGCGGTTGACATAGTCGCCGGCACGCCGATTCCCGCTGTCGTTTTCGATGTAATTGTAGATGGCGAAGAGGTCGGCTTGAGCCGCTGGCCTGAAGACGACCTTATGCGTCACGCTTAGAGGCCTTCATGCGGTCCGCATGATGGGCGCGCAACGCTTTGAAGACGTCTTCTGCCGGGATGTCCGGACGCGGGTCGTCAAGGGCTTCCTGGACCTTGGCGTGCATAACAGCGGTGATGATCTGCTCCTCGCGATCGAGGGCGCGTAGCGCCGCGCGCATGACTTCGCTGGCGGAATCGTAGGCGCCCGAGGCCAGACGTGCGTCGACGCTGCTCTGCTGGCGGCCGAGGGTCACGGTGATTGGTTTGCTGGTTCTCATGGCAAGTTCGTTTCTTGCCTCCTTATAGCACCGCAACGTTACAATGTCATACTATTTTCTGAACGGACGGTCGAGTCTCGGCCCCTCGTGAGCCGGACGTTTGTTGCCTCAAGCAGCCAGCTTGGTCCGCGCCGGCAGGAACGGAATCCGGCGGCGCCTCACGACTGGCGCAAGGTCGAACACGCCGCGATAAAGGCGGTCGAGCAACGCCTTGCGGTCGCGCAATGGCTCCAGTTCGCTCCAGCTCAGCATCTTGCCGACACGCACGTCGATCGCCTTGCCGGACAACCGCGCGAATTCGTGGATGAGCAGCGACGTGCGCAATGTCACCGAGGCCTTGCCGATGAATTTCGCCACCCGGCCGTCGCTCTCAGCCATGTTCATCGGGCCGCTGACCAGATGGAACAGCCTGCCGTTCTGCCCGGAAAAATGCATCGGGATGACCGACGCTTTGGCCTCCTGGACGAGACGGGCCGCAAACATCTTCCACGGCAGGTCGCGCGCCCGGCCAAAACCTTTTGGCGCGGTGGCGACACCGCCGGCCGGAAACACCACGATGGTGACGCCCTCCTTCAGCAGCCGCACCGCTTCATGGCGCACGGCCATGTTGTTCTTCAGCGCGTCCTTGGTCTCGGAAAAGTCGATCGGCAGCGAGTAGGGCTCCATCTCGCGGATCTTGAGCAGGTCCTTGTGGATCATCACCCGGAACGGCCGTCCGAGCTGCTCGGCCAGCGACAGCACGGCAATGCCGTCACCGATGCCGAACGGATGATTGGCGACGATCACCAGCGGCGTATCAGGCAATTGCGCTGGCGGCCACTGATCTGCCGTCCGCACGCGGACGTCGATCAGGTCGAGCATGCGGCTGAACACACGCTCGCCGGTCGGCACGACCTGACGGCGCCAAAAATCGTAAAGCGCGGTGTAGCGGTCGCGGCCCGACAGGCCTTCGATCGAATGGATGAACCAGCGCGTCAGCGCCGGCTGGCGCGGATTGGCATAGGAAAGCTCGGGAAAGGGTCGTTCGCGCGATTTCAGCTTGAGCATAGGGGTTCGTTACAAGGTCGGCGTGACAAGGATATGAAAATGGCGGTGGATCGCTCCACCGCCATTTGGCCGAAAAACTATGCCGATCAGGCAGCGCGTTTGCGCCTGCGGTCGGGCGTGACGGCTTCTTCGGCCAATTGCGCGATCGCCTGGTCAAGGCCAAGCGATTCCTGGTCGCGTGAGCCCAGCCGGCGCATGTTGACCGTCTGCTCTTCCGCCTCGCGCTTGCCGCAGACGAGGATGACCGGAACCTTGGCCAGCGAGTGTTCGCGGACCTTGTAGTTGATCTTCTCGTTGCGCAAATCCGCTTCCGCCAACAGCCCGGCGGCCTTCAGCTTTGCCACCACTTCGGTCGCATAGCCGTCGGCATCCGAGGTGATCGTCGCCACCACCACCTGCAGCGGCGCGAACCACAGCGGGAAATGGCCGGAATAGTTCTCGATCAGGATGCCGAGGAAGCGCTCCATCGAACCGCAGATGGCGCGGTGCACCATCACAGGCTGCTTCTTCTCGGAATCGGAGCCGATATAGAAGGCGCCGAACCGTTCCGGCAGGTTGAAGTCGACCTGCGTCGTGCCGCACTGCCATTCGCGGCCGATAGCATCCTTGAGCACATATTCGAATTTCGGTCCGTAGAAGGCGCCCTCGCCCGGATTGATCGAGGTCTTGATGCGATTGCCGGATCGTGTCCTGATCGTCTCCAGCACGCTGCCCATGATTGCTTCGGCGTGATCCCAGGCTTCGTCGGTGCCGACGCGTTTGTCGGGCCGCGTCGAAAGCTTGACGCTGATTTCGTCAAAACCGAAATCGGCATAGGTCGACAGGATCAAATCGTTGATGCGCAGGCACTCCGCAGCCAGCTGCTCCTCGGTGCAGAAGATGTGCGCATCGTCCTGCGTGAAGCCGCGCACACGCATCAGCCCGTGCAGCGCGCCCGACGGCTCGTAGCGATGCACATTGCCGAATTCCGCAAGCTTCACGGGTAGATCGCGATAGGACTTCAACCCATGCTTGAAAATCTGCACATGGCCCGGACAGTTCATCGGCTTCAACGCGAAGACCCGGTCGTCATCGGTGTCGTCGCCGGCGACCGTCACCTTGAACATGGCGTCGCGATACCAGCCCCAATGGCCTGACGTCTCCCACAGGCTCTTGTCGAGCACCTGCGGCGCGTTGACCTCCTGATAGCCCTGCTCGTCGAGGCGGCGGCGCATGTAGTTGACCAAGTTCTGGAACATCTTCCAGCCCTTGGCATGCCAGAAGACGACGCCCGGTCCCTCTTCCTGGAAATGGAACAGGTCCATCTCGCGGCCGATCTTCCTATGGTCGCGCTTCTCGGCCTCCTCCAGCATCATCTGGTAGGCTTCGAGCTGCGCCTGGTCGGCCCAGGCCGTGCCGTAGATGCGGGTCAGCATCGGGTTGTTCGAATCCCCGCGCCAATAGGCGCCGGCCACCTTCATGAGTTTGAAGGCATTGCCGATCTGCCCGGTCGAGGCCATGTGCGGGCCACGGCAGAGGTCGAACCAGTCGCCCTGCGCATAGATCTTGAGATCCTGATCCTCAGGAATGGCGTCGATCAGCTCCAGCTTGTAGCGCTCGCCCTTGTCGGCAAAGACTTTTTTCGCCCTGTCGCGCGACCAGACTTCCCTGGTGAACGGCTTGTTGCGCGCGATGATCTCGCGCATCTTCTTCTCGATCACCGGAAAATCGTCAGGCGTGAACGGCTCGTTACGGGCGAAGTCGTAGTAGAACCCGTTCTCGATCACCGGCCCGATGGTCACCTGCGTTCCCGGCCACAATTCCTGCACGGCTTCCGCCAGCACATGGGCCGCGTCATGGCGGATCAGCTCCAGCGCGCGCGGGTCGTCGCGGGTGACGATCTCGACCTTGCCGGACTTGCCGAGCGGATCGCTGAGATCGCGAACCGTGCCGTCGATCGCATAGGCGACCGCCTTCTTGGCCAGCGATTTCGAGATCGATTCGGCGAGGCCGGCACCGGTCATCGCCGCGTCGTATTCGCGGACGGAGCCATCGGGAAATGTCAGGGAAACGGAATTCAGCATATATATCTCCTATCCAGTCCCGCAAACGAGCGCGGGTGGTTGAAATGCATGTCGCCCAAAAGTGTATGGCGGTTTTGGGTTACGACATGCATAGGGAAAAGCCGGATGCGTCCGGCAGCGGCTGTCTTTTATGGACAGATTCCGCCTCCGTAAAGCCCGGCTCAAATGTCAGCGTTCATTTGATGAGGAGCGGCAGGTCCTTCAGGAACGCGGCGCGGGTCTTGAGGCCCTTGGGCATGTCGGTGCGGTTGGTGTCGACGACAAGCCGCGCAAAGACGATCTGGCGGCCATCCTTTTGCGCCCAGCCGACGAACCAGCCGAGCGAACGCTTGTCCTGAACCTTGTCGACGTCGTTGCGCAGCCTGGTGCTTCCGGTCTTGCCTTGCACCGTCCAGCCTCCGGCCTGGAAGGTCGGGATGATGGCTGATGTCATGTCGTAAGCCCTGGCCGAGACAGGCAGCTTGCGGGCCAGCAGCTTGCGCAGGAATTCGACCTGCTCGACCGGCGTGATCTTGAGCGAGGAATTCACCCAGGACTTGGTCAAACCATCATTCTTGCCGGGATTGCCGGAAACATCGGCGTTGCCGTAGTCGAATTTCGAGACATAACCGGCAAAACTCCCAGACCCAAGCCGGCGGGTGATTTCCCGGGAAAACCACAGGATCGAATCCCGCTCCCAGACCACCGGATCGACGGTCTTCTGATCCCGCTTCACCGCGTTGAATTCAGGCTTGTAATCCCAGCTCGGCGTGTGCTCGTCGCTCAGGATCCCGCTGTCATAGCCGATCAGCGACAACGGCACCTTGAACGTCGAAGCCGGGCTGAACCGCTCGTCGCACACCCCGTCCTGGTAGAGCGCCTTGCCGCTCGCCGCATCGGCGATCACCGTGCACTGCACGTCCCCCAGCGGCGCCGATTGCGCGCGCAGCGGAAATCCCAGCAGCCAGGCGAGCAGGAACAGTATCCCGGCAAAGATGAAGGGAAGACGGTCGAAATTGCGCATTTTCTGCTCGCTCCAGAAGGGGGTTCGGGAGCGGCTTAGCGAGGTCTCTTGTCTCGATTTTGTCTCAAATGCGCAGTCTTTGTGCAGGCTGTTGTTAACCCTACCGGATCGTAAACAGGCAGAGCCGGCGGGACCTGACTGACGCGATCACCCCTGCGCTTCGCCGCGCTTGCTGCCGATCCGCCAGTACCGCCATGGCGTGAACCAGACATAACGATCCTCCAGCACCTCCGGCACGAGGTCTATGCCATGCGTGCCGAATGGCCCGCAGCGCAGCATCCGGAAAAATCCCATCCAACCGCCCGCCCACAGGCCATGGCGGGCGATCGCCTCATGGGCATATTCCGAACAGGTCGGCAGATGCCGGCAGGAATTGCCGACAAAGCCCGACAATGTCAGCTGGTAGAGGCGCACGAGCGACGTGCCGAGGAGACGGCCCGGCGTCTTGCGCCATGGACCGGGCCAGTTACGGCCGCGTTTCGGCGGCCGGGCGATATGCGCATGCCCATGCTGGTCGCGCACCACAGTCTCCGTTTCGCGTTTCCCACGCGATAGATGTGGGCTTCTACTGGAGAACGCAATCCCCGCGCCCTGCATGGCCCCACCGTCACGGACGGAAACGACGAAACGGCTGCCAGTCAGCCGAAGCCACCCACCGGCCACGACTGGTCGGCTCTTCGTAACGCTTTTCATGCTGTCTTCTGCCACGCCATTGAAACGTTGCGATCCGCATGACATCGCCAAAGATGCTCAGCAACTGGATCATGGTCGGTCTCCTTTGATGCGATTAGACGGCCGCTGGCCTTCGCCTTCAAACGAGTATAATTTCCACTTCGGATAATCCTGGGTTATGCGAAATGAAGCGTGGGCGCCTGCCGTTGACGGCATTGAGGAGCTTCGAGGCGGCGGGCCGGCATCTGAGCTTCAGCCGGGCCGCCGAGGAGCTTTTCGTCTCACAGGCGGCGATCAGCCGGCAGATCCGGGAACTCGAAATCTTCCTGCGCCAACCCTTGTTCGAACGTCACCATCGCCGTGTCGAACTGACCGATACCGGACGGCGTCTGCTGGATCAGCTTGTCAGAAGTTTCGACGCTATCGATACCTTGCTTGGAGAACTGGTGGCGACACCGGCGCAGTCCGTGGTCCGTGTCAGTGTCGAGCCGTCGCTTGCATCCGTGTGGCTGGTGCCACGGCTCAACCGGTTTCGCCAATTGCGGCCTGACATCGACATCTCGCTCGAGGTCGATCCAAGGCTGATCGAGTTCCGCAGCGATCAGCCGGAGCTTGCCTTGCGCTTCAGCGCACATGCCACCGCGTGGCCGCGCAGCGAAGCCGAGCAACTTGCTTCGACAGTCGACTCACCTGTTCTGTCGCCGGCGCTGCTTGCCTCGGGCCCCGCCCTCGAGAAGCCGATCGATCTTGGTCGCTACACGCTTTTGCACGAGGAGAACCGCCAGGGCTGGGCGCGCTGGTTCGAAGCGGCCGGCGTGCCCGCCGACGCCGTGCCGGCGCGCGGGCCGATGCTGGCGGATGCGTCGCTTTCAAAGCAGGCCGCCTTGCTCGGACATGGCGTTGCACTGGGCGATCTCTTGCAGATCGGCGGAGAAGTCGCGTCCGGCGCGCTGGTCAAGCCGTTCGACATCGACGTCGCATCCGGCGCCTATTGGCTGGTGGCCAGAAGCTTGCGCGATCTGTCGGAGCCGGCCGCCGCGTTCGCGGACTGGGTACGCGGCGAATTTGCCGAAAGCAGACGTGCATTGTAAACGGTCGGTTGCCGGCCCTCAGGCTTCGGCGCGCTTCTCGATCTGGCCGATGGCGTCGACCACGGCGTCGAAAGTCAGCATGGTCGAGGCATGACGGGCCTTGTAATCGCGCACCGGCTCCAGATATCTGAGGTCCGCGAAGCGACCGTCCGGCGGGGCGCCATCTTCCTTGAGCATCTTCAGCATGGTGTCGCGCACCGCGCGCAATTCCTCGGCGCTCGCGCCGACGACATGTTGCGCCATGATCGATGACGACGCCTGGCCGAGCGCGCAGGCCTTCACATCATGGGCAAAGTCCGTGACCACGCCGTCCTGCATCTTGAGGTCGACGGTGACCGTGGAACCGCATAGCTTGGAGTGCGCCTTGGCGGTTGCGTCAGGATGATCGAGCCGGCCGATGCGGCCAATGTTCCCGGCAAAACCGAGAATTTTCGCGTTGTAGACCTCGTTTATCATTATTTTCCAATCCGTCGCCGCCAAGCGAACAGCGATTGCCGCTGTCGTGTCTTCCTTTCGCTCGCTATGACCTTATATAATGGTGGCAGTCCGGTATCGACAAGAAGACGAAAGCCAATGTCCTTGCCGGGAAGTTCACGCCGCTTACGGGGCTGGAAACGGGGCAAGTTTCCGACACCGAAAGGTCGTGGTCCGTTCAACTCGTTCCTCCGCCGAGAGGGACTACGGGAGACGCCTTTATGGATGCCGTCATCAAGAAGCTCATGCCACAGTCAGCCTATATGGAAAAGCCGGTCACCGACCGGCCGAGCGAAGCCGAAGTCGAAGCCGCCGTGCGCACGCTTTTGCGCTGGACCGGCGACAATCCGGACCGCGAGGGGCTGGTCGACACGCCGAAGCGGGTGGCAAAGGCCTACCGCGAAATGTTCGGTGGCTACGACATGTGCCCGGCCGACGAGCTCGGCCGCACCTTCGAGGAGGTCGCCGGCTACGATGATCTGGTCATCGTCAAGGACATAACATTCCATTCACATTGCGAGCACCATATGGTGCCGATCATCGGCAAGGCGCATGTCGGCTATCTTCCGGACGGCAAGGTTGTCGGCCTGTCCAAGATCGCCCGCGTCGTCGATATCTTCGCCCACCGCCTGCAGACCCAGGAGGCGCTGACGGCGCAGATCGCCGGCGTCATCCAGGACGTGCTCAATCCGCGCGGCGTCGCCGTCATGATCGAGGCCGAGCACATGTGCATGGCCATGCGCGGCATCCGCAAGCAGGGTTCAACCACGCTGACCTCGACCTTCACCGGCGTTTTCAAGGACACGCCCGAAGAGCAGGTCCGTTTCGTCACCATGGTGCGCGGCGGCGGGGTCTGATCGGCCCTCGCCGGCCATCAGACCATGATCCCGAAAAGTGGAGACCGGTTTTCGGACAAGATCATGGTCAAAGAGGAAAATGGACCGGCGATGTCGGCACTGGAATTTCCAAAAGCTCCGTCGGACAAGAAAGCGCTTGAGGAAGGCGCGGTGTTTTCGCCGCGCTTCGATGCAGCCGGGCTGGTCACGGTCATCGTGACAGACGCCGCGGACGGCATGCTGTTGATGGTTGCGCATATGAATGCGCAAGCACTGGCACTGACACTGGAGACCGGCATAGCCCACTACTGGTCGCGCTCGCGCGACGAACTTTGGAAAAAGGGCGAAACATCAGGCAATTTTCAGCATGTCGTCGAGATGCTCACGGATTGTGACCAGGATGCCATATGGTTGCGCGTCAAAGTGTTGGGCCACGACGCAACCTGTCACACTGGCCGGCGTTCATGCTTTTATCGGACGGTGGGGCTGATCGATGGCAAGGGGACGCTTGCCGACGACGGCAGCAAGCCGCTGTTCGATGCGGAAAAAACGTATCGGAAACCACTAGCTTGAACCTTCTGCCTGACACCGACCACACAGATTCATCATTTCGATACGGCCCGCTCGTATAGTAGCCGTGGGACAAGGGAGATCATGATGCTCGAGTGGGCGTCATTGCGTAACAGACCAGATGTCAGGGAGGCCAACGGCCTGTCCTCGTCAGGCGGCGCGTCCGAAACGAACTCCCAGAAGAAAACAGGCATTTCGCTCGCCTTGGGTGGCGGTTGCGCCCGCGGCTGGGCGCATATAGGCGTGCTGCGCGCGCTCGACGAAGCCGGCATCGAAGTATCGATGATCGCCGGCACCTCGATCGGCGCGCTGGTCGGCGGCTGCTATCTCGCCGGCAAACTGGACGAACTGGAAGAATTCGCCCGCAGCCTGACCAAGCGCCGCATCTTCGGCCTGCTCGATCTCAATTTGCGCGGCAGCGGCCTGTTCGGCGGCATGAAGCTCGATGCAAGGCTGCGCGAGCACATGGCCGGCATTCGTTTCGAGGACCTGACCAAGCCGTTCGTGGCGGTCACCTCCGAAATCCGCACCGGCCACGAAATCTGGCTGTCGAGCGGCTCATTGACCACCGCCATGCGCGCCTCCTATGCGCTTCCCGGCGTGTTCGAGCCGGTGAATTGCAATGGCCGCGTGCTGGTCGACGGCGCGCTGGTCAACCCCGTACCGGTTTCGGTCTGCCGCGCGTACGAGCAGCCGCTCGTCGTGGCGGTCAACCTTCACTATGATCTGTTCGGCCGTGCCGCGGTGATAAAACACAGCGCCGGCGAACTGGTCATCGAAAAGGACGCACCAAGGCCCGGCAAGGTCGACGCCGAGCACCAGTCGCATCAGACGCGGCTCGGCATTACCGGCGTCATGGTCGAGGCCTTCAACATCATCCAGGACCGCATTTCGCGTGCCAGGCTTGCCGGCGACCCGCCCGATATGTCGCTGCAGCCGAAGCTCAGCCATATCGGCCTGACCGAGTTCCACCGCGCCGACGAGGCGATCAACATCGGCTATCAGGCGACGATGGCCCAGATCGGCGAGTTGACCCGGCTGCAGACCGTTCTCGCCTGATCAAAACCTACGCACGCGCCGCATCGGTGATGCGAAACTGCACGGTGCGGTTCCCGTTCCAGTAATTTCCTGACAGCGAACCGGCGACGTGGATTGTCTTGCCCCGGTTCTTGAACAGAAATTCGCCAAGCGCGGTATCGACGGCGCGAAAGGCGATCGCCTGGATGCGGCCGCCGCTTTCCGATTGCAGCTCGACGCGGATGTGGTTGGTGCCGACCGGCCGCGCATCGGCTAGTCGGTGGCGCGGCAGCGCGAAAACGGGGGCAGCGTGCCCGGCACCGAAGGGTCCGGCCTTCTCCAGCGCATCGAGCAGGCTGAGCGTCGCGCCTTCAGCGGCAAGCGCACCGTCTATGGCCAGGCTTTCCTCGCCCTGCAGGCGGAACACGTCGGCTGCCGCCCGCTCTTCGAAAAACGCCCTGAGCTCACCAAGCTTCGCCCGCTCCACGGTGATGCCCGCCGCCATGCCATGGCCGCCGCCCTTGACGATCAGCCCCGCAACGGCCGCCTCGCGCACCAGCCGGCCGAGGTCGAAACCCGAGACCGAGCGGCCCGAACCGGTGCCGATGCCCACAGCATTGAAGGCGATGGCGAAGGCCGGCCGGCGGGCGTGGTCCTTCAATCGCGAAGCGAGCAGGCCGACAATACCCGGATGCCAGCTGTTGGAAGCGGTGACGACGATAGCCGGGCCATTGCCGCCGGCAAGCTCTGCATCGGCCTCGGTGCGCGCCGCCGCGAGCATCTCCTGCTCCATCAACTGCCGTTCCTGGTTGAGCCGGTCGAGCGTCTCGGCAATGGTGCGCGCCTCCACCGGGTCGTCGGTCGCAAGCAACCGGCTGCCAAGTGCGGCGTCGCCGATGCGTCCGCCGGCATTGATGCGCGGGCCGATCAGATAGGCCAGATGGAAAGTGCTGATCGGCTCGCCGATGCGCGACACCCGTGCCAGTGCCGCCAGCCCTTCGTTCTTCTGCTGGCGCGCCATCTGCAGCCCCTTGATCACGAAGGCACGGTTGACGCCGGTCAGTGGCACCACGTCACAAACGGTGGCCAATGCCACGATATCAAGCAGCGAAAGCAGGTCTGGCGGCGTAGCATCGGGCATGCGGCTACGCAGGATCCTGGCCGTCTGCACAAGGGCGAGGAAGACCACGCCGGCGGCACAGAGATGGCCCTGCCCGGAAAGGTCGTCGTCACGATTGGGATTGACGACAGCGATTGCCGCCGGCAAGGCACCGCCGACCTGGTGGTGGTCGAGCACCACGACGTCGGCCCCGGCCTCGTTGGCGGCATCGATGGAAACGGCGCTGTTGGTGCCGCAATCGACAGTGACGATCAGTGTCGCACCACGCGAAACAAGTTCGCGCATGGCGTCGGGGTTGGGGCCATAGCCCTCGAAAATACGGTCCGGGATGTAGATTTCCGACGGCACCGAGAAATGCGTGAGGAACCGCTTCAGCAACGCCGACGAGGCGGCGCCGTCGACATCATAGTCGCCGAAGATCGCCACCTTTTCCCTGGCCATCACCGCGGCGGCGATGCGGGCCGCCGCCCTGTCCATGTCGGTCAGCGATGCCGGATCCGGCAGAAGATCGCGGATCGTCGGATCGAGAAACCGCTCGGTCTGTTCGGCGGTGACACCACGGCCGGCAAGCACCCGCGCGACGATGTCGGGCACGCCATGGCCTTGCGCGATGGCGAGCGCAATCATGTCCTGGCGTTCTGTCAGCCGATGTTCCCAGGAAACCCCTGATACCGACTGCCTGACATCGAGGAAGAGGCGTTTTTCGCCGGTCATACGCTTTGCCAACTCATCGTTGGCCGCACGACAATGCATGCCGCCCATAAGTGCGCAGCGGTTTTGAGGCCACGACCTGCATTGGCAACAATTTCAAGCGCGTCACGTTCACGCGACGCTCTATAGGCCAAAGGCGGGCAAAGCCATGCGATTCACGGGTGTGCGCCGTCCCGGAATAGGTCAAGAAAACTGCGCTTTCCGCTTTTCAGCCTGTCGCCTAAGCCATTCGTCGGCCGCATCGCCCATCGTCTTTTCCACACCGTCCTTGAGCCAGGCCATGAAAGGCAGGTCGAACATGAATGCGTTGCCGCATTCCCGGATGAGAAAGCGACGCACATTCTGGGTGTTGCGATAGGACTTTGTGATGGCGGTGGCACGCGAAATCGGATCCGCATGCCAGTCGAACGGTTTCATCGTCAAATCCCTGCAGCCATCATCGGATGCGCCCGAATGGCTAACAATTGCAAGGCGGCTTCGCAAGCGAGCGTCAGAACTTATCCAGATCCTGATGGCGGGCCTTGATCTCGCGCACCGTCCGCGACGACGAGCGCAGCACGATCGTGTGGGTGGTGATGTAATTGTGGCCGAACTTGACGCCAGCCAGCATGTTGCCGTCGGTGACACCGGTGGCCGCGAACAACACATCGCCGCGCGCCATGTCCTCCGTCCGATAGACCCGTTTCGGATTGGAAATACCCATCTTTGCCGCGCGAGCAACCTTTTCCGCCGTGTCGAGGATCAGTCTGCCCTGCATCTGGCCGCCGGTGCAGCGCAGCGCGGCAGCGGCCAGCACGCCCTCGGGTGCTCCGCCAGTGCCCAGATAAATATCGATGCCGGTTTCTTCCGGGTCCGTGGTGTGGATGACGCCGGCGACATCGCCATCGCCGATCAGCCGGATCGCGGCCCCCGTGGCGCGCACGGCATCGATCAGCTTGGCATGGCGCGGCCGGTCGAGAATGCAGGTGGTGATTTCCGATACAGCGACGCCCTTGGCCCGAGCGAGGCTGGCGATGTTCTCAGCCGCCGAGGCGTCGATGTCGATGACGCCGTCCGCATAGCCCGGACCGATGGCGATCTTGTCCATGTAGACGTCCGGCGCGAACAGCAGGCTGCCCTTTTCGGCGATCGCGATGACCGCGAGTGCATTGGGCAGGTTCTTGGCGCAAATCGTCGTGCCTTCGAGCGGATCGAGCGCGATATCGACGGCCGGACCTTTGCCAGTGCCGACTTCCTCGCCGATGTAGAGCATCGGCGCCTCATCCCGTTCGCCTTCGCCGATCACCACCGTGCCCTTGATGGAAAGCCGGTTGAGCTCCTGGCGCATGGCATCCACGGCTACCTGGTCGGCCGCCTTTTCGTCGCCGCGCCCGCGCAGCCTGGCGGCCGCGACGGCGGCTCGTTCGGTGACGCGCACCAGTTCCATGGTGAGTATCCGGTCAAGGCCGGCGACGATGTTCTGGGCCACATTCATCTGGTGATTTCCTCGTTGGCAATGCGGCCCCCGCCGGAGGCGGGCCTGTTTTGTCAAACGAGCATGACAACGGCAAGACCTGCGGAAGATTTTATCGAATAGTTAGCAATATCAATCGATTAAACCGCATTTTTGAAACAAGGCCAGCCGGCCGCAATGAACCGGGCCGGCCTTGAAAAGCGAAAGTTAGACCTCTTTGGCGCTAGAAAACCGCAAGATATTTGAGCAGCGAAATGATGCCGATTATGAGGACGATAACCTGCACGATCTGCCTCATCCGGCCGTCGAGCGGCAGGCGCTGAACAAGATAGAGAACGAGGATGATGACGAGGAATGTGATCAGGATGCTAATCAAGGCGGATGAAGCCACAGTGCCCTCCTTAAAAATGATGTGCTGAAACAAGGAAACGAGCCGGCAAACCCGGCCCTATCGCGCCGTGGTCAATACCAGCGGCGCGACGTATCGTTCGTCGACTGACCTATGGCGAAACCGGCCATAAAGCCGAGCAAACCGATCACGCCGACCAGGGCAGTCGTCGTACCGGGGTTTTCGCGCGCTACTTCCGAGACGGACTGAGCCTGGCTGCGCAGTTGTTGCGCCGTACGCGAAGCGCGGCTCGCGGCCGTGTCGTACAACTCGGACGCCTGTTCGCTGGCGTCATCGAGCATTTCCGCGCCCCGCGCCGAAATGCTCTTGTTGATCTTGGTGATCTCCTTGCGCAAATCGGCAATCTGCTTTTCCAGCGTCTTCTGGATGTCGTCGATATTAGGGGTGTCGGACTTGTTGGCATCGGCCATGAAGCGGTTCCTCTGGTTGCTGACCAAGAGAACGGCGACGACACCAATTCGTTCCCGTGTGGCGGCTGTCCCCACCAGACCGGACCTCAATGCCTGCGGGATTCCTGTCCCGCAGGGCCTATCGGGCAAAAGCTACCCTGCCCGCTCGATGCGGATGACCTGCGGCTTGTCGGTCAGATGGCCATCCTTGGTGATGCCGTCGACGGCCTTGCGCACAGCGGCCTCGGTCGTCTCGTGGGTGACGAGGATCACCGTTTTTTGTGCCGCCGCTTCGCCGTTGACCGCGTGCTGGACGATCGATTCCAGCGAAATATCGCTGTCGGCCATGCGCTTGGCTATTGCCGCAAACACACCGATGCGGTCATGCACGGTCAGCCGGATGAAGTAGCCGCCGGCATGGCTGCGCATCTGCGCCTTCTTGTAGGGTTTCAGCTCCTTCGCCGGCCGTCCGAAGACCGGACCATGCTGGAATCCTGGCCGGCTCTTGGCGATGTCGGCGATGTCGCCGATGACGGCCGAGGCGGTGGCGTTGCCGCCGGCACCGGGGCCTGATAGCAGCAGTTCGCCCAGAATGTCGGTCTCGATCGCCACCGCATTGGTGACGCCATGCACCTGCGCGATGACCGATGCGGTCGGCACCATCGTCGGATGCACGCGCTGCTCGATGCCGCTCTCGGTGCGCTGGGCGACACCCAGCAACTTGATCCGGTAGCCAAGATCGGCGGCCGCGCGGATGTCGGCCTGGGTGATGTTGGAGATGCCCTCCATGTAGATGTCATTGGCGGCGATCCTGGTGCCAAAGGCAAGGCTGGTCAGGATCGACAGCTTGTGCGCGGTGTCGTGGCCCTCGATGTCGAAGGTCGGATCGGCTTCGGCATAGCCCAGCCGCTGCGCGTCCTTCAGGCAAGCATCAAACGAGATGCCCTCGGCCTCCATGCGCGTCAGGATGTAGTTGCAGGTGCCGTTGAGGATGCCGAACACGCGGGTGACCGAATTGCCGGCCATCGCCTCGCGCATGGTCTTGATGACGGGAATGCCGCCCGCCACTGCCGCCTCGTAGTTGAGCAGCACGCCCTTCTTCTCGGCGATTTCGGCCAGCGCAACGCCATGCTTGGCCAGCAGCGCCTTGTTGGCAGTGACGACATGACGGCCGGCTTCGAGTGCCGCTTTCACCGATGAGCGCGACGGACCCTCGTCGCCGCCGATCAGTTCGACGAACACGTCGATTTCGGCGGTCTGCGCCATCTTGACCGGATCGTCGAACCACTCTGCCGAGCTGAGATCGACGCCGCGATCGCGCTTCGGGTCACGCGCCGAGATGGCGGTGACGATGACGTCGCGGCCGCACTGGCGGGTCAGTTCCACCGCCTTGTCGCGCAGCACGCGCGCCACCGACGCGCCAACGGTGCCGAGGCCGGCAATTCCAACACGCAATGCTTCAGCCATATCCGGCGACGTCCCTCAAAATTCGATCGAAATCGTCTGCGGCAAGCTTACCGATGAGCGGAGAGCGGCACGACATTGTTGGGCTGCTTGGCGCTGGTCGACAAGAAGCGCTTGATGTTGCGCGCCGCCTGCCGGATCCTGTGCTCGTTCTCGACCAGAGCGACGCGCACGAATTCGTCGCCATGCTCGCCGAAGCCAACACCCGGCGCCACGGCCACGTCGGCATGTTCGATGAGCAGCTTGGAGAATTCGAGCGAGCCGAGATGTCGGAACGGCTCCGGGATTGGCGCCCAGGCGAACATCGATGCCGCCGGTGCCGGAATGGTCCAGCCAGCGCGGCCGAAGGCATCGACCATCACGTCGCGGCGCTTGTGATAGATATCGCGCACCTCGGCGATGTCGGCGCCGTCGCCGTTGAGCGCGTGTGCCGCCGCCACCTGGATCGGCGTGAAGGCGCCGTAATCGAGGTAGGATTTCACCCGCGTCAGCGCCGAGATCAGCCGCTCGTTGCCGACGGCAAAGCCCATCCGCCAACCGGGCATGGAGAAGGTCTTCGACATGGAGGTGAATTCGACGCAAACGTCGATCGCGCCAGGCACCTGCAGCACCGAAGGCGGCGGATTGCCGTCGAAATAGATCTCCGAATAGGCAAGGTCGGACAGGATGATGATGTCGTTCTTCTTGGCGAAGGCGACCACATCCTTGTAGAAATCGAGCGAGGCGACCAGCGCCGTCGGGTTCGACGGATAGTTGAGGATCAGCGCCAGCGGCTTCGGGATCGAATGTTTGACCCCGCGCTCGAGCGCCGGGATGAAGCCGTCGTCCGGCTCCACCTGCAGCGAGCGGATGACGCCACCCGACATGATGAAGCCGAAGGCATGGATCGGATAGGTCGGGTTCGGGCACAGGATCACGTCGCCGGGCGCCGTGATCGCCTGCGCCATGTTGGCGAAGCCTTCCTTGGAGCCAAGCGTGGCCACCACTTGCGTGTCGGGGTTGAGCTTCACGCCGAAGCGCCTGCCATAGTAGGCGGCCTGGGCGCGACGCAGGCCCGGAATGCCACGCGACGAGGAATAGCGATGCGTGCGCGGGTCGCGCACGACCTCGCACAATTTGTCGACGATAGCCTTGGGCGTCGGCAGGTCCGGATTGCCCATGCCGAGGTCGATGATGTCGGCGCCACGCGATCGGGCGCTGGCCTTCAGCCGGTTGACCTGCTCGAACACGTAAGGCGGAAGCCGGCGAACCTTGTGAAATTCTTCCATGGCAGTTCCAGACAGCGAAGGGGTGTTGGGCGCGCGCTATATACTTATTTGCAGGTAGGGTCGAGGGTGGGGTCGCATTTGGCTTCGATCTGCCTCAGCGTTTCGTCGCCATGCTTCTTGGCCAGATCCGTCAGCGCCGCCTGGTTGGCGACCTTCGGGCCGCCGCCCTTTGCCGCCTGCGCATTCTCATCCGCCTTCAATTGCGCGAGCTTGGCGTTCTTCTCGGCTTCGGTGAACTGCGACGCCGCCACTTGCGGCTTGATGTTCAGGTTCGGAAAGGTGCCGGTATCCTTCGGCCCCGCACCCGCAGCGACAGGCGTCGGGCCATTCGTGTTGGTGCTCGAGCACCCGGCAATCCCGATGAGGACGATCGCCACGCCGATGCGGCAAAAACGTCCGGCACCGAAAAAAACAGTCTCGCCAATATTAATCGTCATATTGTTTCCCTGGCAGCCGAGGTAGAGCGAGATTGGCCCGGTCGGATGTCCCATGTTAATATGTCAAGAAAAGGCCTCGGGAGGAACCCCGCCAACCATGTCCAAAACACCCGATTCGGGCAAAGCGGAAGATGACGAGCCTTCGACCGTCGAGCAATATCTGGTGAAGGACCCGGAACGCTTCGCCCTGAACATGGCGCGCATGATCGAGCAGGCCGGCAAGGCAGCTTCCGCCTGGGCTGAGCCGCGCGAAAAAGGCGACGTGCGCGACCATGTCGCCGAGCCCGTTGTCGATATGGTGAAGACCTTTTCCAAGCTCAGCGAATACTGGCTTGCCGATCCGCAGCGCGCGCTGGAAGCGCAGACGCGGTTGTTCTCCGGCTATATGACGGTCTGGGCCAACGCCATTCAGCGCACCAGCAACGCCGCGCAAGACACCGAGGACGCGGTCAAGCCGGAGCGCGGGGACAAGCGCTTCCTCGACCCGGAATGGGGCCGCAATGCCTTCTTCGATTTCCTCAAGCAGGCCTATCTCGTCACCTCGCGCTGGGCGGCCGATCTGGTCGAGCACGCCGAAGGTCTGGACGAGCACACCCGCCACAAGGCCGGCTTTTACGTCAAGCAGGTGTCCAACGCCATCTCGCCGTCGAATTTCATCCTGACCAATCCGGAACTGTTCCGTGAAACCGTCGCCTCGAACGGCGAAAACCTGGTGCGCGGCATGAAGATGCTGGCCGAGGACATCGCCGCCGGCAAGGGCGACCTGAAGCTGCGGCAGGCCGACTACTCCCCCTTCGAGATCGGCAGGAACATCGCCACCACTCCCGGCAAGGTGGTCGGCCGCAGCGACGTCGCCGAAATCATCCAGTACGACCCGGCCACCGAGACGGTGCTCAAGCGGCCCCTGCTGATCTGCCCGCCATGGATCAACAAATTCTACATCCTCGATCTGAACCCGCAGAAATCCTTCATTCGCTGGGCGGTTGAACAGGGCCACACCGTGTTCGTCATCTCCTGGATCAATCCGGACGAGCGCCACGGCACCAAGAGCTGGGAAGCCTATATCCGCGAGGGTCTGCAATATGGCCTCGACACGGTCGAGAAGGCCACCGGCGAACGCGACGTCAACGCGATCGGCTATTGCGTCGGCGGCACGCTTTTGGCGGCGGCACTGGCGCTGATGGCGCAAGAGGGCGACGACCGCATAAAATCGGCTACGTTCTTCACCACGCAGGTCGACTTCACCCATGCCGGCGACCTGAAAGTGTTCGTCGACGAAGAACAGGTCGCCGCTGTGGAAAAGTCGATGAGCGAAAAAGGCTATCTCGACGGCACCAAGATGGCGACCGCCTTCAACATGCTGCGCTCAGGCGACCTGATCTGGCCCTATGTCGTCAACAACTACATGCGCGGCAAGGATCCCCTGCCCTTCGACCTGCTCTACTGGAATGCAGATTCCACCCGCATGGCGGCGGCCAATCACTCTTTCTACCTGCGCAACTGCTATCTCGAGAACAACCTTTCGCAAGGCACGATGGAACTGGCGGGCCATACGGTCTCGCTCGGCGACATCACCATCCCGGTCTACAACCTCGCCTCCAAGGAAGATCACATCGCGCCGGCGCTTTCGGTGTTCCTCGGCTCGAAATATTTCGGCGGCACAGTCGAGTATGTGATGGCCGGATCGGGCCATATCGCCGGTGTCGTCAATCCGCCGGCATCCAACAAATACCAGTATTGGACCGGGGGTATGCCGACGGGCGACTTTAGCCAGTGGATAGCCAATGCCACCGACCATCCAGGATCCTGGTGGCCGCACTGGCAAGACTGGATAGAGGCCAAGGACAACACGCGCGTGCCTGCCCGCAAACCGGGCAAGCATATGAAAACCTTGGGTGATGCTCCCGGCACCTATGTGAAAGTACGTGTGTAACGGACTGTAATGTGTGGTGAGTTGACGGACCGCCAAAAGCGGGCGAAATGGTGTCGTCAACCATCAAGCGGCCGTAATTCGGCAATCACCGCAAAAATACTTTCAGGCTTGCGGATTTGACACAGGTCTCGTTTCCGGATCGGAGACAAAGGTCACCCTGGCATCGACGCATGCGTGTGGCGCCAAGGATATACCGACCGGACATCGAGGGGGAATTTGACTTTGAAATCAGCAGGATGGAGCCTCGCAAAGGGAGAACGCCGCGCCATTGTGGCAGCGCTCTGCTCCTTGCTTCTGGCCTCCTGCACTTCGGCTGGCGACCCGACAATGTCGGTCGGAATGCCCGGTTACAATGCCACCGCATCGGACATAAACGCGGCCTCCAGCGGCAAGGCGATCGCCTCCGATTCGTCTGATATCACGACCGAGCAGACGACGGTGATGACGGCAAGCGATACGGCGCTGCCTGAAAAAGTCGCCTACGTGCCTATGTCCAAACCGGGAGCTGCCTTTCCGCTGACCACGCCGGCGGGCGCCGAAACCATCGTTGGAAACACGCCGCAATCGCTGACGCAGCAGGCACAGACCGCGCGCCAAACCGACGCGGTCGCCCAGCAGATTGCCGCGGTCGACGGCGACGTGGCGGCGCCGAAGCCCGCTGCCGTTCCGGCCATGAACAACCCGGTCTATGTGACAGCTGGCGAGATGCCGCAGGCCGAAGCACCAAAGAAGAAAGGCTTCCTCGCCTCGATGTTTGGCGCAACGCCAGCCTCGGCGACACCAGCCCCCATCATCAGCAACGCCCGGACGGGCGAGCAGCCCCCGGCGCAGGCAAAAGCGGCGCCAGCAGCGGCAAAGCCGATCATCACGCTTGCCTCGGCCAGTTCCACGGCCAAGCCGGTGCAGCTGGCTTCGCTCGGCGGCGATACCGGCCACGTCACTGGCAGCGATGCCCTGCCCGGCGTGCGCCAAACGGCCCTGTTCGAGATCAAGCGCAAGTCCGGCCTCGATGACGAAAGCGACGTCGACCTCAACGAGGATGAGGGGCCAATCGGCGGCTCCTATCAGGTTGCGTCAGCCGCCGGCATGGCCCGGTTGGCGCCCAACGGGCTGCTCAAGCAGAACGAGAGCGTCGACGTGGCCTGCCTGAAGCCGTCGCTGGTGCGTGTGCTGAAGACGATCGAAGGCCACTACGGCCGCAAGATGACGGTGACGTCAGGCTATCGCGACCCGGCCCGCAACCGGCGCGCCAACGGCGCCAAAAATTCGCTGCACATGTATTGCGCCGCCGCCGACATCCAGGTGCCCGGCGTTTCGAAATGGGAACTGGCGAGCTACATCAGAAGCATGCCCGGCCGCGGCGGCGTCGGCACCTACTGCCACACAGAATCGGTTCACGTCGACGTCGGCCCCGAGCGCGACTGGAACTGGCGCTGCCGCCGGCGCAGCGGCGGTGACGGCTAGCGCGGATCTGAGATCGGCTGGCGGCCAAGATCGTTCCGTTGGGCATCCCGAATATCGGATTGGCCGAAGCCTTCCCAACTTCATCATTCCGGAGCAGAGCGATGCGGCGTCCCCGCTAATCGTCAAGCTCGCCAACTTCGGGAAATCGTTGATTTGGCAGGCCCGGAAAAAAGTTGTCCAAGGTGGCACCTGACGGGTTGCCGGTTGCGCACAACGCCAGTATAAGCCGCTTCGTCTGAGCGCGCCCATCGTCTAGCGGTTAGGACACCGCCCTTTCACGGCGGTAACAGGGGTTCGATTCCCCTTGGGCGTACCAGATCTTTCAACGACTTAGCCGAATCTGTACCCCATTCGTCACATAAGCGTCGAATAAGCGCAGCGAATTTCAGCGGACGTTCGCGCACAAACCGAATCAACGTGACTGAGAAAAGCCCGCCACCGTGAGGTAGCGGGCCAAACGCGACAGTTCAGGCTGCGCCGCCTTCCGAAGCGTTGACCGCCTCTTCCAATACTTCTTCCGGTAGGAACGACCAGAGCAGCGCGTCAATGTCCTCATGCTTGGTCCGCGAATATGTCGGGTGCGAGCAGATCGAAGTTGGCTTGGTGGACTGGATAACCAGCAAGTAGTTTCGGGGTTAGGAATTAAGGCCATATGGCCCGCTTCTTCTTTGATCTAACGGACGATGGCGAAGTGTTTCCCGACCCTGAAGGCACCGAGCTTAAAAGCCGGAAAGCCGCTGAAGATGAGGCAGCAACAGCGTTACTCGAAATAGCCAAAGACCAGATGCCGGAAACTTTCAGGAAAGTTGCCATCCGTGTCCGCGACCACACCAGCAAGCCGCTATTCACCGTGAAGGTCACGTTCGAGTGGGTGCGTGAGCTGCCCGATGGATGAGGACATCGCCTTAGAGCTATTCATTATGGCGGCGCACCGACGCCAGCGACATGCGGTCGCTGAGGCAGACAACATGCTTTCGGCCATCGCGGAGACGCGCCGCACAATCGCAGAGTCGCGCAAGCTGCTAGAAGGACTAACCGACACGTCAGGCCTTAAGTGGGTAGCACCGGCCCAGTAGTGTTCCACCGGATGAACTCGACTTCCCTTCCGGTCACATCCCGCACGGCTTTCAAAAGCACCTCATGTAAGACGCGTGTCTGTCTGTAGTGGTCGCAGAGCGGCGATATGAACGGCTTGACGATGCTCAGGTGCAGCGCTTCCGCTGCCACCAGAAAGCGCTCGATTTCAACCTGTGATAACTGCTTGGAAGGTTTCGATCGGGCCATTTGTGCGAACTCCGTTTGAGGGGATCGCCGCAACGGAAGGATTATATTCCTCATCGCCATCGGGCTGGCAAGCGACCGTAGTCGGCCCGATCAAGCAGCCGAGCATCGAGCGCGAGCATCAGCGGCTAAAGCGACCTAGCACCCGGATCGACCTTTCTTGATTTGTGAAGCCTTGGCTTCGGCAGCAAGGCGTTGTTCTCGAAGTCGGGCAGTTTTTGTATCTCGCGCCTCTCTCTCGGCCGCGTTAGCAATCTTTGCCTCACGGTCTGCGCGCTCCAACCGGTCTTTGTCGACGCTCCGCTGGGACAGTTTGGCCTCCTGCAGAAGAACCTTCAATTTACAGTTTGCTAAAATGTTCCCATCAATTTTGTCGCCCTGAGGGAGCAGTGACGGCCTTCCGATGTTCTGCTCCGCCAGGGGAACCGAGCGCGATCCAAACCTCCTTTTCGGAGCGTGTTCCAGTGGGTCCGCCCCCACTGGCGGGCAGAGGCGGACCCGGCCGGGGCTTGGAGCCTCGGCCCGGCAGCGGGGGACGCTGCCGCCATTTCCAACCCGCCTCGACATATCAGGTTCCGCTAATACATAAAAAAGCCCCCACAGTTCGGCAGCGGGCCAAACCTTGGACGGAAATCAGATCACCAGCAGGGTTCGAACATTGGCCAATTCACCGGTCCTGTCCCGTGCCACTGAATGACGAAGCATCCTTATGGGCCGGAACTTTGATGCAATAGCGAAGTTCGAGAGGAGATATTTTCGCAGCAGGCACGCAATGAACGGGATCGTAAACGACATCCTGGCCGAGGTGGCAGAGATACTTCCGTCGCTATCACCGGACGAAAAAGATTTGCTGCCGAAACTGCCAGTCGACCCAATTTTCCCAACGACCTGGAACCGGTGATTCGAGCGGAGACGCCACCCCCGGAGCAGAAAGCAGAAACCGCAGACCGTCACTGCGACGGGAAGCCGCCTCAAGGCGAAGCCTGATGTCGGACGACGGGCGGAACCGAGTTCGGGAAGGCGCGTTGCTCACCAGCGCCACGTCACGAAAGGCCGGAGCAATGGCGGACAATCTATCTCGCAGGCAAGAACAGCGTGGCACGCGAAGACTCATGGCGTGGGGCGTGGCGGTTATCGCCGTCCTTTTTCTAGGCCTGATAGCATTCTTTGTACTCACGCCTTTATCGAACGGCTCTTGGCAGACGGCACCGTTCAAGCGTGCTCCTGAGCAAAACCAGGGCGGTAATGCGCCAGCGGACACGTCACCCAGCCCAGGCGTGAAAAAAGACCCTCAGGAAAATACTGAAATGCCCGAGCAGCAGTAGTGGGGTTGGGAACAAATCCGCACCGGTCTGGAAAACTTTTTTCGGGCTGCCGGGCGATTTTAACAAAGAACCCGCCCGCCGACCTTTCCCGCGCGGACCTTCTGGTAATGCTCCTACGAGCGGCCCTGATGCTCCGAAACGTAACCCAGCGCTTGACCCGAGGGTCCAAGAGCCCCTGTCGGGCGTGGCGGAAGAAATGGGGCTCAGGAGGGCGGACCATCCGAACGATAGTGGGCGATTGGCTGTCGCTAATGCGTATCTGCCGGTTCCGCATGCATTGGACGAGGACAGCACTGTGGAAGGAAACGCATGATCAACGCACCATGAGCGCGAGTGACCCTGAGATTGACTGTCAGGAGGCGATGGGCCGGCTTTCAGGTCATCGTGGGCTGAATGCTGGAGGGCCGATATCCCGCACGAGCGCCGCCCGTGACATCAAGCGGCGGCTCGGCGAGGAAAGCGACGTAGAAGGCATAGGCATGATCATGGTGCTTACATTCGTCGCGACCAGGCACCCACCTCATATCGGCCGACCACCACGCTTGCGCTTGCATAAACCTCTGCGCGAATTCGATCTTGAAGCGTCTCGGGACCGAGTTCTGAAGCTGTGATAACGCCCATCTGCTCCATGACCGGAGCCATGATCGCTGCGAGATCGGAGATCAGATCAATGCCGCTCAGACTGTCTGATCCACCTCCGGCTAGAGCACTTACCGCCATGCTAGGGGCCGGCAGCCCGGCTTTGAGGAAGGTCGAATGGAGTTGCAGGCCCATGTTTGGGTTGGTCCCTACCCGACGAAATGTCTCAACGATACATCGAAAGCAGTTGTCGTAGGTCGGGACGGAGGGAAATGAGGCAGCGCCGGTCCAATCGACTTCGTGGAATACTATCACGCCGCCGGGAGCAAGATGCCGCGCAACGCCCCTCAACATTTCGACGGGATCGGGCGAGAACATTAATACGTATCGGCCCACGATAGCGTCGAACGATACATCGAAAGTGAAGGTGGCAGGATCACATTGGTGGAAGATTACATTCTCCAAACCACGTTGCGCGGCTCTCGCCCGAGCAGCGTCAAGAGCCTCCGCCGACCTGTCAGAGCCGATGACAAGACCTGTGGGTCCGACAACATCAGCCGCGAGAAAGGCGACATCCCCGGCGCCGCTCCCCACGTCAAGGACATGCATTCCCGCTCGGAGACCAGCTCGCCGCAGGTAATTCCGTGTCATCGGGTCAACCAATGTCGCCTGCGTCGCAAGCCTTTTCAGTTCTCTTTCCGAATGCCCCAGTTCGTATTCGTGCTGACGTTCGCTTGTCATACTGGTGTCCCCCCGGATGAAAAAGCACAACAAGTTAGAGCTCGAATGCAGGCCCTTGGCGCACTCTAAAGCCGAGCGGCTCATCTGCACTTTAGAGATGTCTAACATAAATGGCGGCTGAAAGGGTGTCTAGGCGCATCCTCATTGGACCTCCCAGAAGTCCTTCAGCGAGGCGAACCCGCCTTGGCGGCCTAGCACGACAGGCTTTTCGAAAGCGGCTACATCCTGAGAATCGACCGCTATGCATCAACCTGGGACAGTCCAAAGGCAGGTCAGCAGCCTTCCGTGGTCTTTTTCATCTGACCAGGAGCAGCCGAGTTAGCATCGGTGTCCTGTTGACCTGGGGCGGCCTGCTTGGCGCTGCCAGTTTGTTGACCCGGAGCGCAGTCCTTGGCGGAGTTCGAGTTCGTTCCACTCGTGGTGGTCGAATCCGTGCCCTGATCGGTCGTAGTGCTCGGCATGGTCTTGGTTGTCGAGGTCGACGATCCGCCTGTGGTCGTGTCGGTCGATTGCGCAAATGCGAGGCCAGTTGACAGTGCCATAATGGCTGAAGCGAAAAGAACCTGTTTCATGATCAACTCCATTTCGGAATGTCCCTTTGGTACCGAACTTCGCTGCGGCACGACGGTTCCAAGAAAAATGGGCAATCCAGAGGTCCGCACCTGGGATTGCCCTATGGCCCGCCACTGGGAAGCTCTCTGCCGTTATCTTCAACGAAGACCTGTCTTCCGCGATCACACCATAGGCTAACGCGGTCACACGGGTCATAATCCTGCTACAAAGTGGTCGATTCCTCAGGGATGTAGCCGCTCCAAGAGCCCGCCGCAGGTCGCCCCCGTGGCGGGCTTTTCAATTGCACGGTCGAGTTGGGTTCTCGGCACTGCGATGATGAGAAAGCCCCGCAGTGGTGGTAAGCCCGTATTTATTGCCTGGTTTCCCGGCTTTAAACAGCTGACTTCGCGGTGTGCGGATTCGGGCAAAAGCCGGATTCTGCCTGATGAAGGCGGAGCCGAGTCACCACTGTCAAACAGTGGGTGTTGCGATCCCCTCAAGCGCAATTATCCTGGTGTTGGCGCAACGCTTACGGATTTCGATAAGGCGCGCGTATTCCGGCGAATTGTACCAGCCCATCAATGACGTCATGTCGGGAAATTCGATAATAACCAAACGGTGTGGCTCCCAATCACCTTCCAAAACCTTGGTCGCACCGCCACGACCTAGATATTTCCCACCATAACGCTCCTCGGTGGCCGGCACATCCCGCCGGTATTCCTCGAACACGGCAGCGTCCTTTATGTCTACATCCGCGATCAGATAGGCGGCCATTTGCGCATCCTTCTTCTCAACGGCGCCCGACCCTTGCGTTCCACTCCCAGGGGGCGGCGCCCGTCGGTCAAGACGACTCTCTTCAGCGCTTCAACCGGCATTCGCCATGCGAAGTCAAAAGCCTGTTACAATCCACGGGTTGGAGTCGTATCCGAGGCGCGGCTCTGCCTTTGCGCCGCTATCTTGCGATTTGGCGGTTCCGGTGACACCGCAGTCCAGATTTGGAACGGGCTTCTTGGCTGACGGGTTGGTGGAACACAAGGCGGCGGCATCACTGACCGCCACCTTCTTTTCCTTGGCATCAGCGACACCAGTCGCAGCGAAAACCACAGCCGCGCAAAATACAGCCACTCTCATTGGAACCCCCTTTATTGCACCCGATAGATGGTCCGACATGACGTAACGTCATCTCAATATTAGCACTAATGAATATATTATCTAGCCCCTTGCCATCAAAAGCAGGCTGAGAGCCAGGCTTGCAGCGCGACCGCCAAAACCGGTGCCGATCTGGACACCAGCCGGCATGAGTCGCATTCTGCTCGTGGGGAAGGATGTGGATCGACAAAACACAGGGGCTGATCAGGCCAAACGCTAGCGGGACCGGACCCTGCGCGGCCGCCGGAGGCGTCTGTCGCATAACGTCGTGTCGTGGGCGCTGATCCTGATGGCGATAACCATTCTCGGTGGTCTAATCGCGCTCAAGGCGTACAAGTAAGCAGAGCCCCAGCACGCGAAGCTATCAGGCCACAGCCTAGCCGCTGCCAAGCAGCGGCACGGTAACGGTTGTCGCGTAGTTGATGGGGAAGGAACTGAAGTAGGGAAAGTCGATGACGAAGGCATAGGCCGCGGTCAGATGCGCCTTGCGGAAGCCGCCGCTCACCGGGTCGATGGCGATGGTGACGTTCACGTCCTTAAACCCCAAGGCCTGCAATTTCTGCGTGGCGATCGATTGAATGTCGGCCTGGGTCAGCGTGTTCTTAAGCTGCAGCGAGCGCGCTGACGTCTCCAGCGTATAGCGAACACTGGAGACCGAGTGCATCGACCAGCCAAAAGCGAAGATCCCGAACAGCAGCATGACGAGGAAGGGGGCGATTAGCGCGAACTCCAGCCCGGCCCCGCCCGATCGATCCTGCCGGAACGCGCTTACCCTAGCGGACACGGATCATCTCCTGGTGACCGATTACAGTGGAAGTGGCAAATGGGCCGAAGGCAATTGGCGGCACCCAGGTGCCCGATGCCTGTATCTGGACATAGACCGCCGGCACCTTCGGCCCACTGCACATGGTGGACACGTCGACCACCGTCGCCCCGCACATACGGATGCGGCTTAGCGTGACCTGACCGTCCTCCGGCCGATTTTCCCAGCTCGCAATGGCAAGAGCTTGGGTCGCCGCATCATCGGTCGATCCGCTCATGACCAGGTTCGCGGCGGTCTTCACACCGGCGCGCATCGACAGTGAACTCGTTACGTAGGACCAGCCGTCCAGAATACCAAGCAGCACCAGGCACAGAATGGGCAGCACCATCGCGAACTCGACCGCCGCAACGCCCGAATCATCGCCAAGGTTCGGCATCGATCGGCGCCCCACGGGGCTACTCGGAAAGTGCCACGGACCGCGCGGCTGGAATGTTGGGCACTCCGAGGCTTGAGCAATCCTGATTGATGGTTGAATTACCGGACCATTGAATCGTATTGGCGACGACCCTGGTGCAGCCGCCCTTGCCCGAGAAGTTGCCAAGATAGTTCACTTGCTGCTTGGGGAAATAGATCGCCCCGGTCAAAAGCGAGTCCGCCGTGCCGTTGAATGTGCTGGATGCACTCATGCCGGTCCTGTCGCCGTAGAACAGAACGCCTGAGTAGGTGCCCGAAGTCGCCGCGCTGAGGTTCACGGACGCATTGCCATTCATGCTGACAGTCGAGCTGCCCGACATGAAGATGGTCACCCCGCTGCCAGTGATGGCCGCATTGGCGTTTATCTTGAAACTGCCCTGGACGACATAGACGCCGGGCGAAAGCGTGACATTGCCCTTTAGGTTCATGCCGCTGCAATAGGTGCCTGGACCGAGCGTCGCCTTGTTGTCGTTCTGGCAGGTGGTCCCGGCCACCGGGGCCGGCAGGTCGACAAAGGGATCGCCGGCAGGCAGTGCCTGGGTGATCGGGGCCGCGCAGACGGTCCTGACGGGATTGCTGAGAGAGACACCGCCCGCCGATATCAGGCAATCGGCCTGCAGACCGGCCGAGCCCTGAAGCTTGATGGCGTCCGAGGCGATCGAATTGGACATGACCGAGCAGCCGCTGAGCTTAACGCTGGTACTGCCGGAAAACAGCACTGCCTGCGAAGCGGATGGATCGAGCGCGAGCATGCAGGCACTCGAGGCATCGGTAATGACGGCCACCGCCCTCGCCTGTTCGGGAACCTTTTCCTGTGTAAAGATCAGGGTGAACATCCGGTCGAGCTTCTGGCCTACGATCACCTCGACCGCTTTTTTTGCCGTATTCGGTCCGGACGCTGGGGGCGTATTGACGACGATCGTGCCCGAGCCCAGTCCGTTCGACGCCGCGGACTGGGTCGCGGCCGCGACGATCGTCGGCTTGTCGGAACCCGAGATCTGTTCGAGCGCACCGGCATAAGCGGCTGCATCGGCCGTCGCCTGCAATCTCAGGCTGTTGTAGTACCAATAGGAGGTCTCGACGCCGAAGCCCGCAGCGCCGACAACGACCGGCAAGGTCAAGGCAAAAATCGTAGCGACATTCGCGCCCGTGCTGCGGCGCATGGCGTCCATTACAAGCCGAACACGGGTGAAGCTACTCAAGGCCATGGTTTAAATTAGAAAGCACGCATAGATGAACGAATGGCTAAAAAGTTCGTTGCATTTTTGAGCAGTGGTCCATTGGCTTCAAAAAAGAAGTGTTTCGCTGGCTGACCAACGCGCAAGCGCATCGATGTCTCAGAGTGGGCCGCCCCTCAAGGCCGGCGGGAAATTGCCGGATTCGCAGCCGAGACCGCGCGAACAACGACCGGGTCTCCGAAAAACACACCGGAGTAAGCGTATTTACAAATTACTGATGCATGTGTGGAGGATGGAGGTTCAGGATTTGCTTCAAGCGGAAAGAATTGGCATCGACTCCGAGGCCGTATCAGCCAACATCTCTCGCTGCACGGCCAGGAAAAACCTGCGCACTTCATCGCCGGCTGCTGTTCTGTCCCTGCCGGATCCGACCACAAGATCGAGCAACTCCGACGCCTTGGCTCTCCAGAACGAGGTGGCGGTCTCGCCATGCAGGTTGCCGAGCTTGGCGGCAACCTCTCTAACCAAGAATACCTGACGGTCGATCGGGAATGCACGGACTTTTTCTGGGGACATCTTCCAAACCATGAGACTGACGCAACGAATCACCATCGCCAACAAGCAATGGCGTAGCCGGGAAGGTGGAAACGGAAGCTTAACGGCGCTGACGTAGGTGCTGCGGTCGTCGGGGACGAAAGGGCGCAGCCCTACGCTCACGACATCGCCGCGTGCGTTCAAACGCGATCGTTGACGTAGGAATCGGGGCAGGCGAAACGGGCGACGGCCCTCAGGCCTGGAGCGCCCTCGCCTCACCGCCGCGCTTGCGCGGCGTCATCATGTCCCTGGCCATCAGTCCACTGGCGCGGCAAAACGCCATGAACGCCCGGCAGGCATCCTCGGTCTTGACCACCTCCACCGTGGCGCCAAAGCAGGCGTTGAACGCTTTCTGATAGATCGGGCCCTGACGGCGCGCAGGCCAGTCCTGGAGAAAATCGAGCGCCTGTTCGACGCCATAGATCTCCTCGACTGGCAGACCGGATCCAGGCGCTATGCGCACCGGCACCTCGAATTGCAGTCTATCCATTTCCTGTCTCCCGAACGGCGTCGCCGAGGCAACGCCGTTCGTCGTCAAAAGTTGCTTTGACCGGCTTTTGGCTCAGAAATGTGTCGTCACTTGGGTCGCGGGCCGCCACATCGCGCCAAAGAAATCGCGCATCCGAGATCTGTCCTGGGTGCCATATGCTCACTGGTTCGCCGAATCCGTCTCCGCGTCGAAGGCCATGCGAATGGCGGTGATCAGTACAAATACCGTCGGCACGGCGAAGATGCCGCCGAGAACAAGGGCCGCCGTCGCCGACAGGCCGAGCGTCTCGGCAACCGCCCAATAGACGGTTCCGATGCAGATGAGCGCCTGGACGGAGAGGAACATGGCAGCCGAGGCCGCGCGCGACAGGGTTTTGAAAGTCTTGATGCGTTGTTGCATTGAAATAATCCGGAAATGACGCGCCGCGCGACCGCTGCGCGGCCGACAGCCGCCGCACGATCACGACGCAACAGGAATAACGATGAGGTAAAGGGTACGGTCCTGGACCGCTCAGGCCGTGATGGTCGGCGGTGCGCGCGGCTGATTGGTGCTCGCCCCGGGAACCGGAGCGGCCCCATATCCCGAAACCATCGCTCTTTGCGATGTCCGTTCGGCCCAAAGAAAAACAGCGTCGGGGACCGGAAGCGCGGGATGGCCGCCGGCGAACTTGACCAGGAGCGGACGGCCGGCACGAACTTCCAGCGCTTGCGCCTTGCCGGTGACACGCAGCAGCGCCGCCACCTCGCCCGACCGCTCGACACCGACACTGGCACCGCTTGGCGCAGACCCCGCAAAGCCTGACGCCGCCGGCAGGCCGAAGCACAGCATCGCCAGCAGCACCATGCCCATCAGGCATGAGCACGCTGCCGTCAGCGGCGCTTCAGGCCATCCGGTTTGCCTGGCCGCCGCGAAGGGACGCGATCTCGAAAACATCACCCGCCCTAACGCACCATGGCCAGAAAGGGAAGCAAACCGGGCAAAAGCCGGCAAGACATGGCCGATGCGAGGCAAATATCCGGAAGCGCGCGGCTACATCAGACAGTTCTTCCTTGAACCTTTTGCCCTCAAGTGCCAAATCTGGGGAGATTTCACGCTGGCTCTCCTGCAGAGCCCTACCCGCTACACGGACAAAATGGTCACCTATCTCGACGCTGCCACGGCCCCGCTCAGAAATACCGGCCAGATCCGCCTCTATGGCGAGGACGGCTTTGCCGGCATGCGCAAGGCATGCGATCTCACCGCACGCTGCCTCGACGAGTTGGTGCCGATGGTCCAGCCCGGCGTCACCACCGAAGCAATAGACCGCTTCGTCTTCGAATTCGGCATGGACCACGGCGCGCTGCCGGCGACGCTCAACTATCGCGGCTACACGAAATCGTCCTGCACCTCGATCAACCATGTCGTCTGCCATGGCATTCCCGACAACAAGCCGCTCAAGGATGGCGACATCGTCAACATCGACGTCACCTACATCCTCGACGGCTGGCACGGCGATTCTTCGCGCATGTATCCGGTCGGCACGATCAAGCGCGCCGCCGAGCGCCTGCTCGAAGTCACGCATGAATGCCTGATGCGCGGCATTGCGGCGGTCAGGCCGGGCGCCCGCACCGGCGCCATCGGCGCCGCCATCCAGACCTTTGCCGAAGGCGAGCGCTGCTCGGTGGTGCGCGACTTCTGCGGCCACGGCGTCGGCCAGCTTTTCCATGACGCGCCTAACATCCTGCATTACGGCAGCGCCAATGAGGGCGTAGAGATGCGGCCTGGCATGATCTTCACCATCGAGCCGATGATCAATCTGGGCAGGCCGCATGTGAAGGTTCTGTCGGACGGCTGGACTGCGGTGACGCGCGACCGCTCGCTGTCGGCGCAGTACGAGCACACGATCGGCGTGACCGACACAGGATGCGAGATTTTCACGCTGTCGCCCCAAAAGCTCGATCGCCCCGGCCTGCCGGCTTAGAGCGCATCTACCCGGCAGGAGGCCGTCTATGCCGACTGCACGCCAGCGGCATTCGGCAGGTCGATGGTGACGACCAGTCCGCTGGGCTGGTTGTCCTGCAATTCGATCCTACCGCCGTGACCCTGGACGATGTCGGCAACGATCGACAGGCCCAGACCGAAGCCATGCTTCGATGCAATGCCGCGCGACGCATCTTCCTTGAAGAATGGTTCGAAAACACGGGCGCGTGCCGTCATCGGAATACCCGGCCCGTCATCCCCTACCATGATGCGCGCCGCCGTGCCGGTCGCCGTCAATGCGACCGTGACGTTGCCAGCGAATTTGACCCCGTTGTCGCAAAGATTGGCGATGGCACGCGCCAATGCATTGGGCTTGCACCAGCCCAGGAGCCGGTCCGGCCCGGAATATGAGACAGGAAATCCGACATCGGAGAACTCGGCGCAAACGGTTTGCAGAACGCTGGCAATGTCGGCGCGCTGCAGCTTCTCCGTCGAAACATCGTTGCGCAGATAGGTCAGGGTCTCGTCGATCAAGATTTCGATGTGCTGGACATCGGACAGGATTGCGGTTCGGATTGGGCCATCATCCATACGCTCGGCGCGAAGCCGCAGCCGCGTCAACGGCGTGCGCAGATCATGACTGACGCTGCGCAACATGCGCGTGCGATTTTCGATCATCGTGCGGATGCGCGTCCTCATCCTGTTCAGGGCGCGCGCCAAGCCCACCATTTCAATGGAGCCGTGTTCGACGAAGAGCTGTTCGGCATTCTCGATCTCGGCCGAACCGACTGCTGCCGAGATGCGCTTCAATGGATCCGTCACGGCCCAAACCGCAAACAGCCAGATCAGCACGGGCAAGGCGACGAAAGCCATGAACCTGTAGAACGAGGCACGGACGAGGCCCGATGTCAGCCAGGAATCGGGCATGCCGAAATGGGCCAGGACGTCCTGCTGGTCCAGGTCGATGACAAACGCGTATCGGCCGCCGATCCTTAGCCAGCGTCCATCAACCGTCCCCCTGTCGATACGCAAAAGCCATTCGACACTTCGCCATTGCAGATATGATTGGGGAATGCCGCGTATCTGGTCCTTGGGCAATATCTCGAAATCAAAGCCGGCCCGCTTTGCTGTCGCCAGAATTGCGCCACGCGCCTCCGCTGGCGTTTCTTGCAACAAGGCAGCAACAACGGCCGCACGCCTTGCGTTATCTTCCGCAGCGGGAAGGTCGACGTTCTCTATGAAACTCTCGACGACCGAACCGACGAACATAATCACGATCACCGCGATGAAAATGATTGCCACAAACTGCCCACGCACGGACTGTGGCAAGAAACGGCGGATGAAACCCCTCATGCTTCCTCTACCGTCGCGGTGAAGATGTAGCCACCCAACCGAACGGTCCTCAAAAGCACCGGATCGCGCGCATCCTTTTCGATCTTCCTGCGGATTCGACTGATATGGACATCGACGCTACGCTCGATCGGCCCCGCGAGCCCGGCATGGGTTACGCCCAGAAGTTCCTCGCGCGAGAGAACCCGGCCTGCATTGCGACAAAACGCAAGCAACAGGTCGAATTCATGCGTCGTGGTCGTAACCCGCGCATTGTTGGGGTCATGCAATTGCCGTCGTATGGGATCGAGGCGCCAGCCGTTGAAACGAAGCACCTTCGACCAGTCCCGCTCGTCTGGAGCATAGGCTGTACGGCGCAGCAGCGCCCGTATCCTGGCCGTCAGTTCGCGTGCGCTGAACGGTTTCGTCACATAGTCGTCCGCGCCGATTTCCAGCCCGAAGATGCGGTCGATTTCCTCACCGAGCGCGGTCAGCATCAGGATCGGAATGTTGGTTCCGGCACGAAGACGGCGACAGATGTTGAGACCGTTTTCGCCCGGCAGCATGACATCGAGCACGATGAGATCGAATTTCTGGTTGCGAAGCGCGGCATTCATCTGGACGCCGCTCTCGGCAATTTCCACGATCATGCCGTTGTCGGTGAGCGTCTCGCCCAGCATGCGTGCGATCTCAAGATCGTCTTCGACAATGAGGATGCGCGAACCTTGCCTTGCCGACCTGGATTCGGCGCTCAAATCGCTTTGGTGCCGTTGCTGTGCCATTCCGGAGTTTGTCTAGCCTGCATTTGGTGCCTGGTAGGCGTCAGAACCGATATCCGACGAGAAGCATCCCTGAAGGCTGGATCTTTTCGACGACAACGGGGCTGTCGGCAGCGTCACCCAAGAGAACACCGACCCCCGCTTCGCCGCGCACCATCCAGTTCTCGTCGAGCATATATGTGGCGGAAATCGAAAAATCGGCGCGCTTCAAACCGGCGCCGGCATCATAGCGCGCCAGCCCCGAGCGAGCCGATTGTTCGGGCGTGACGCCAAAATAGGCCTGCATGTAATTTTCGTCGGCAAAGACGGCGGACGCGCTGGCGCCGATCATCAACGATTGAGACAGAGGCCGGGTCACCTCGATCCCCACCCTGCCCTCCAGGCCATCGCTGCCGCCGATGGTCTTGTCCAGCTGCGCGAATATTTCGGCTGGACCGAACTTCGCCGCTGCCTTCACGCCGACCGTCGCGCCCATGTCGACATCCCCCAAGCC
Organism: Mesorhizobium sp. M7A.F.Ca.US.010.02.1.1; assembly: GCF_004023085.1. Lineage (NCBI taxonomy): Bacteria > Pseudomonadati > Pseudomonadota > Alphaproteobacteria > Hyphomicrobiales > Phyllobacteriaceae > Mesorhizobium > Mesorhizobium sp. M7A.F.Ca.US.010.02.1.1. The sequence continues at coordinate 149,283 of NZ_RZRV01000006.1, read as the reverse complement.
GCGCAGATGGTCGGAGTCGTCTTCCTTGCGGCCCATCTCATAGCCAAGCCGCGCGCTGAACGCGAACGGTCCTTGTCCATAGACGGCGATGTTGGCACCTGTCGGATCGATCGTCACCGTGTCGAGGAATGTCGCCGTGACGAAAGGCACCGGCATGATCTTGAACTCATCGCTGCCCTCGTATTTGGGGACGATGATGGCCCCGCCGCCGAGCACGACATGCCAGTCGGCCAGCTTCTGTTCGAAACGCCCGAAACGGGAAGGCTCGGGCGGCAGGGTAAAATCATCGGAATTCACGGCAATGGCGTCTGCCGCCAGCGCGCCCTCCGAATGCGTCGAAAGCAGGATTGCCATGGCCGCGAGAGATGCCCGGCCGGCAAATAGTCCAGAGTCGATTTTGGCGAACATGCGCGCTCCAGTATAACGAGGCCACGAGCCTCCGATGGCGCCAACATGTCAGGTGAAAGTGGCCGCATGCGTTAAGTGATGTTAAGTTTTGTTGCGCAATCGTGGTTTCATCTTGCCGTATAGGGAAGCCATAGACTGACAGCGGGAGCTGCCACGATCTGCCGTGGATCGTCTCGCGATCGGGGAACAGAACTGTTTCAATCCCGGCCAGAACGGTTCTAATGTCTGCGCTGGAGCAATGTGGGCGGTGTATGGGGAACACAAACGACGACGACGAGCGGAGTTTCTTCTCCGAAGCGCCGATGCGGCCTGCGGCGAAAGCCAAGGCGACGCTCGACGAAAAGCCCCATTACCTCGGTCACCGCGACCGACTGCGCGAGCGTTTTGCCCTGGCGGGCCCGGACGCCCTGCCCGATTACGAACTTCTGGAACTTCTGCTTTTTCGCCTGATCCCTCGTGCCGACACCAAACCGGCGGCCAAGGCGCTGCTGGCGCGCTTCGGCACGCTGGCCGAAGTGCTCGGGGCGCCGGTTGGCCTCCTGCAGGAAGTCAAGGGCATTGGCCCTGCGGTGGCGCTCGATCTCAAGATCGTCGCGGCAACCGCGCAGCGCATGGCGCGCGGAGAGGTGCAGAGTCGCGAAGTCCTCTCGTCCTGGACACAGCTTCTTGCCTATTGCCGGTCGGTCATGGCCTTCGAGGCGCGCGAGCAGTTCCGCATCCTGTTCCTCGACAAGAAGAACGCGCTGATCGCCGACGAGGTTCAGCAGACAGGCACCGTCGACCATACGCCCGTCTACCCGCGCGAGGTGGTCAGGCGCGCCCTCGAACTCTCGGCCACCGCCATCATCCTGGTCCACAATCACCCGTCAGGCGACCCCACACCCTCACGAGCCGATATCGAAATGACGAAGGAGATCATCGAGGCGGGCAAGCGGCTGGGCATCGCGGTGCACGACCACATCATCATCGGGCGCAAGGGATACGCCAGCATGAAGGGCCTGTTGCTGATCTGACGGGCCGGGGGCATGCCACGACCGTCCGATCAAGCCCGGGCGATCGAATGAAGTGCAGGAAATTCGCTTGCACAATCTTTTGCCAAAAAATTTGAAAATTGTTCAATCTTGGAAAGAGGATCCCAGTATCCGCTCTATTTCTGGATTAATCTTCCAATCTATAAGAATTCTCTCTTTGATTTTTAGAAGATAATTCCGTTGAGGCATCGCATTTTCGCTGCTACCGTTTTGAAACGCTTCAATTGGAACTCCGCCATTGCAACGCAAGCGCCCGACCATAGCGGATGTCGCACGAACCGCCGGTGTCTCCATCGGCACGGTGTCGAACTTCATCAATGGAACGGCCAGCCTGAGGGAAGGCACGCGCGACCGCATCGAGAAGGCGGTTGCCGCGCTGATGTATCGGCCGAGCTCCTTTGCGCGCTCACTGCCGGGCCGCGCACCACGCAGGCCAAAGAATCTCGACCATCTGCCAAGACTTCTGGTCGCCGGTAGGGTGAGTGTCGACTTCCTGTGCCGCGTCGACGTGCTGCCGCATCGCGACGACCGGATCACCGCCAGCCACATCGACAAGGCGTTGGGTGGCCCCGCGGCCAATCTCGCGGTTGCCGCCGCCGGCATCGGAGCTCCCTACGCGCTGGACGTTGAGCTGGCGACAGCGGTCGGCCAGGATCCAGAGAGCGATTGGGCGCTCGGCGCGCTTTCGAAATTGGGGGTCCACGCCTTGCCGATCCGCAACACGCCCAACAACCGCCTCTCCCAGGCGATCGTGATCATCGAGCGCAACGGCAGCCGGACGATCATCAGCGAACCGTTCGAGCTTGGCGAGGTCGACCTGACAGCCAATCTGGATATCCAGCCCGAGCAACGTTCGGCCTGCCTTCATATCGAAGGCTTTCACTACGAGACGATGACCGCGTCCATCGCGCGCTTTCATCAGGCGGGCTGGAAGGTGAGCCTGCATTCGGCCGGTCTTCCCAAAAGCGTCCGCACGCCGGAAACCTTCTCGCAGATGGTCAAACAGATCGATCTGACCTTCATCAACGATGTGATGATACGGGAGATCTTCGACTTTCGCAGCCGCATGGCGACGACGATCGAAGAGGTGCGGCTGATGCTGTCACGCATCAAACAACGGGGAACGGTCGTGCTCACCCTCGGCGAGTTCGGCGCCGTCGTTTTTCCGGCGAATGGCGGTCCGCAGATCGAGGTGCCGGCGCTGCCGGTCAATCGCGTCGACGCGACGGGCGCCGGCGACAGCTTTGCCGGCATCTTCCTTGCCCTTTGGCTGCATGGCGCGTCGCTGGGCGACGCCGCGCGCTATGCGGCAATCGGGGCGAGCCTGACGACAACGGTCGAAGGCGCGCAGGGTTACATCGCAGACTTTGCCACGCTGAAGGCTGCGGCCCTGGCGAACAATGCCGTGATAGCCAGTTGAAACAATGGCTTATCGACGTTCGACCTGGCGCGAAAACCGCATCAACCGACGAAATCAGGAGAGTATGATCATGGCGAAAACAAAAGTCCTTCTTGTCGGCGAAAGCTGGGTGAGTTCGGCGACCCACTACAAGGGGTTCGACCAGTTCGGCAGCGTCACCTTTCACCTGGGCGCAACACCCCTGGTGGACGCTTTGAAGGGCAGCGAATTCGATCTCGACTACATGCCCGCCCACGAGGCCGTCGAGAAGCTGCCTTTCACCATGGAAGGGCTGTCGCAATACAGGGCGATCATCCTGTCCGACATTGGCGCGAATTCGCTCCTGCTCCACCCCGATGTCTGGCTGCACGGCAAAACGGTTCCCAACCGGCTCAAGCTCCTGCGCGACTGGACGCTGGCCGGCGGCGGCCTGATCATGATCGGCGGCTATTTCAGCTTCCAGGGCATTGACGGCAAGGCGCGCTGGCATCGCACGGCGGTCGAGGAGGCGCTGCCGGTGACCTGCCTTCCCAATGATGACCGGCTCGAAATTCCGGAGGGCTTTCGTCCTGAGATCACTGGTTCCAGAGACCACCCGCTTTTTGCCGGCATCGAGGGCGAATGGCCGCTGCTGCTCGGTGCCAACGAGGTCATCGCCCGTGATCGCGACGATGTCGAGGTCCTGGCGCGGCTGCCGCAGGACCAGGGCGGTCATCCCCTGCTGGTCACCGGGCGCCATGGCGAAGGGCGTACGCTGGTCTGGACGTCGGACATCGGTCCTCACTGGCTGCCGAACAGTTTTGTCGAATGGCCTGGCTACGCGAGGCTTTGGACCAACGTGCTGCGCTGGGTCAGCAACGCCTAGCCGATCCGCAATCGTCGGGGAACCCGTCATGACAGAGCCCTTTCTTGTCGCCAGAAACATCGCCAAGCGCTTCGGCGCTCTGACCGCGCTGGCAAATGTCGATCTGGAGATCCGCTCCGGCGAGGTGCTGGCGCTTCTCGGCGATAATGGCGCCGGCAAATCGACCTTCATCAAGATCCTGGCAGGCGCTCATCCGCCCAGTGGTGGGGAGCTTGTGATCGAGGGCAATCCGGTCGCCTTTCACTCGCCCAAGGATGCCGCGGCATCGGGGATCGCGACGATCTTTCAGGAACTGGCGCTTTCGGAGAACCTGTCGATCGCAGAAAACGTCTTTCTCGGCCGTGAATTGAAACGCTCCATTTTGGGCATTCCGTTCCTGAAGCGCAAAGAAATGCGCCAGCGCGTCGACGGCCTGCTGAAGGAGCTCGATGCTCATATTTCCGATCCAGAAGCGCCCGTAGGCAGCCTGTCGGGCGGCCAACGTCAGGCCGTCGCAATCTGCCGGGCGCTCAATCTGAATGCCAGGCTGGTCATCATGGATGAGCCGACCGCGGCCCTTGCCGTTGCCGAAACGCGCAAGGTCCTGGCACTGACACGGCGGCTTGCCGCGCGCGGCTGTGCCGTTGTGCTCATCAGCCACAACATTTCCGAGGTCTTCGAGGTCGCCGACCGCATCGTGGTGTTCCGGCGCGGCCGCAAGGTGGCCGAACGGCTGGCCGCCGATACCGATCACGAGGAAGTCGTTTCGCTCATAACAGGCGCTCATCCCGACGTGCGGGCGCTTGAAAAAACAAACTGAAACGCACGTCATTTCCAGAGAGGTTCAAACACAATGCTTTCACAGCTCAAGAAAGTGCTCGCCGCTTCCGCACTGTCACTCGCCATTGCAACCGCGGCGCATGCCGCGGACAAACACAAGGTCGCCTTCGTTCCGCAATTGATCGGCATCCCTTACTTCAACGCCATGGAAGCCGGCGGTAATCGCGCCGCCAAGGACCTGGGCGTCGATTTCATCTATTCCGGTCCCGTCGACACCAATCCGGTCGACCAGTTGCAGATCGTCCAGAACCTGATCGATCAGGGCGTCGAGGCGATCTCGGTCAGCGTCCTCGATGCCTCCAGCATCGCACCCGTGGTCGAGAGCGCCAAGGCGAAAGGCATCAAGCTGTTCACCAGTGACAGCGACGCGCCCGACAGCGGCCGCGCCGTCTATGTGGCGCAGGCGACCGACGAAGGCCTCGGCACAACCATTGTCGACGAACTCGTCAAGCGCGTCGGCGAGGACGCAACCATCGGCATCATCTCCGGCGAGGCAACGGCGTCCAATCTCAACGCCTGGATCGGCTTCATGCAGAAGCAAGCCACCGCCAAATATCCGAAGCTGAAGCTGCTCGCGCCGCAATTCGCCGGCGGCACCGCCGAACGCGCCGCGCAAATATCAGGCGATCTGATGGCGGCCAACCCGGACATCAAGGCCATCATCGCCGTCGCCTCCTCGACATGCCCGGGCGTAGCCCAGGCCATCGAAACCGCAGGCAAGATCGGCTCGGTCATCGGTGCCGGCTATTGCAGCCCGAACACGGCACGGTCCTACCTGAAGAGCGGAGCCTTCGGCTTCACCGTGCTCTGGGATCCCGAGCAACTCGGCTATCTCACGGTTTGGGCCGGCAAACAGCTGATCGACGGCAAGAGCTTCGAGGCGGAAAACAAGGTCGCCGGCCTGGAAAAGCCCGTCACCTATGATGCCGCCAAGGGCATTTTGCTTCTCGGGCCGCCGGCTGTCTTCACCAAGGACAATGTCGACAAGTTCAACTTCTGAGCTCTGAGATGAACGTGGTGCGGCAGTTTGGAAACGGTGTCTTCTCCATGAGCGGGCGGGAGTGGTCTCTGCTTGTCGCCTGTTTGCTGGCGATCGTCATCTTTTCTGTCGCATCGCCGCACTACGCGACATCAGGCAATGCAGCCACGGTCTTGCGCAACAGTGTCGAGTTGCTGCTGATCGGCCTTGGCATGACCCTGCTGCTCGCCATGGGCGGCATCGATGTCTCGATCGGCATCGTCATGGGTCTGGCGGCGATCGCCATTGGGCGCGTGCTCGGCGCCGGCGGCAATCCGCTGCTGGCGCTCATTGCGGGTCCTTTGGTCGGTGCGGTGCTGGGATGCGTGACCGCCGCCGTCGTTGTCCTCGGCCGCGTTCCGGCAATTGTCGGTACACTCGGCCTGCTCGGTGTCTACCGCACCGCCGTCTTCGTACTTCTCGGAGGGCAATGGCTTTCGGGCCTGCCCTCGAGCCTTACAGATCTTCTTGCAACCAGCGTGCTCGGCGTCCCCGTCCCTGCCCTGGTGATTGCCGCTGCCTATCTGGCCGTCTGGCTGGCGCTGCGGCGAACCCCTTATGGGCTGCATCTGCTGGCGATCGGCAATTCGGAGGAAAAAGCGCGGCTTTCTGGCATCCCAGTGATCAAGATCCGCTTCATGACCTTCGCCATCAGCGGTGTGCTGACTGGCATTGCCGCCACGTTCTATGTCGCCACCTATCGCAATGTGGAGATGACGATCGGCAGCACGCTGGCGCTCGACGCCATTGCCGCGGTCATTCTTGGCGGCACCAGCATATTGGGCGGCAGATGCAGCCTGATCGGCACCGTGCTCGGCGTGCTTCTGCTTAGAATCCTGCAAAACGGTCTGCTGCTGATCGGTGTCCCCTCCCTTTGGCAGCCTGTCGTCACCGGCGTTCTCATCATCGGCGTGCTTGGCTTCGAAGCTGTTTGCAACCGATTGCCGCTCGGCAGATTTCAACGAGCCCGCGCATGAAAACGTTCCGCAACCTGCAGGGCCCGGCCCTTACCCTGGCTTTGCTCTGTACGCTTTGGCTGATCGTCATTGTCGGCCTGCTGGCGCTCAAGCCGTCTGTCTTCCATCTCGGCACTGTCACCACCATTCTTCAGTTCTCGACGATCCTGGCCCTGGTCGGCCTTGGGCAGGGATTGGTCATCATGGCCGGTGGCGCCGGCATCGACCTCTCGGTCGGCGGCGCGGTCTCGCTGTCCGCCATCGTCGCGATGCTTTGCCTCAAGCTGGGATTGCCGCCGGTCCTGCTGCCCGCCGTCTGCATCCTGGCCGGCGCGATGCTCGGTGCCTTGAACGGATGGCTGGTGAACGGGCTCGCGCTTCTCCCCTTCATCGCGACGCTCGGCACCTTCTTCGTCTATTCCGGCGCTGCACTTGCCATTACCGGCGGCGCGGCCCAAGCCGGCGTGCCCTCCTGGCTGCTTGTGTGGGGGCGCGGCGTCGTCATGGGCATTCCCCTGCCCTTTCTCACCCTTGCCATCCCCTGCTTTGCGCTAGCCGGTTTGGTGCTGCTCTCGACAGCGTGGGGGCGCTGGATCTACGCCATGGGCTTCAACGAACGCTCGGCCAGGCTGGTCGGTATTCCGGTCGATCGCGTTCGCTTGGTCCTCTACGCCTTGAGTGGCGCGCTCGCCGGCGCCGCGGGACTCGTCTCGATCGCCTGGCTCGGCAGCGGCAGGCCCAATATCGGCCAGAACCTCGAACTTGAATCGCTGACTGCCGCCATGCTCGGCGGCATCGCCATCACCGGCGGGCGCGGCGGCGTCGGCGGCGTGTTCGCGGCCGTCCTGCTGCTGGTCACGCTGAAGACCGGCCTTCTGCAATTGAACATCAACACGGTTTGGCAGGTGGGGATTGTCGGCGCCCTTCTGGTTTTTGTCCTTCTCGCCGACCGACTTTCCCAACGTTGGAGATCATGATGCCGTCCATGGAAGAGATCATTGCCGCGCGCGTCGAGGCAAGCGCTGACCGTATCGTCCAAACGCTGAGCGATCTCGTCGCCTTCCCCTCGATCGTGAAATCCGATCCAAAGGAGGCCGGCCCCGGCGAGCGTGATTGCCAGGTCTATCTGCAAAAGCGGATCGAGGCGCTAGGCTTCTCGACCGATCTATGGGACCCGGACGGCCCAGCACTCTACGAAAAATACAAGGGGCGGGCCGGCGCCAACAAAGGCAGGACGTTCGAAGGCCGGCCCAATCTCGGCGGTATCTTGAAGGGCACGGGCGGCGGTCGCTCCATCATGCTGACCGGCCATATCGATGTCGTCCCGCCCGGCGCCGCCGGGCACTGGACGACCGACCCGTTCCAGCCTGTCCTCAAGGACGGATTTCTACACGGCCGTGGTACGGTCGACATGAAAGGCGGCGTCGCCTGCATGCTGATGGCCGTCGAGATCCTGAGGGGACTCGACATTCCCCTGTCCGGAGACGTCGTCTTCACCACCGTCGTCGACGAGGAAATCGGCGGCATGGGGTCGCTGGCCATGGTCGATCGCGGCTTTCACGCCGACGCCGGCATCATGACCGAACCGACCGCGAACAGGATCGCACCGCTCTGTCACGGCATTCTGTGGGGGAAGATCATCATTGACGGCATAGGCGGGCATGCGGAGCTGACGCCCAATGCCTGGTATTCGAGCGGCCCGGTCGATGCCGTCCAGCTTTGCCGGCAGATCCTCGACGGCATCGACATCCTCAACCGGCGCTGGATGTTCGATCCCAGCAAGAACCATCCGTTGATGGACCTGCCCAACCAGATCATCGTCACCCAGATGAGCGCCGGCGAACATCCGTCCTCCATGGCAGGGCGCGGCGAGATCATCATCGACGCCCAGTATCTGCCAAGCGAGCATGACGAGTTCAAATTGGGCGGCAACGTCAAACGCGAAATCGAAGAGCACATAGCCAATGTCTGCCAGGCAGACCCTTATCTTCGCCAGCGCCCTGCCCGCGTCGAATGGATTCTCGACGCCGACTGCGCCGAGATCCCAGCGGACAATCCCTTTGTCGGCGTCTTCCAGGAGGCCGTCAAAGAAGCCAATCTCTCGCCGGTCCTGAGTGGCTTTGGCGCGCACAGCGACATCGGCCTGCCGACCGGCCTCGGCAACACCCCGACCGTCAATTTCGGTCCCGGCGACCCCGCGCAGGCGCATCAGCCGAACGAACGCGTTTCGGTGCGCGATCTCGTCGATTGCACCAAGGCAATTGCAATTGCCGTCGAAAAATGGTGCCGCTAGCGGGCAGACGATTGGCAGTGCGACAACGCAGCATAGGGGCCATGGCCCTTCGACAGGAGCCGCAGCTTCTGGTCATCGACCGGCGGCGGCACGCCCTCGAGTTCCCGCCATGCGGCAAGTGATCGATCTTTGCCGCACTGCAGGCATGGTTCCGCCACTGCCTGGTGACGTCGTCGCGTTCTGACACCCGGCGAGCTTGCGCACGTGATTTGAGCTGAACGCCTGTGCAGCAAGCCGTGCCCGTTGCGGTCCGTTCACGGCGGATCGGTGTTGCAGCTGCCGGCTACCTGGTTGACCGCTTCGCCGAACCCGGCGAGGTCGAAATCGGCCTCGCCGCGCCCCGCCAGCAGCCCGAACCGCCACGAAAGCTGGAGCCGGTTCGCGGCAACAAGGCGCCTGATGCCGTCGGCGCCATCGCGCACCAGCATCCGGCCGCGCGGCCCGACCGACCAGCTTTCATCGAACTTGCTCTCCTGATCGACCGTGATCGACATCGTGATCTTGCGGCTGGCCGAAACAGCGTCGTTCAATTGCAGCCATTCAGTCCAATGCGGCTCGCCGTTTGCCCGGCAGGCAATCGTCAGGATCGGGCTGTAGCTCAAGGCACCGCCGCCGGTGATCAGCTTGTTGGTGGCATAGAGCGAGGCCGTGACGAGGCCGTCTTCACTCGTGCCGAACCGCCAGTTATCAGGCACCGTGCCGGCCTGGGCAATGCCGCAGACCGAAACAAGGATCAGCGCGATTACCGAAGCGTGTCCCAATTCGACGAACAGTCTCAACACGCCCTCCAACAACCAAGCGGCTTGCAATAGAAGCGCAGATAATGATCAAAGCTTGGTCGCCACAGGCCATCGCTCGCGAAGCATGGCGGCTGTTGCAGTTTGGCAACGAAAAAGGCCGCCTCGACGGCGGCCTTCCTGTTTCAGCGGAGCGCTGGTGTTATTCGGCGGCCTTCTTCTTCGGCGCGGCCTTCTTCTTGGGCTCTTCCGCGTCGTCGGCCGTCTTGGCGTCGGCCTTCTTGGCGGCGGCTTTCTTCGCCGGCTTCGCCTTGACGGCGGTATCGTCCTCTTCGTCGTCGGCCATCAGCTCTTCCTTGCTGACCTTGACGTCGGTGACCGAAATCTGACCGAGCAGATGGTCCACCACCTTTTCCTCGAACATCGGCGCCCGCAGCGTGTTCAACGCTTCCGGATTGTTGCGATAGAACTCGAAGACTTCCTGCTGCTGATTGCCGGGATAGCGGCGCACCTGCTCGAACAGGCCGCGCTGCAGCTCTTCGTCCGATACGGTCACGCCGGCCTTCTCGCCGATTTCAGCCAGCACCAGGCCGAGGCGCACACGGCGCTCGGCAAGCCGCAGATACTCGGCACGCGCCTCTTCTTCCGTCGTCTCTTCGTCGGCGAAGGTGCGTCCGGCTGCTTCCAGGTCACGATTGACCTGCGCCCAGATGTTGTTGAACTCGGCGTCGACGAGCTTCGATGGCGCCTCGAACGAGTAGGACGCGTCGAGCTGGTCGAGCAGCTGGCGCTTGACCTTCTGGCGCGTCATGGCGCCGAACTGGTTCTCGATCTGGCCGCGCACGACGTCGCGCAGGCGCTCCAGCGACTCCAGGCCGAGGTTCTTGGCGGTCTCGTCGTTGATTTCCAGCGCGCCGGGCTGGGACACTTCCTTGACGGTGACGTCGAAGGTCGCTTCCTTGCCGGCCAGATGCGCGGCCTGGTAGTTTTCCGGGAAAGTCACGGTGACCTGCTTTTCGTCACCGGCCTTGGCGCCGACCAGCTGATCCTCGAAGCCGGGGATGAATTCCTTCGAACCCAACACCAGCGGCTGATCGGTGCCGGCGCCGCCATTGAAGGCTTCGCCGTCGATCTTGCCGACATAGTCGATGCTGACGCGGTCGCCATTGGCGGCCTTGCCGGTCTTCGGCTCGTAGCTGCGCGCCGATTCGGCAACACGCTGGACCTGCTCGTCGATCTCGGCATCAGGCACGTCGAACACCTGGCGTGTCACCTTGATGTCGGAAAAGTCCTTGATCTCGATCGCCGGGATGATCTCATAGTTGAGGCGGAATTCGAAGTCAGCGCCGCCGGCCAGGATCTTCTCGGCTTCCTTCTCGTCCTCGGTCATGATGACTTCGGGCTGCATGGCAGCCTTTTCACCACGCCCGGTAATGATCGAACGGGTCGAATCGTTGAGGATTTCGTTGACCACTTCGGCCATGAACGACTTACCGTAAACCTTGCGCAGATGCTGCACCGGCACCTTGCCTGGACGGAAGCCGTTGATGCGGACCTTGTTGCGGGCATCCGAAAGCCGCGCCATCAGCTTGGCTTCCATGTCACCGGCCGGCACGGTGATCTTGATCTCTCGCTTGAGACCGGAGTTGAGCGTTTCGGTGACCTGCATCGTAAAACCTTTGTTTTCACCAATGAGACTGCCACGGCCTCTGCCGTTCACAGCCTGCCGGTATATTCTTGCCGGGAATGGCTTTTGGTACGGAACCTGGCGATTTGACCGAAAACCCGGCTCAAACTCTCCCAAACTGCGTTCCAAAATGTGAATAAGTTCTTGTTTTTCCTACTTCTTATCACATTCTGCAGAAGCGGATCGTCGCGTCCCGTCACATTTGACACGCCTTTTGTCACAGGCGAGGCCAATTTTCAACAGTCTTCGCATTCCGGCGAATAACCAGCATTCGGCCTGACCACATCTTGTCGCTGACCCACATCTTGTCTCTGACATTGACAGAATGATGGCCACATGGGATTGCCGGTCCATGCGGATGTGGCGGAACTGGTAGACGCCCTGGATTTAGGTTCCAGTGCCGAAAGGCGTGGGGGTTCGAGTCCCTTCATCCGCACCACCCTTCGCTCTGCGAGCTTCGGGTGGCTGGCCACCCGAAGCCTTGGCGAAGGAGGCCCAGTGCCGTTCAGGCAGCCATCGGATTGAGCTTCAGATGCTGGATCAGGATAATGGTCTTGGCGTCGATGATGCGGCCATCGGCGATGCCGGCCAGCGCCTCGTCGAGCGGCATTTCCAGAACCTCGATGTCCTCGCCCTCCTCTTGCGCGCCGCCGCCGGCCGAGATGCGGTCGGCGGGTGAATAACGGGCGATGAAAAACCAGAGACGTTCGGTGACGCTGCCGGGGCTCATATAGGGCGAAAACAGCCGCTCGACGTTCTGCAGCCGGTAGCCGAGTTCTTCCTCCGCCTCCTTGCGGATGCAGGTTTCGGGATCGTTTTCGTCCAACAGGCCGGCACAGGCCTCGATCAGCGGCTCGCGGTGGCCGGTGACATAGGCGGGATAGCGGAACTGGCGCACCAGAAGCACGGTCGAACGCAAGGGGTCGTAAGGCAGGATCACCGCGCCATCGCCGCGATCATAGGTCTGGCGGATTTGCGTCTCCCACTGACCGTCGCGCCGACGGTAGTCGAGAACGGTCTTCTTCAGGACGGCCCAGTCGTCGGAGAGGATTTCCTCCGAACGGACGCGAATACGATCTTCCATCGTGGTCTCCATGCAAAAGCGCGTCGCGCTTTATGCTCCTGTTTTATGCGTGTCGTTCTCCCAAACCGGGGCCACTTTGGGCGCCATGCATTGCCGAGGCCTATCCGCGAACCGGCATTTCGGCAATCCCGTCAGTGATTGGTCCAGAACCCCTTTCACCGCCTCGTGTCTGGCGCGGGCGCCATCGGTCGCCTAAATAGCTGCGAACCCTCCCGGAGTTTCTCATGACAGCGTCGCTTTTCCAGTCGATCACCCTCGACGGCCTCACCTTCCCCAACCGCATCGCCGTCGCGCCGATGTGCCAGTATTCCGCCGACGACGGCTCGGCCAGTGACTGGCATCTCCATCACTGGATGAATCTCGCAATGTCCGGTGCCGGCATGGTCACAGTCGAGATGACCGATGTCGAGCGGCGCGGGCGTATTACCCATGGCTGCCTCGGCCTTTATTCCGAAGACAATGAAGCCGCCGCCCGCCGCGCACTGAACGCCGCACGACGCGTCGCCGCACCCGGCACGAAATTCGGCTCCCAACTCGCCCATGCCGGCCGCAAGGCTTCGAACCGCAAGCCGTGGGAAGGCGGCGGGCCACTGCAGCCAAACGAGGATCCCTGGCAGACCGTTTCCGCCTCGGCCATCCCCTACGACACCGGCTGGAACGTGCCGCACGCACTGGAGGACGAGGAGATCCTGCAGCTCATCGAACGCTTCGCCGAAGCCGCAAGGCGGGCCGAACGCGCCGGCTTCGATTTCATCGAACTGCACGCCGCGCATGGTTATTTGATCTTCCAGTTCCTGTCGCCCTTGTCCAACCAGCGCACGGACCGCTGGGGCGGCTCGCTGGAAAACCGCATGCGTCTTGCCGTCGAAATCGCCAAGGCGGTGCGCAAGGCTACGCCAAAGCTGATGCTCGGCGCGCGGCTGTCGGTGATGGATTGGGTCGATGGCGGCTTCGACGTGGCGGACGCGATCGAAGTGGCCAAAGCGCTCAAGGACGAGGGCGTTGCCTATCTCTGCTGCTCGAGCGGCGGCAATTCGCCGTTGCAGAAATTGCCCACCGGCCCCGGCTATCAGGTGCATCTGGCGGAGGCGGTGCGCAAGGGTGCTGATATTCCGACCCGTGCCGTCGGCCTGATCGACGACCCCAAGCAGGCCGAAGCGATCCTCACCGAGGGCCGCGCCGACATGGTGGCGCTGGCGCGGGCCTTCCTGGCTGATCCGCGCTGGGGATGGCGTGCGGCGGCGACATTCAGCGAAACGATCCACCCGGCGCCACAACTTGCCCGTTCGGTGACCACGATGCAGCACTGGATGAAGGCAGTAGGCTGAACGGTCCGCCCGACACGCGCCCTCCTGTCTCCAGACAGCTTGACGGTGCTTCGCAGCTATTCCGTCCGCAAGCTGTTGGGTGGGACGAGGCTGCGGCGGGCGTGGCCGGGCGTGGGAGGAAACCTGTTCAGGGCATTCTTGCCGGTTGCGGCGCTGACCGCAGGTGTAGAACCTTCAAACAGCCTCTGAGACGTTTGGGCGCAGGCTGACGGCCATGGTTGCAACCAATTTGGCTGCTTTGCGTTGCGGCCATGATGGACAACAAACCTTTTGAAGTGCCGGTCGTCGTCGAACTTGGCCACGTCGGCAAATATCGCCACATCCGCAGCGCCCAGGAGGCCGCGGAGTGCCTGATGACGGTGTGGCCGCTCAATCGCGGCCCGCGCCATCGTGATGCCCTCGACACTTGCCTCAAAGTGCTGGAAGGTTATCGTTCGACAGCAGATGCGCGCCGGGCGCTGATTGAAGCCGCCAAGGAATCGGAAGTGCTGGTGCCCGACGACAGACTGCCCGACGACCGGCTGCATTGAGCAGACGGACCTTTCAACCGGAGGTTTTCCATGGCGAAGCTGACTTACAAGATCGTCGAGCATGACGGCGGCTGGGCCTACAAGGTCGGAGCGACCTTTTCCGAGACGTTTCCCACGCATCAGGACGCATTGCGCGCAGCCGAAATCGCCTCGGCTGAGCAGCAGGTCGCCGGAGCGACCGACGGCATCCAGTATGAGGACGCCGAAGGCAAATGGCACGAAGAATTGGCCGACGGCCGCGACCGGCCGCAGACAGAAGTCTCAGATTAATTCGGTATAGCGCTTGATGTTGAGCGGTCCGACAGGGCGCCGACCGCAGCGCCGTCCGGAGAAAGGACGCGCCACCGGCCAGCGGCTGTCCTTGCGGACTAGCCCTCGAACATTGCTTTCCAGAAAATCAGTGTGCGCGTGGAAATCGCGTTTGGCTATTTGCCGCAATACTGATCGTTGACGTTTTGCCCTGCGTTGGCGTCCGGACCTGGCGTGTTGTGGGCACATGGGCCTATTGCGCCGGTGTTGCCTTGGGTGTTCAACCCGGAGCCGTCACGGATGCTTCCCGTGGTATAGGGGTCGACAGTTGTCTGGTCGCTGTTGCCGAACAGCCACCAATCACGATTGTTGGAATACCTGTCGTCCAGTGACTGCGCCATCGCCGATGTTGCGAGACCGATCGTCAGAACAGATGCTGCGAGAATTTTTGTAACCATTGAATCACTCCGTATCTTAGCCGCCTTGGTGCGACACTCATAAAACCCGGTAGTCAGCCGAATGGTTCCTTGAAATTGTCGTGAAGCTGAGGTGAGGCCCTGACCAGCAAAGCCCGGCCGGCGATGCGCTCGATGAATGCGGCGGTTCGCTCCGGGATCACGAATTGCGGCACGTGCCCTATCCCCTCGACCAGTTCGAACCTGGATCCTTGACCTCATCGACTCGCCGTGGCGGCGCGAAGATGACATTGCGGCCACCGTCGCGCCGCGCTATCTCAGACCACTCGCCTTCCCAGGCCACTCGCCTTGCCGGAGCCTTCCATGCCTGAAATCGTGACCGCCGCCATGCTCGTCATCGGCGATGAGATTCTGTCCGGTCGAACCAAGGACAAGAACATCGGCCATCTCGCCGACATCATGACGGCGATCGGCATCGACCTGAAGGAAGTGCGTGTCGTCCCTGACGAGGAAGACGAGATCATCGCCGCGGTGAATGCCGTGCGCAGCCGTTACACCTATGTGTTCACCACCGGCGGCATCGGTCCGACGCATGACGACATCACGGCCGATTCCATATCGAAGGCTTTTGGCGTGCCTTGCGAATACGATGCCCGGGCCTATGCGGTGCTGGAAGCAAGCTATGCCGCGCGCGGCATCGAATACACGCAGGCCCGCAAGCGCATGGCGCGGATGCCGCGCGGCGTCGATCTCATCGACAATCCTGTGTCGGTCGCACCTGGCTTCCGCATCGGCAACGTCCACGTCATGGCCGGCGTGCCATCGATTTTCCAAGCCATGCTCGACAATGTCGTGCCGACGCTGAAGGCCGGCACGAAGATGCTGTCGGCGACCGTGCCCTGCCCGTTCGGCGAAGGCCTCATCGGCGGGCCGCTGGGTGATATCCAGAAAGCGCATCCGGATACGATCATCGGCTCCTACCCGAAATATGGCGACGGCAAGTTCTGGACCGAGTTGGTCGTGCGTGCCCGCAGCCAGGAGGCGCTGGACGCCGCCCGCGCCGATGTCGAGGCGATGGTCGCCGGCTTCGCCAGCAATCCCGGCTGATCTGGTCCAGGCCGGAACAAAGCACGACGCTGCAACGTTTCCCCGGCACGAGTTTGCCAGCTCGTAAACCGAGGGATTGTCATGCGATTCAAAACCATCGTCGCTATTCTGCAGAACGAGCAGGACGCCGAGCGCGTGCTCGACTGCGCCATTCCGCTCGCCACCCGATTTCAGAGCCATCTGGTCGGCATCCACGCCGAAACGCTTCCCGTGCCCTACACCTCCGCCACAGGCTTTCCCGACACCGAATTCCTGCAGGTTTCGGCAGATATGAACCGGGAACGGGCCGAGAAGTTGAGGACGCTGTTTCTCAGGCATATCGAGGATTCCGGTCTTTCCTTCGAGTGGCGAAGCCTGGAAAGCTTTTCGGGTGACAGCGCGCTGACCGGGATTTCAAGCGTGCGGGCCGCCGACCTGATCATAGCGGCGCAGCGCGAAACGGGCGGCGATTCCAGTGCGGACGTAGACACGCTGGTCTACGATGCCGGCCGGCCGGTGCTGGTGGTGCCGCACGAGGGTCCGCTGATCACCACCTTCAAACGCGTCTTGCTCGCCTGGAACGGAAGCAAGGAAGCGGCACGCGCCGCCTTCGACGCGCTGCCCTTCATCATCGAAGCCGAGAAGACCGACATATTGGTTATCGACCCTCCTGAAACGCTCGACGACAGCCCGGAGGCCGCCGGCGCCGAAATCGCGTCGGCGCTATCGCGCCACGGCGCCACCGTCAGCGTCTCGGTGCAGCAGTCGGGCGGCAGTTCGGTCGATGATATCATCCAGACCAGGATCGCGGAAACCGGCGCCGATCTGCTGGTGCTTGGTGCCTACAGCCACTCATGGCTGCGTCAGCTTCTGTTCGGCGGCGTGACGCGCAGCGTGCTGCGCACCGCGCCGGTGGCAGCCTTCCTGTCGCGGTAGGTCCACACCGATCGTTGGCCCTTGCCTTTGCCAAGGCCCTTGCTCTTGCCAAGATGGGGGCTTTCCAGCTAATTCCGCGCGCATTCCCCTGTTTACCTGCGCGCGATCCCCGCGTGCTGTGGAGTGCGCGACATGTCCCTTCCCGAAAAAGCCTTTCCGGTCTCCTGGGACCAGTTCCATCGCGACGCCCGGGCGCTCGCCTGGCGGCTTTCCGGCGCCAACAAGGGACAATGGAAAGCGATCGTCTGCATCACGCGAGGCGGGCTGGTCCCCGCGGCGATCATCTCGCGTGAACTCGGCATCCGCGTCATCGAGACGGTCTGCGTCGCCTCCTATCACGACTATACCAGCCAGGGGCAGCTGCAGGTCCTCAAGGAGATCACCCCTGCCCTGCTCGCCGAAGACGGCGCCGGCGTGCTGATCATCGATGACCTGACCGACACCGGCAAGACGGCGGGCATCGTGCGCGCGATGATGCCCAAGGCGCATTTCGCCACCGTCTACGCCAAGCCGAAAGGCCGGCCGCTGGTCGATACTTTCGTCACCGAAGTCAGCCAGGACACCTGGATCTATTTCCCGTGGGACATGGGCTTCACCTACCAGAAGCCGATCGCCGACGACCACGCGGGCTGATTCGAACTACCTGCCTGTTACAGACCGGCAGCTTGCACTGGGGATGATTTGCTTTCGCAAACAGGTCCGGCAGGGCCGGATATTTGTGAAATCGACGTCTATCGGCGGAAATCGGCCAGGCGAATGAAATTTTTTACTTTTATTGCCGACAATTAGCCGTAAGATTCGTGAGACGGCAAACGATTCCGGAGGCTGGGGCTAGCTTCTTCGATGTTGACGAGGCCAACGACACACAATCATCTGGCCGAAAGGGTCCGACGGCTCTTCGGCACGGCGCCGTGCCGCCTGCAGGTTGCCGCCCTGCCTTGGCGCGACACGGGAGACGGCGTCGAGATCATGCTGATCACCAGCCGCGATACGGGTCGATGGGTGTTGCCCAAGGGCTGGCCCGAGGCCAGGGAGCCGCTCTGCGAGGCCGCGGCGCGCGAAGCCGGCGAGGAGGCCGGGCTGCGCGGTCGTGTCTCTCATCTTGAAGCCGGCCGTTACTTCTACGCCAAGGTACTGGCTTCCGGCGAAGAAGTGCCGTGCGAGGTCCTGGTGTTTCCGCTGCATGTCGACAAAGTCGCGGACCGCTGGAAGGAAAAACACTCACGCACCCGCAAATGGGTCCGCGCAAGCGAAGCGGTGCGCATGGTCAACGAACCCGACCTTTGCCAGATCATCGCCTATTTCTGCGCCGACCCGCACAGCTTCTCCTGACGGGCGGCCACACCGCGCTCTTTGCAAAACGGGACTGGCTTGCAAGGGCTGGACATGCGTTGGCGCGTATCGACATGAATGCTTTGCTAAGGAATCAAGGATAGGATTCGGCAGCTCTGGTATTTTTGATCGATGGCGAATCCCGCAAATCCAATTCCAAACGAGTCCGACGAGCCCCAGCGCGAGCGTCGTCCGCGCGTGCTCAAGGGCGGGTCGATCATCACCGGAATTTCGAATTCGGAAGTGGGCTGCACGCTGCGCAATCAGCACGACGGCGGCGCCGAACTGAAGATACCGCTCGAAGCCCGGGTCCCAGATCGCTTCCTTCTCTATGTGCCGCTCGACGGCATTGCCTATCGTTGCGAGGTCCGCTGGCGACGCAACGACCGTATCGGGGTGCAGTTCACCGGCACCGAGCCAAAACCCCGGCTGCATTACGGCTGACGCCCGGGCAAGCTTGCGCGCGGAAAATCGTGATCCGCGCCTGCATTCTATCCCCGTTATCCACATATGTGACACACAAGATGTTGGGGTCACAAAAGCTACGCAAACGAATCCTTGACGGCGCAAAACGAGTCGCCTTTTATAGGCCATGTGCTCCTGTTGAGAGTGCGACCGGAAAGTTCTGAGCCCGGTCTTTTTTCCCGGACTATGTGCGTTTTTGCTCGCATTTCCGCCTGTTTACGAGGCCGGCGGAAGCGTTGGGATTGTGGGGCGGTTGGGACGATAGGGACAATTGTCGGGCTTGAATAAATTGTCTGTTAATACTATATTTAGTGTTTGCAGGTAGGTTCGACGCTAGATAGTGTGAATTTCCCTCGATCGAGGGAATCGGAAAAAATCAGTTTTGAGGGACCCGCGGGTTCGTCGGCGCGTTGGACAGATACTTCGCAAGGAGTTTGACCAGCAGGGCCGGCGGAGACCGCGAAAATGGATAGCCGGTCGTTTCGAACGCCCGGCAGACGGCGGACATGCGCGTTTCGCATCGGGGGCAGAAATCCCTTGGGAAAAGCGCTATATATAGACAAAAGGGACCGGACCAATGCGCATCGAGCGTCGTTTCACCAAGCCAGGACAATCTGCCTATGCGGAGATCGAATTCCGCAAGGCGCTTTCGGAGATCAAGAATCCGGATGGTTCGGTGGTGTTCCGCTTGGACAATATCGACGTGCCGGCGCAGTTCTCCCAGGTTGCAGCCGATATCCTGGCGCAGAAATATTTCCGCAAGGCCGGTGTCCCCGCACGCCTTAAGAAGATCGAGGAGAACGACGTCCCCTCCTTCCTGTGGCGCTCCGTCGCCGATGAGGCGGAACTGGCGAAGCTGCCGGAAGCCGAGCGCTACGGTTCCGAGATCGACGCCCGCCAGGTCTTCGACCGGCTTGCCGGCACCTGGACTTACTGGGGCTGGAAAGGCGGCTACTTCAAGGGGTCGGAGGAAGACGCGCGCGCCTTCCGCGACGAGCTTGCCTACATGCTGGCCACCCAGCGCGTCGCGCCGAACTCGCCGCAATGGTTCAACACCGGCCTGCACTGGGCCTATGGCATTGACGGCCCGAGCCAGGGCCACTTCTATGTCGACCCGTTCACCGGCAAGCTGACCAAGTCGAAATCCTCCTACGAGCATCCGCAGCCGCATGCCTGCTTCATCCAGGGCGTACAGGACGACCTCGTCAACGAGGGCGGCATCATGGACCTGTGGGTGCGTGAAGCGCGCCTGTTCAAATACGGCTCCGGCACCGGCTCCAACTTCTCGCTGCTGCGCGGCGAAGGCGAAAAACTGTCCGGCGGCGGCCGCTCGTCGGGCCTGATGAGCTTCCTCAAGATCGGCGACCGTGCGGCGGGTGCCATCAAGTCGGGCGGCACCACGCGCCGCGCCGCCAAAATGGTCATTGTCGACGCCGACCACCCCGATATCGAGGAATTCATCGACTGGAAGGTCAATGAAGAGCAGAAGGTCGCCTCGCTGGTGACCGGCTCGAAGATCGTCAAGAAGCATCTCGAAGCGATCATGAAGGCCTGCGTCAACTGCGAAGGCAATGGCGACGACTGCTTCGACCCGTCGATCAACTCCGCGCTGAAGCGCGAGATCAAGGCGGCCAAGAAATCCGCCGTGCCGGAGAACTACATCTACCGCGTCATCCAGTTCGCCAAGCAGGGCTATAGCTCGATGTCGTTCAAGACCTACGACACCGACTGGGATTCGGATGCCTACCTCACGGTTTCGGGCCAGAACTCCAACAATTCGGTGTCGCTGAAGGACAATTTCCTGCGCGCCGTCGAGGACGATGCCGACTGGCACCTGACCGCCCGCAAGGACGGCAAGGTGATGAAAACGCTGAAGGCCAGGGATCTCTGGGAAAAGATCGGTTACGCCGCCTGGGCGTCGGCCGATCCGGGCCTGCATTTCAACACCACGATGAACGACTGGCACACCTGCGCTTCCGCTGGTGCGATCCGGGCGTCCAACCCGTGCTCGGAGTACATGTTCCTCGACGACACGGCCTGCAATCTCGCCTCGATCAATCTGCTGCCCTACCGCAACGCCGACGGCACGATCGACATCGCAGCCTACGAGCACACGGTGCGGCTGTGGACCATCGTTCTCGAAATCTCGGTCATGATGGCGCAGTTCCCGTCGAAGGAGATCGCCAAGCAGTCCTACGAATACCGCACGCTCGGCCTCGGCTATGCCAATATCGGCGGCCTGCTGATGACGTCGGGCATTCCCTACGACTCCGATGAAGGCCGCGCGATCTGCGCCGCACTCACCGCGATCATGACCGGCATGGCCTATGCCACCTCGGCCGAGATGGCCGGCGAGCTCGGCGCCTTCGCCGACTACGACCGCAATGCGCAGAACATGCTGCGCGTCATGCGCAACCATCGCCGTGCCGCCTATGGCGAGAAGCAGGGCTACGAGAAGCTCGCCGTCAATCCGGTGCCGCTGGTCGCTTCCGACCTGAAGCAGCAGGACCTTGCTACCCACGCTAAGGCCGCCTGGGACCGCGCCATCGAACTCGGCGAGGAGCATGGCTACCGCAACGCGCAGGCGACCGTGATTGCGCCGACCGGCACGATCGGTCTGGTCATGGATTGCGACACCACCGGCATCGAGCCCGACTTCGCGCTGGTGAAGTTCAAGAAACTGGCCGGCGGCGGCTATTTCAAAATCATCAACCGCGCCGTGCCGGAAGCGCTGCGCACGCTCGGCTACTCCGAAGCCCAGATCGCCGAGATGGAGGCCTATGCGGTCGGCCACGGCAACCTCAACCAGGCGCCGGCCATCAACCCCGGCGCGCTCAAGGCCAAGGGTTTCACCGACGACAAGATCGCGGCGCTCAACGCAGCCTTGAAGTCGGCCTTCGACATCAAGTTCGTCTTCAACCAGTGGACGCTCGGCGCCGACTGGGTGAAGGAGACGTTCGGCTTCACCGACGAGCAGCTCAACGACTTCTCGTTCGAGATCCTGCCGGCGCTGGGCTTCTCCCGCAAAGACATCGAGGCCGCCAACATCCATGTCTGCGGTGCGATGACGCTGGAAGGCGCGCCCTTCCTCAAGGCCGAACACCTGGCGGTGTTCGACTGCGCCAGCCCGTGCGGCAAGATCGGCAAGCGCTCGCTTTCGATCAACAGCCACATCCAGATGATGGCGGCGGCACAGCCCTTCATTTCCGGCGCCATCTCGAAGACCATCAACATGCCCAACGACGCGACGGTGGAAGACGCCAAGGGCGCCTACATGCTGTCGTGGAAGCTGGCGCTGAAGGCCAACGCGCTCTACCGCGACGGCTCGAAACTGTCGCAGCCGCTCAATTCCTCGCTGCTCGCCGATGGCGAGGACGACGAGGATGATGCCGTCGAGCAGCTGCTCGCCGCACCTGCGGCAGCACGTGCCGCACAGATCACCGAGCGGATCGTCGAGCGCATCATCGAGCGCGTGTCGCGCGAGCAGGAAAAGCTGCCCGGCCGCCGCAAGGGTTACACGCAGAAGGCCAAGATCGGTGGCAACACCATCTTCCTGCGCACCGGCGAATATGACGATGGCCGTCTCGGCGAGATCTTCATCGACATGAACAAGGAAGGCGCGACCTTGCGTGGCCTTCTCAACAACTTCGCCATCGCCATTTCGCTCGGCCTGCAGTACGGCGTGCCACTCGACGAATATGTGCACGCCTTCACCTTCACCAAGTTCGAGCCGGCCGGCATGGTGCAGGGCAATGACGCCATCAAGAGCGCGACGTCGATCCTCGACTACGTGTTCCGCGAGCTGGCGATCTCCTATCTCGGGCGCAACGATCTCGCTCATGTCGACCAGTCGGACTTTTCCAACACCGCACTTGGCCGCGGCATCAGCGAAGGCAAGACGGATGCGGTCTCCAAGGGCCTGACCCGCGGCGCCTCGCCGGTGAAGCTGGTGTCGCGCGTCAGCGGCAACGATCCGAAAGGCTTTGCGGCTCCCTCGGGCACCCCTGCCCGCTCAGTGCCGACCGCCTTCTCCGGCTCCAACGTGCTGGCCCTGAAACCGGCCAGCGACGAAGCGGTCGCCTACAAGCGCGACTATGAGGAGCGGGCGAAGGAACTGGCCGAGGACATCGCCTTCGAGGAAGCGGCTGCTTCCGACGCCACGGCGGGATTGTTCACCGATGCCGCGGCCGTTGAGGCGGCCGAAGCCAAGAAACTCGCCAACGACCGCCGTGCAAGATCCCTGCTCCAGGGCTACACCGGCAATTCCTGCTCCGAGTGCCAGAATTTCACCATGGTGCGGAATGGGACCTGTGAGAAGTGCGATACGTGTGGTTCGACGAGCGGGTGCAGCTGAGGTTTAGTGCCACCTCGGCTTACAGTTCGCGAGATCATTCGCCTGCTGGAGGCCGACGGCTGGTATCTGGTTGCAACCAAGGGCAGCCATCGCCAATATAAGCATGAAGTCAAAGCCGGCCGCGTCACCGTGGCTGGCAAGCCGTCTGAAGAGGTTGCACAGGGAACACTGAACAGCATCCTCAAGCAGTCAGGTTTGAAGGAGTGATGACATGCGTTACGCGGTGGTGATTGAAAAAGCAGGAAGTAATTTCTCTGCCTATGTGCCGGACCTACCCGGCTGCATCGCGACAGGTGCCACTGTGCCTGAAGTGGAAACCGAGATCCGCGATGCAATACGCTTTCACATCGAAGGTTTGCGAGCCGATGGGCTGGATGTGCCCAAGGGTGTCAGCCTCGCGGAATACGTAGAGGCGTAGAAGGCAATTCACTCAATCGGATCAGGCTCTGATCCCGCCTCCTATCTCTAAGGCAACACCTCCAGCGTCTGCTCGTCCTGCCTTATCCGCACGAACAGCACCTTGCGCCCCTCACCCGTGGGCACCTCGAAATACTGGATGCCGTCAGGCATTTCGCCGCAGGGCGGCTCGGGGATCTCATTGAGGTCGGCTACTGCTTTCAGTTCTTTCGCGTGGGCGGCGTCGGGGCTGAATGTGTAGCAATTGACGGCGGCAGGCGCGGCGCCCTCGGTGTAAGGCGTCGGATTCGATAACTTGTTTGCATCTGGCCATGCCTTCGGCCTGCCCAGATCAAAGCCTCTCAGCATGCCATCTCAGATGGTCGTCCATGAAGCTGGAGATGAAAAGATACGAGTGATCATATCCATCCTGCATCCGCAATTTTAGCGGAATACCCGCTTTGGCGCAGGCCGCCTCAAGCAGCCAGGGCCTCAGCCCGTCGTCAAGAAATCCATCCGACGTTCCCTGATCCACCAGAAATTCGGGGAAACGGTATCCGTCGTCGATGAGCGACGTCGCGTCACAGGTTCGCCACAAGGCCTCATCCTTGCCCAGATACTTCTCAAAGGCCGGTCTCGACCAGCCGGCGGTGCTTGGCTGGGCGATCGGGGCGAACGCCGAGCAGCTCTTGAAACGCTGCGGATTCTTCAAGGCAATCGTCAGCGCGCCATGCCCGCCCATCGAATGGCCGGAGATAGCCTGGCGCGCCATATCGGCTGGAAATTCAGCCGCGATGAGAGCTGGCAACTCCTCGGTGACATAGGAATACATACGATAGTTCTTCGCATAAGGTTCTTGCGTCGCATCGAGATAGAAGCCGGCGCCGGAGCCGAACTGCCAGTTGTCTTTTTCATCCGGAATGTCGGCCCCGCGCGGGCTGGTGTCGGGACAAACGACGATCAGGCCAAGCTCGGCGGCCATGCGCCTGTACTCGCCCTTGTCCATTACATTGGCGTGGGTGCACGTCAGGCCTGAGAGATACCACACAACGGGACAAGGCGCCTCCCGCGCCTGCGGAGGTATGAAAACGGCAAAAATCATGTCGCAACGGCAACTCGTCGACAAATGGGAATAGACGCCCTGCACGCCGCCATGGGCTTTCGTTTGAGAGATGATTTTCATGTGTTCTCCACGTTGCGGGTCGGATGACGGTCGCCCCCTACTGCCAACCAGCGGCAGCACTTGCGTCCTGCCATCCTATGGTTCTTGTGTCGACGGATCTCAGCGCGAAAAAAGAACCTCGCCCATTCCGAGCACTGCGTTATCCCCGCCATATTTGCGCGGTGCGCTCCCCAGAAGCGGCCGTTTCAAAATGCCCTCGGCGATCAGATGACGATCGATGATGGCGGCGAAAACGCTCTCGGGCGCGCCGCATTCGACGAAGCTCGGCGACATGCGTGCCGGCGCGCGATCGAGAAGGATCGAACCGCGACGCATCAAATAGCCGGGCATCTCGCCGGTGCCACCGGCCACCACCAGCGTGCCGGCGATCATGCGGCTGCCGGCAAGGTCGCCGGAGCCTTTCAGCACCGCGATCAGGCCGCGCCGCATGCGGTCCGCCGCGAAGGCGCCCGCCTTGCCCCTGACGATCAACACACCGCCGTTCATGCCGGCCAGTTCCCCCACGAGCGGCGCACCGAGGTGGTCGCCGGCATTGCCTGTTATCTCAAGCCTGCCGCCGCGCATGCCGGAGCCGGCGTATGGACCCGCATTGCCTTCGATCGTCAGCTTGCCACCGCGCATGGCGCGCCCGGCCTGGGCGCCGGCATTGCCAACGAGGCGAACCGACCCACCCCGCATGCCTTGCGCCACAAGGTCAAGGCGCGTGCTTCCGCCCTCGAACACGATGTTTGTCGGATCGCTGCCGGCGACGCGAAAAATGTCGCCCACCTTCGATCCCTGCTTCGACATGCCGATCTGGATTGTTTCGACGTCGCGCGTTTCGATCCCGGCCAGCCGCTCCGGCGTCAGCGGCGACAGGTCAAGGCGCTCCGGCGGCTCGGCAACCAGGGTGAAGGTCAGCCCCTTCATGGCAGCATATTCTTCAGCGAGTAGATGAATTTTCCGAGCTTGCCGCCGTAATTGCCGGCGCTGATGCGAACCGCGCCTCTTTTCGGTCCGAGCTCTATGACAGCCTTGATGCCGGCCTTCATCGCGGCGGCAACTGCATCATTGGTTTCACCATCGATGACGATTTCCAGGACGGCGTTGATGTCGGGACCGAGTTCACTCGCGACGACGCCGCGCAGCGTCGGCGCGTAGGCTTCGTTGGCCGAGGCGATCATGCCTTTGTATTTGCCACCTATCTTGGAACCCGAACGGGCAATGCCGCCCGGAAACGGCACGATGGCGCCAGGCACCATGCCGATCGCAGCGACCGCGGCCCCGGCAGCGGCCAAAGCGTTGGCGCTGCTTTGCGCCATGACAAAGAAATTGCCGCCACCGACAGCTTCCTTCGTCAGTCCGGTCGTTGCTTCGCACAGGAACTCGCCATCCATGACGGGAATACGCCAAAAATGCCTGTCGCCGATCTTCTTGGAGATTTGCCAGCCGTCGCCGAAATAACGCAGCGCCGAACCGAGCTTGAGCTCGGCGCTGCCCTGCAGCCCGGCAAAGCAGGCGGAACCCGGCGAGGTCAAAACGCACTGGCCGACACGATTGAGCAGTTGTTTCTGCAATTCGTCCGTTCCCATCGCGAAAATCATGACGCGGCAGCCCGGCCGGCCATCCGGTGTGGCCGACGGCGGCAGGTCGAGATCGATTGCCGCTTCGCAGCCGCAACCGATCACCGAGGTGGCGAAGCCGGTCATCGTGATCGCCGCCTGGCGAGCCCATTTCCGGCTCGGCGCGGTGATGACGATGGCGGTTGCGCGCATGCCGAAGGCTTCCGCGAAGGTATCGTCGATCGTCATCCCATTGACGCTCATGTTCGGCATGGCACCTCGCCGAATGGCTGTTCGCGCGCAATCGCGGAATCCGGAAAATTGAACCAGTCCAGCGACAGGCCGTAGCGCTGCTGGTGATAGTCCTCGAGCCGTCGCACCATTGCCTTGTCGACAGGGGGCTTGAGCCTCAATGCCTTGCCCCAGCGGTAATGGATGATTTCCCCGTCTTGCACGACGAGATCGCCATCCTTGAAAACATACGCCGCCCGTCCGAGCATTTTCGCGATACTGCGGTCCCTGCGATAGATAGCGATGTCTGCTGTTGCGCCGGCGCCGAGATGGCCTCGATCCGTCAAGCCGAGCAGCTTGGCTGGCGCCGCGCGCGTCATGATGGCGATTTCCTCAAACGTGTATTCGCGGTCGATTGCGGCCAGGGTAGAGAGCGCCAGGGCGGATGATGACAGTCCAGCGGTCATTTCGGTGCGCGCTTCCCGGCTCATCAGCAGTTCGAACAGCGCCGGATAAGCGGTAAAAGGTGCACCGTTGGGGTGATCGGTGGTGAAGAACACGCGCCAGGGATCGTCGATCAGGAGAAAAAGCTCGAGCCCGATCGCCCACTGCATCGTGCCGTAGAAGTCCTTGCCATAGCTGTAGGGCACGATGCCGCCGCCATTGCCGTCACCATCATGAATGACGGTCTTTTTCGGGTGCGCGCTGCCACGCGCCGAAAACTGCCGCATGACGTCGGAGGACACCGTGACCGTCTGGCCGAACATGACCTGGCCGATATCGATGGTGACTTCCGGCGTCGCGTTGACCAGTTCGGCAAGCCGTGCGGCGGCGGAAGAAAACCCGCGTTTTCCTTCCGTGCCATAGCCATAGAACTGGAGGTGGGCGAGATGCAGCGGCAGCCCATCCGCCGCTGCAATCGTCGCAGCCGCCGTATCCGCCGATCCGGGGCTGCCCAGATTGTTGCAATGGACATGCAGGGGATGCGGCAGGCCAAGACTGTCGACGGCGGCCTGCAGCGTCTTGACGATCTTGCGCGAACTGACGCCATAGGAAGGCACGACATCGTCCAGCGAGAAGGTGCGGACGTTCTCCTTGAAGGCGGCCGCCGCACCGGCGTTGATCACCTTGACCCCAAGCGCTCGCGTCGAAGCGACCGTCCAGGCGACATAGTCCTCGATCATCGTTCGGGGGGCGTCGTCGCGGATCATCGACAACAGGAAATCGTCATTGCCGAGAATGGCGAGGGTTGCTTTGTCGATGATCGGGATGTCAGCCAGTTCGAGATGCGTGTGAAGCGCCGCTCCCGGCGACATCGCCGGCTCGACCACCGTCGTAAAGCCCATCTTTGCGTAGAGGCAGCCGGTCTGGAACGTCGACCAGCCGGCATTGGAGAGCGGCGTCATTGCTGGCCGCGGCTGATGGGCGGCGTGCTGTTCGGGCAAGAGCAGCCGCGCGGTGTTCACATTGCCGCCGCCGATGTGGGAGTGGATGTCGATGGCGCCAGCCATCACGATGCAGCCGCTGGCTTCGATGATCCGGTCGGCCGCCCCTCCCGCCGGCGCCGGAACGATCTTGTCGTCCTTGATCCAGAGGTCGCCTTTGCCGAGACGGCCGTTGACGGGATCGATGATGTCGCCGCCGGCGATTTTCGTCAGCATGGCAGTGCCTCGGCGAAAGCATGGGTAGCGATCAGGCGGATGATCGTCGCGGCGGAGGGCAATTGCGAGGCCGCTTGCGCATCGATCGACCTGAGCGAGCCCGTGCGGCTGGAGTAGACAACCGCATCGTGATCGACCCCAGCCTCGCCGATGGCGATGGTGACCGCGGCGCCGGCAACCGGCTCTTGCGTTTTCGTCAACGCAATCAGCGCGATGCGGCGCTTTTTTTCCTTCGGTTGAGCCGTTGTGGCGGAGATCCGCAGGTGCAGGTCGGCTTCGCCGGCAGCGATCATGCGCGCCACATCGCAGCGCCAGGGATCGAATTCCGGGAAGCCGCGCGCAAAGCCGGTGCGCAGTGGAAAACCTGTCATCCAGGCCGAGGCGAGCGTGCTTCCCCAGCCGTTTTCGTTCGCCGGCAGATGAAGGCCGGATGCGCGCGATTTGCGATTGAGATCGGCGATCAGTCCTTGCAGCATCTCCAATGCCAAGCCTTCGGCGGCGTGGCCTGAAAACAGGAACACGGGGAAATGCGCGGCCGCCAGAGCTTTGGCGAAATCATTGAAATTCGACACCGGTTGCGATGTACGCTGCCCTTTGTACTGTGCCCGCAGTGCCGCTAGCGTGGCGGCGAGGCTGGCTTGGCCACAGGAAAGTTGCGTTGCCTTGCGCCCGCCGTTCAGCGGCGGCACGGACATCCCGTTTGGACCTACCACGAAGAACGCGCGCTGGTTCCCGGTCGAGAGGTCGGGAACCGTCCCGTCGAGTTCGCCAACAAGACCATGATGGATCCGCGGGATCTCGCCCACGATCACCACGACATCGGCACGCCGGCGCGTCTCTCCGGGGGCGACGGTCATTGCCCCCTTGTCGGTAAAAAGCGCGGTCTCCCGGGCAAGTGCCGCGCCATCGGCATGGTCGTATGCCGCGCCAGCCCGCTCGGCCAGCGCGATCGCCGCCCTGGTGCCGTCTATATCCGTATCAAAGCTGAAAACCGGGCACCGACTTGACGACAATAGCGACGCGGCATGCGCAGCCGCGCGCTCAATCAGCGCTTCCCGGTTGCCGATCCAAGCAACCGCCATTCGCTAAACTACTTTCTGGTGCCGGCCCGATCCTAGACGAAACTGGATTGGCCGTGAACCCCACCTTGCAGCGGATCAGCGAATGTTTTCATACGCGTCAACAAATTCCGACCCTGCCTAGTCATATTTGACGTAAGCGAAGCGTTGATCGGTCAGCGGAGTGCCTTCCAGTGCCCCGCCTTCCTTGGCCGGCTGCCACTGGACAACATCCTCGATCTTTTTCGCCAACTCGAAATCCTTGTCGGTAATGCCTTTCGCCGCGTGGTTCGTCAGGCGCACCTCGACCCAGGCATAGGAGGCGGTGATATCGGGATGGTGCCACGCCGCCTCGGCGAGATGGCCAACCGTGTTGATGACCATGAGCGTCGATTTCCAGCTGTGGGTCTTGTACTTGCGCCGGATCCAGCCGTTTTCATAACGCCATTTCGGCAGCTCCTTCTCAAGCCGATCGGCGATCTCGGCTTCCGAATAGACCTTTTCCTTGACTGTCTCGTTCATCTCGACCTCCGCGAATTGCTCGGTCTGTCTACGCGCCGGAGCCGGCAAACACGTGATGCATTCTCTTTGGCTTGCCCCATCGACGAAAACAGTTATCATGGTACCGGGCACCTAAACTTCCATGATGCATCCATGATGCACCCATCGGGGGGCAGATGTCGAATTCTGTTACCATACGAGTGCCCGCTCGCCTGCACCTTGGCTTCCTTGATCTCAATGGCGATGCCGGACGGCGGTTCGGCAGCGTCGGGCTTCCATTGAGCGAACCCGAAACCGTCGTCACCCTGTCGCGGTCCGGCGAGACCATCGTCGAAGACTCCGAGAGCACCCGCGCCAGCGAGCATCTGTCGACGCTCTGCAAGCATCTCGGCATTCGCGGCCAGCACCATCTGGTGGTCGAGCAGTCGATCCCCAGTCATGCGGGTCTGGGGTCCGGCACGCAGATCGCCCTTGCCGTCGCCTCGGCATTGCGCACTCTCCATAATTTGCCTCTGGATATCGTCGGCGACGCCAGCCTGCTCGAGCGGGGCGGCCGATCCGGCATCGGCATCGCAAGTTTCGAAGACGGCGGCGTCATAGTCGACGCCGGCAAGAACGACCGCGGCGGAACGCCTCCGGTCGTCGCGCGGCTGCCGTTTCCGGAAGAGTGGCGCGTCATCCTCATCCTCGACCATTCCGGGCATGGACTGCATGGCGCTGCCGAGGTCGCGGCGTTTCGTTCGCTGCCGCCATTCCCAACGGCAGGCAGCGGGGAGATCTGCCGGAGGGTGCTGATGGGCATTATGCCGGCTCTGGTCGAGCGGGACCTTCCGGCATTCGGCGCCGCCGTCACCGCGATACAGATGCTGATCGGCAGCCATTTCGCCCCGGCGCAGGGCGGCGTGTTCACCTCGAAGGGGGTCGAGATGGCGGCCCACCGTCTCAATGAAGCAGGCGCCGTCGGCATCGGCCAGAGTTCCTGGGGGCCGACAGGCTTTGCCTTCGCGCCATCGCATGACGCCGCACTCAAGTTCGTCGACGCGGTTCGGAAGACGAAAGTTGGAGACGGCCTTGAGATCAAGATCGTCAAGGGCAGGAACTCCGGCGCGAAGATCAGCTCAACCAGGCTGAATCTCGTCGGCAGCTGACGCTCCCGTTTCAGGCAGAAAGGCAAGAAATGGCCCGCAAACACATCCTGCACATGCTGACACCGTTGAAGCAGATGAGCCCCTTCGACGTGAATATGGCGCTCGACGCAGGTTTCGACGCCGTCGTCCCCTATGTCGATGTAAGCCTCGCCGAAGTGACAGGCCTGGTCCAGGACGCGATCTTTTCGCGCCCGCCGGATGCGGGTGTCGACACCGGCATCTTCATCGCCGGGAAGGATGCCTCGTTGGCGCTCGACATGTTCGACGCCGCGAAGAAGGCGATGGTGCCGCCTTTCCAGGTTTCGGTATTTGCCGATCCGGCCGGCTCGTTCACCACGGCCGCGGCGATGGTGGCCAAGGTCGAAAAGGCGCTGGAGAAGAAATTCCAGCGTGGGCTCAGGGATACGAGGGTGGCTGTTTTCGGCGCCACCGGCGTCGTCGGCTTCTGCACCGCCGTCATCGCGGCAGAGGAAGGTGCACGGGTCACACTTGTCGGCCATGACGGCATCGAAAGGGTCAAGCAGATCGCGGCCGAGATCGAAAGCAGATTCAACATCATCGTCGATGCCGCTGACGGATCGAGCGACGCCCGCAAGACAAAGCTGGTCGAGGCAAACGAAATTATCCTGGCTTGCGCTAAAGCCGGCGTCCAAGTGGTCTCCAAAGCCCAATTGAAAGGCAATGACCTGCTTATTGCGGCCGACGTCAATGCTGTTCCCCCGGCCGGCATCGAAGGATTGGCCGTCAATGCTAATGGTGATCCACTCGAAACGGCAAAAGCTGTCGGCATTGGTCCGCTTGCCATCGGCAATGTCAAATATAAGGTCGAATTCGGTCTCTTCAAAAGAATGATCGAATCCGAAAAGACGATCACGCTCGATTTTCAGGAAGCGTTTTCCCTTGCACGCGAGATTGCCAAGTAACGCCGGATCTCTTTTGATCGCGGCAATTTCAGGCCGGGCGCTGGCCGCCGCCGCGCGTCGCGCCGGCTATCGTCCGCTGGTCGCCGATTTCTTTTGCGATACGGACACCGTCGCGCTCGCAGAACGCGCGACGATATTGCCAGGCGACCTGCAGGGGGGCGTCGATGGCGAGCGCATCATCGACACGCTTCGGCGATTGGCTGGCGACGACCTCCCGGTCGCCATTATCCTGGGCTCTGGGTTTGAGCGGATGCCTGAGACCGTGGACAAGATCGCGCGACACTTTCCGCTCGCAGGCAATGGCGGCGGCGCGATCCGCAGGATCAAGGATCCGCAGTTGCTGGCTGATGATTGCGCCGAACTTGGCATCCCGCATCCGCAATTGCGATGGGACCAGCCGCCTGATCCGGAGAACTGGGTGGCCAAGACCGCGGGCGGCGCCGGTGGCGGGCACGTCAGACGAGCAACCGGAGAAAGCCCGACCGCCGGCCGCTACTTCCAGCGCTTCGTTGCCGGTCGCAGCATCTCGGCCCTGTTCGTCGGCAACGGGCAAACCGCGCACGTCGTGGGCTTCAGCCAACAATGGACGTCCCCCTCCCCGACAGCGCCCTATCGCTACGGCGGCGCCGTGCGGTTGAGACGCTTCGATCGCAGACAGGCGGCGCTCATCGGCGGTTGGCTCTCAAGTCTGACGCGGCGCGCCGGCCTGGTTGGATTGTGCAGCGCCGATCTCATCCGCGGGCCGGATGGCTACAAGTTCATCGAGATCAATCCGAGGCCAGGCGCCACCCTCGACATTTTCGACGATGTCGAAGCGCCATTGATCGAAGCGCATCTGCGCGCCGCGACGGGTCAGGTCTTCCGCTTGCCGCGCTTCGTCGATTCGATGGCGTCGATGGTGACTTACGCCGCGACGCCAATCACTCACTTTCCGTCGATCGCCTGGCCTGAATGGACAGCGGACCAGCAGTCGGCTGGCACCCGTCTGATTGCCGGCGACCCTGTCTGCACGGTCTTCGCGCGCGGTCCGAGCGTCCAATCGACCAAGCGGCTCATCAAGGGACAAGTCAGTCAATTGCAACTCCAATGGGAAGGAGACCGGACATGAAAGACGGTTCGGCATTCCTGAACGACAATGCACAGCGCATCGTTGACGGCATGATCGACGACGCCGAACGCCTGCGTATCGTCGTCTCCACGGGGCCATTGGGCGAGCGCCTGATCGATGCCGGCGCCAAGACCGTCGGCAGCGTCGAAGCCGGGCTGCGCATGGCTGAGGCTGCGATGGGCGGTCTCGGCAGCGTTTCGGTGTTCATGGATCGTGCGTCACAGCAATGGCCGTTCACCGTCGAAGCGCGATCTTCGCAGCCGGTGCTAGCCTGCCTGGGCAGCCAATATGCGGGCTGGAATCTATCTGGCCAGGACTATTTCGCCATGGGATCTGGGCCGGCGCGGGCGCTCGCCCGGGTCGAACCGCTGTTCGAAACACTTTCCTATCGCGACATCGCATCGTCCGCGGTGCTTATCCTGGAGACGGCCGAACCGCCTCCCCGCGCGATCGTTGAGAAAGTGGGCAAGGCAACTGGATTGGCGACGGAAAAGCTCACCTTCCTCTATGCGCCGACACAAAGCCTTGCCGGCGGCGTGCAGATCGTTGCGCGCGCGCTCGAGGTTGCCCTGCACAAGATCAACGATCTCAAATTCCCGCTGGAGAACGTTGTCGATGGCATCGGAACGGCTCCGATCCCCGCCCCCCATCCGGATTTCCTGACCGCCATGGGCCGAACCAACGATGCCATCATCTATGGCGGCAGCGTCCAGCTCTTCGTGAAAGGATCGGCGAAAGAAGCTGGCAAACTCGCGGAAAAACTCCCAAGCAGCGCCTCACGGGACTATGGCCAACCCTTCGCCGAGATCTTTGCGCGGTTCAAGGGCGATTTCTATGCCATCGACCCGCTGCTGTTCAGCCCGGCCGAAGTGATCGTGACAGCGATCGAAACCGGCGATACGTTTCGCGCCGGTCGGCGTGATCTGAAGATGCTCGAACGGAGTCTCGGCTAAGAGGATGGCGGTGCAAAGGGATTCGTCCGTCATTCGCCTGCCCGACGACTGCATTTCGTGCAGCCCCATCGCGGACGCGGCCATTGGGGCGTGGAATCGCTCGCGCCGCCGACATTCCCGTACCCGAGAGGCCACATGATCCCTCGCATCCTGATCGTCAGCGACAAAGTGGACACCGGCTCCAACGGCCTGGCGGCAGGGCTTGGTCGGCGAGGCGCCGCCGTTGCAGCCGTGCCGCTGGCGGCGATCGCATTCGACACCAGCAGCCCGAGCGGGCTTTCGATCCCTGGCTTCGGCGGCACGCTGCCCGACGCCGTGCTCGTCCGTTCGATCGCCGCCGGATCGTTCGAAGCGATTACCCGGCGCCTCGGCGTGCTGCACGCGTTAAGCAGACTGTCGGTTCCCGTGTGGAATTCCGCGCAGGCGATCGAGCGCTGCGTCGACAAGTCGATGACGACATTCCTCCTGAAAAATGCCGGCCTGCCTACGCCACGCACCTTTGCCGTAGAAGGACTTGCCGTCGCCGAGGAGATCGCGGCGCAAGAGCTTCCGCGGGGACCGCTGGTGCTGAAACCATTGTTCGGCGCGCAAGGCCGCGGGATAAAGCTGATCCGCACGCTCTCGGACCTGCCGGCCGCAGAAGAGGTGAACAGCGTCTACTACCTTCAGCAATATGTGTCGCGTGCCGGTCCGCCTTTCCGGGATTTTCGCGTCTTTGTCTGCGCCGGCGAGACCGTGGCGATGATGAGCCGCATCAGCGACGACTGGATCACGAACGTCAACAGGGGCGGCGTGCCGGAACAGGTTTCCGAACATGGCAAGGCGGAACTGGCCTCGCTGGCTGTCGCCGCGTCAGCCGCGGTCGGCGCGGATTTTGCCGGCGTGGACATCGTGCGGGCTGACGACGGCAATCTGTTCATACTCGAAGTGAACAGCATGCCCGCCTGGTCGGGATTGCAATCGGTGGTCGCCGTGAACATCGCCGAAGCAATCGCCGATGCCTTGCTGAAACTCCTGGCCGACCGCGCCGAAGCGGCCGCCGCGCCGCGGCCCTACCGTTTCGCCGCGCCTGCGAATTCGTGAGGGCCCGTAGGATGGCGCTATCGCGTGAACGCCTCCGGGCCAGCTACAAGGATGCCTGCAGGATGGAGATCGAAGCCCTCAAACCGGGCAACGTCCATCTGTTCGCCGACGGACACGGCATGTCGGCCGCTCAATTCATGATGAGTGCGGAGGTTTCTTCCGGGCCGCTGACCGATCCTCGTCTGCCGGTCGGACAGCGCATGCTGGAGGCGGTGCGCGCGACCCGACTGGCGGTCGCAACCAATACCAATCTCGGAATCATCCTTCTGACAGGGCCACTGATATGCGCCGCCGAAATGAGCGGTGACAGACTGCAGGACAATCTCGACTCGCTGCTTCGGGCTTTGAGCGTGCAGGATACCAAGGCGGTGTTCGAGGCGATCGTCACGGCCGCGCCAGGCGGCCTCGGAGAAGCCGCCAACGATGTGCGGCAGGAGCCGAAGATCCATTTGCTGGACGCGATGCGGGAGGCCACCGACCGGGACATGATCGCCCGCCAGTACGGCAGCTGTTTCGGCGACGTGTTCGGGGTCGGGCTCGCGGCGCTGGATGGAGCGTTGGCACGTGGAGAAACCGGCATGTGGCCGACGGTATTCGTCTACATGGCGTTTCTCGCCGGCTTCCCCGACAGCCATGTGATGCGCAAGCATGGCGTTGACGTCGCAAATCAGGCGCGGCAGGAAGCCGTTGCCGTCCAGGCGGCGCTCCATGCCGAGGGCGACGAGCCGTCGCGCATTCGCCTGCTCATGGAGTTCGACCGTCGGCTGAAGGCCGACAACATCAATCCCGGCACCTCGGCCGACCTCACCGTGGCTACTCTTTTAGTCCACACCCTCGCCCTCACCTTGCATAATCGCGGCGTTGGTGCTTGACTTCGAAAAGCGGAAGCTGTGCTTCCGCGGCTATCTAGCCAACCGGTCCGGGCAAATCCGGACGCTGCCAACAAGGATAGCTGTCCATCGAGCGCCTGCTCGGTTGCAGCGTCCGTGGACACCATAATTGTGTCTTGGAGGAAATTGGCATGGCAAAAATCTCAAAGGTTATGGTCGGTGAATCGCTGGTGGGAGACGGCAACGAAGTCGCGCATGTCGACCTGCTCATCGGCCCGCGGGGGAGCGCGGTCGAAACGGCATTCTGCAACGCGCTTACCAACAACAAGGACGGCTTTACTTCGCTTTTGGCGGTGATCGCGCCCAATCTTCAATGCAAGCCCAACACCGTGATGTTCAACAAGGTCACGATCAAGGGCGCCAAGCAGGCGGTCCAGATGTTCGGCCCGGCGCAGCACGCCGTGGCAAAGGCCGTGCAGGACAGCGTCGCGGACGGGACCATTCCGGCCAACGAAGCGGACGACGTGTTCATCTGCGTCGGGGTATTCATCCATTGGGACGCGGCGGACGACGCCAAGATCCAGAAATACAATTACGAGGCGACAAAGGAAGCTATCCAGCGCGCCGTTGCAGGAACGCCGACCGCCGCCGAAGCAACGGCCCAGCGCGACAAGGTCAAGCATCCGTTCGCAGCCTAGACAAGAGACAGCCCCGCACAGGAAAAACCCTCTTCTGAGACGGATGGTCTGTTGCGCCGGCTGAAAAAGGTTCTGGGCTTTTGAAACGTCAACTCCCGAAGGGCGCTCGCCCTTCGGGAGTTGACGAGCGACGATTGTCAGGCGCCGAGTGACGCGAGGCGGCCGGGGGTGAGCGTAGCGTTGTGCAATGAGGTTGCGACCAGCGCCGCGGCGACACCCATCGCGGACAAGGCGCTGATGTCGGTCTCATCTCGGACGCCGCCGGCCGCGATGACGGCGCGATTTCCGGCCTTGGCCTTGACCTCCTGCAACCGCCCGAAGTCGGGACCGGCGGCCGCACCGACCTTGGCCAGCGTCATGACAATCACCTTTTGCGGCCAAAGCTCGGGCTCATCGAGAAGAGAACGCGGTCCGCAAAAACTATCGCCCACGAAATCAAGGGACAGGATGAGATCGGGATGATCGCGAAAACGCCGCAGCAACATGTCGTCCCGCTGCGATTCAGAGCCCAAAACAGGAGACAGCGAGCGTTCGGCAAGCGCCGCCAAAAGTGTCTTTTCGTCGGCCACACCGGCATCGACCCAAAGTTCCGGCGGCTCCGCCATCGTCCTCAGCCGGGCGAGTGCGTCGCTGTTTGGCACACCGCCTTCGATAGCGTCCAGATCCGCGATGTAGAAGGTCGAAAAAGGATAAAGCCCACGCAGTCCTTCAGCGACCGCGACGACATCAGGGCTTCGGCTGAGCGGCGTAACGATCGGCCTGTAGCGATCGCGTTTTCCCTGCTGGGCGCGAACCACCACGCCGTCTTTCAGGTCGAGAACCGGAATGATACGCAACGCTTTTTTCACCGACCAATTGCCCCCGTCATGAAAGCTTGAAGCGTGGAAAAAAGAAAGGGCATCATTGCCGGTTTCGACATTGGCGGCGCACATCTGAAGGTGACCCGCGCACAAGACGGTCGCATCGTCGAGGCGGTAACGATCGCAACGCCGCTCTGGCAAGGGCTGCACAAGCTGGCTTCAGCCCTCGACGAAACGGCTCCGATCTACGCGGGTGCGGATCTCAACGCATTCACCATGACAGGCGAACTGTCGGACATCTTTCCGTCCCGCGATGTCGGCGTAGGGGCTCTGCTGGGTCAGATTTCCACCCATTTCCCCACAGACAAAAAGCTGGTCTATGCTGGGCCATCCGGTTTCGTCGGGATTGAGCGGGCAGCGCAGCTAGCCGCCGATGTGGCTTCCGCCAATTGGCACGCGACAGCCTTGTTGGTGGCAAAACTCGCCGGCGATGCCCTGTTCGTCGACATGGGCTCCACCACCACCGATATCATTGCCATCAAGAACGGCGTCGTGGCCAATGACGGCTACACCGACGCCGGACGGCTTCTAACCGGCGAATTGGTCTATACCGGCTTTACCAGGACATTCCTGTTCGGCGTAGCCTCGTCGGCTCCCGTCCATGGCAGGCTAACGCCGCTGATGAACGAGTATTTCGCCTCGATCGCCGACGCTCACCGCATCCTGGGCGTGCTCGACGAGGACGACGACAGGCACCCTCCCGCCGACGGCAAGGAAAAGACCGTGGATGGTTCGATCGCGCGGCTGGCGCGCATGGTCGGGCGCGACGCCACTGACCTGACCTCGCCGGAATGGGGTGAAATCGCGCGCTGGTTCAGCGAGCAGCAACTGCGCAAAATGCATGATGCAGCGTCGCTGGTTGCCGGGACCTTGCCTCGGGATGTCCCGATCGTCGGGGCCGGAATCGGTCGCTGGCAGATCAGGCGACTGGCCGAACGCATGGAACGCAGCTATGTCGATTTCGCCGACATCATCCCCGCGGATGACACCGTTCGCGGCCAAGCGAGCAGCGCGGCACCCGCTTCCGCGGTAGCGCTTTTGGCGGGATATCCGTCGTAAGCAGGATGCGGCGCTCGGCCTAAGCCCGCGCGTCCTTGCTCCCGGAACCTTTGGCGGTCAAATGATCGCTGACACGCTGCATCAGCCAGCCCCAGGCTTCCTTTTCACCGTCGCCTGCTGTCTTTTCGATGGCGATCGAAAGGTAGGCGATTTCCGCCTCGATCTTATCGCGCGGCAGCATGCCGAGCCGGCTGACCAGGATGGCCAACTCAAGCACCGCCGCCTTGGCTCGGTTGAGGCCGGTGAACGGCGCAAGTACTTCCTCCCGCACCACGCGGCAGAGATGGCGGGGGCGCACGCCATTGTCATCGACCGCCTGGACTTCGAGGCCCGAATACGCCAGCGCCGACTCGAGCCTCGGCACGGGAAACCCGTCAACCGGAACGATTGGCCAATGCTTGCGGCCTGTCAGGCAGCCGGCAAAGACACGCACGTCGTCGGTATAATTGGCGATGGCGAACGGCACTTCGGCGAGATTGTCGAGCGTGACCGACGGCCGGAACGGCGCAATCACCCAGCCGTCATTCTCGGCAATGATGCCGATCGGCGCGATGTGGACGTTGCCTGCCTTGTTGACCGTCGTGATGATCGATTCGCGAATGTAGGGCATGGTCTAGCGCTCTTTCCTTGCGCGGAGCGTTTTACCCGGCTCGGCAAGACGGGTACGGTCGGTTTCGGGAGCCGGCGCGGCAACGCCCCATGCGAGCGGCTCGTCCTGCACATAACGCTTGCCGAGGCGCCAGGCGATCTCGGCTTTCATCAGTTCCGCGCCGAGGTAAAAAGCGTGTGCGCCATCGGCGTTGACGTCCAGCCCGGCAAAAAGTTCGAACGCATCCGTGGCAACTGCATGCCCTTTGCTATTGAAAACATGGATGCCGTCCTCCGCTACCGCGATCCGGAAGTTGGCATCGCGCACCTGGGCCGCCAATGCCTCGATATCGTCGGTTGAGGCTGTGAAAGGCTTGCGATCGTGGACCTGCAACAGGCCTGGGTGATAGCCGCGCGGCAAGGCGCCGTCCGTGCAAGCAGCCAACATGACGCGGCGGGCGATATCGTGCTCCTCGATCGTCCGCACCGTGTGTGGGCTGACATGCACCGCCAGCACGTTTCGGATCCGGAGTTCCGAGCAGAGTCCCGCTAGAACGGCCGTAACACCAGAACTGTCCGCGTCGGTCAATTCGGTGAGATTGCCGGTGCCCATCAGCAATTCGACGTCCGGCCAGCGGCGCCGCGCCTCGATGAAGCGCCCGAGTGAAACGGCGAAGCCGAAATGGATCGGGTCGAGCACGGGATCGGCAATGAAGGCAACGCCGGCCTTTTGCGCGGCTTCGATGGCCCGGCCGAGCGAATCCAGATCGCCAGGCGTGGACGGTATCAACACTGCCGTAGCCCTATGGTCGAAGATCAACGGCAGCGTGTTCTCATCGAGGCTGAGAAGATAGTCCGCGCCAGCGCGTGCCCCGATCGTCAGTTCGTCCACGCTGGCCGAATCGACGCTGACCATGAATCCCCGTGCCTTGAGCGCTCGCACAGCCTCCGCCAGCAACGGAAACGGCGTCTCCGGCAGGCAGCCCAGATCGATGACATCGGCGCCGGCCGCAGCTAGCATCGAGGCCCTCGCCATCAGTGCCTCGACCGACAGCATCGGCGCATCGACGATCTCGGCGAAGATGCGCATATCGTGACGCGTCAGATCCGGCGGTTTGCCCGCCCGGCCAAGGAAGGCCGGAAGGTCGGCGATCTCGTCGGGGCCGCGCACAAAAGGCACGCCGAAATGCTCCGACAGGTGCTCGATGTTTCCCCGATAGCGTCCGGGCAGGATGACGCGGTCGACGTCTCCTGTCAGAGTGAGCCGACGCTTCACAATGTCCTCGCTCATCAGCGCGGCGACCTTGACGCCGACGTCGACGATTTCCCACGCGAATTCGGTTTTGCCCAGCCCGGCCAGCAGCCGTTCCAGCCGCGCCTTGGCCAGATGGCCGGTAAGAAAAACCAGCCGCTCAGCCATCGCTTGCGAGTTCGGCCTGTCGCCGTGTGAGCGAGGCTTCGAGATCAGCGAGCGACTCGACCACCTGGGTCCGCTCGAAACTCTTCAACTGCTCGGTATTTTCCAGATCGATCCTGCGCGGATAGACCTTGACCAGCCCGTGCGGTGCCTGGGTTTCGAGTTCCGGTGCGGTGTCGCAAGCAAAGACGATGGCTGGCACACGGCACTTTCCCGCTTGGGCAAAGACATTGGTGGCGAGCGTGTCGGAAATGCCATGCACGCATTTGGCGACCGTGTTGGACGTGGCCGGCGCCACCACGACCGTGTGATAGACGCCGTGGTAGAATTCGCCGACAGGGATCGCACTCGCGGTCTTGTCGTGCAGCACGCGCGTCGTCTCCGGGAAATCAAGTTTAAGCTTGTACATGCGCAGCACTTCGTTGGCGGCCTTCGACACGAAGACATCGCAATGTTCGAGTTGGCGAACAAGTGCGAAGCTCTCCGTAAAGAAATGCCCGGAACCCGTCAAAACCCATGCCCAGCGCGGCACATGCAGCTTCACCATCGGCTATCCCGCCTTCTTTGCCGACGACCCTGTTGAAGCCACGATCCTGATGCCGGGCAGCTTGCCCAACGCGAGCATCGCGCCGGCCTCGGCAGCATCCTTAGGACCGGCGAGATGGAAATCGACGCCGTCGGGCAGCATGGCGGCAAAGCCTGGGTCGACAATGCCTCGGGTCCGAAGGCTGTCAGCGGTATCGCTGTCGAAGAATGCACCGGTCTGCTTGATAAGCAACAGCGCGTTTGCGCCAAGCTTGCCGGCAAGCCAGGCGGCCAGAGAATCGGAGGTAATGTCCCAGGAGGCCGGAACATCCAGCGCCGGCAGTGCCAGTGACGACGGCAGCCACACCGGAACCTTCCCCGCCTCCAACGCTCGCCCAATCTCGTCCAGCGACCGTGCCGGCGTCAGCCTTTCGTCCCGGTCGAGGATGACATGGCCGAACTGTTCCATGGCCAGGATGGCCATGGCATGTGCGGCGGTGTCGGAAAAATCCATGCGTGTCTGCGTCTCGCGCACATGATCGGCAAAGAGCCCGCCGCCGGGCACGATGACGATCGGCAGCCTGGAACCCGCCAGCGCTGCGATCCAGCTCTTCATCTCCGCCGCGTGGGCCGTGCTGCCGCCAAGCTTGACGATGGCCCGTCGGAGCATTTCGGGGCGTTCCTGGCGCGGCCGGAAGACAACGCTTCGGTCTTTTCGGCCAGCAGTGCCGGAGGCAGCGCCGCGTCCCGCCGATTGGCGCTTGCGTTCGATCTCGACGCCGACACCGCCAGGACCGAGCTCGAGCTTTTCCACCCTTACCGTAACGCGCACGACCCGCTGGTTCTCCAGGACGTGCGCTGCCACCTGCTCGGCCAAAGCCTCGCTGAGCTGGATATGGCCTCGCGCGACGATGGTGCGAATGCCGTCCATGATGATGTCATAAGAGAATACATGGCGCATGTCCTCGGGATGGTCGGTGATTTGCAGCACGTCGGCGGTCACATCAAAGCGCACTTTTTGAGTATGGCCATGCTCGAAGCTGTAGGCACCGATCTGGACCGGCAGAACAAAATCCCGCACAAAAATCCTGTCCGTGCCCAGTGTCGGGTCGGTGTCCGGCGAATAGCCTCTCGCCGCCAACAGGCGATAGTCGATACTCGATTGACCGCCGGTCCCGGATTCCGCCGGGATCAACTCTCGAATCTGCGAGACCGCCTCGGCGCTGATCGAACTCGTGCGACCGGAATGGCCACACAGCGCCCCCCGAAAGCCGAGAAAATCGGGAGCGAAAGGCAAGAGGCGCGGAACATCCGGAGCTTCCAGCGATCCACTCAGGCCGACCATCAGACCGAGCGATTTCGTGCGATCGACGAATCCCGGAATATGCTCCGGCGGCAGATGATCGAGCAGCCGGCCCTTCCCCTTTTGCGCGGTATCGACCATCACGCCATGGAAGCGATGCCTGGCGAACATCGGCAGAAGCTCGAACTCCGGCGCCAGATCGGCAAACAGCACGGCAATCAGCTTCGTTCGTGCGGCGAGCGGTTCGAGCGCTTCCGCGCAGGCAGAGATATTTGCCGAAGGGAAAAATCCGATCTTCACATAGTCGACGCCGGTCGCCGCGATCTCTTCGGCCTTGATGCGGATCGTTTCAGGTTCCATCGGCAGGTCGCCGCAGACGGCGCTGACCGGAGCCCGACCAGCGATGAACGAAATCGTTCGGCGCATGGTTTCCGTGGACACCGCGCCCAGGGCTCCCGCCTTCGGGTCCTTCAGGTCGACGATATCGACACCTCCAGAAAGAGCGATCTCCGCCTCTTCGATGCCGGTGACGCTTGCCAGCATTCTGGTCATTTGAACAGTTTCTCCAGCTTGGAGGACAAGACGTTTTTATAAAGGCAGTCGACGTCGCTGCGCCACGTCTCCTCGGTGTTGCCACGCAAATCGACGCTGGCGGCAGCTGCCGGCCGCGACGGGACGGCGGCATGAGCGTAGCCGTTGATTTGGAGGATAAAGTCAGAGACCTTCCGCACCGTTCCGGCAGACGCGAAAAGTTTCCCGATGGGGTTTGATAAATTTTGCGGGTCCGCTAAGCTGATCATGGGCACCTTGACTTGGCGCGGGTCCGGCAACAGTCGAACCTTTGCGCAAGAATGGGTAATTACTATCGATGACGAGCGCGGTGCCAGGCACTCTCGCTGCCTTTTTGTGCTTTTTTTCCCTGACCGTCAACGTTTCCGACGCGACAGGCCAGGAAACGGTGGCGAAGCCGGAAAAAAAGACAACTGAAATCAAAATAGGCTATTTGCGGGCCTACGCACCGCGATTGACGCTTTCCATGCTCGACCTGCCGCCACGTGACGAAGGTGTCGCCGGCGCCGAGGTGGCGATCGGCGACAACAATACGACGGGAAAGTTCACCAACCAGAAATTCAGCCTCGACGTGACCGAGATCAAACCCGAAGGCGACGCGGTTCGGGCGTTCGAGGACATGATCGCCAAAGGCGACCGCTATGTGGTCGCCGATCTTTCAGCCAAACAATTGCTGTCGATCGCCGACATCGCCCGCGAAAAAGGCGTGCTGATCTTCAACGTCGGCGCGACCGACGACAGCCTTCGCGAGGAGGACTGCCGCATCAACGTTTTCCATATCGCGCCGACGCGCAGCATGCTGGCCGATGCGCTGGCGCAGTATCTCATGGTAAAGAAGTGGCCGAATTGGGTGCTGCTCTATGGATCGCATAAGCAGGATCATCTCTACGCCGATGCGTTGCGCCGCGCGGCAACCCGCTTCGGCGGCCAGATCGTCGCCGAGAAGGAATTCAAGGATACCGGCACAGCCAGGCGCACCGACACCGGCGCCACGCAGATACAGCAGCAGATTTCCGTGTTCACGCAAGATCTCCCGGAGCATGACGTGGTGCTTGTCGCCGACGAAAGCGAGGTTTTCGGGACCTACGTGCCCTATCGCACCTGGACGCCGCGGCTGGTC
Organism: Mesorhizobium sp. M7A.F.Ca.US.010.02.1.1; assembly: GCF_004023085.1. Taxonomy (NCBI): domain Bacteria; kingdom Pseudomonadati; phylum Pseudomonadota; class Alphaproteobacteria; order Hyphomicrobiales; family Phyllobacteriaceae; genus Mesorhizobium; species Mesorhizobium sp. M7A.F.Ca.US.010.02.1.1. The sequence continues at coordinate 105,534 of NZ_RZRV01000006.1, read as the reverse complement.
GCCGGCACGGCCGGTCTGGTTGCATCGTCGTGGCATCCCGCCAGCGAACAATGGGGCGGCATCCAGATGCAGAGCCGCTTCCTGAAGACGACGAGCCGGCGGATGCTCTCCAAGGACATGTCGGCCTGGACGGCGGTGCGTGCCGTCGGCGAGGCCACCACGCGCACCAAGGGCGACGATGCGAAAAAGATCAGCGACTACATGCGCTCTGACGATTTTTCGGTTGCTGCTTTCAAGGGGCAGAAGCTGACCTTCCGCAAATGGAACCTCCAGCTTCGCCAGCCGATCCTGCTTGGCGACACCAAGTCCGTCGTCTCGACATCGCCACAAGAGGGCTATCTTCACCAGGTCTCCGAACTCGACACGCTCGGTGTCGATCAGCCGGAAACGAAATGCGCTCTCAAGTAGAGTCAATCGGGAGGAATTTGCGTGCAGAAACGAGCTTGCGCATTCGCCATTCTCGCGGCCGGCCTGACGGCCAGTCCGGCATCGGCCTATACGGCCTACGTTTCCAACGAGAAGGACAACACGATGACCGTCGTCGACACGGCGACGATGCAGGTGGTGAAGACAGTTGAAGTCGGCCAGAGACCTCGCGGCATCACCATCTCGCATGACGGCAAATTCGTCTACCTATGCGCCAGCGATGACGATACGGTCCAGATCATCGATACCGCGACGCTTGAAATCGTCGGTACGCTGCCATCCGGCCCCGATCCCGAATTGTTCGTGCTCTCGCCGGACGGCAAGACGCTTTATGTCGCCAATGAGGACGATAATCTCGTCACCGCCATCGACGTCGAAAGCAAGCAAGTCCTGGCCGAGATTCCGGTCGGCGTGGAACCGGAAGGCATGGGTGTCAGCCCCGATGGCAAGACCATGGTCAACACCTCGGAAACCACCAGCATGGCGCATTTCATCGACACCGGCACGCATGAGGTGACCGACAACGTGCTGGTCGACACGCGCCCGCGCTTCGCCGACTTCAAGCCCGACGGCACGCAGGTCTGGGTCAGCGCCGAGGTTGGCGGCACCGTCAGCGTCATCGACAACGCCAAACGCGAAGTGGTGAAGAAGATCCAGTTCGCGATTCAGGGACTACGGGCCGAAACCATCCAGCCGGTAGGCATCGCCATCAGTGCCGATGGCAAGAAAGCCTATGTCGCGCTCGGCCCGGCGAACCATGTCGCGGTGATCAATACCGATACCTACGAGGTGGAGAAATACATCCTCGTCGGCCAGCGCGTCTGGCATCTGGCCTTCACGCCCGACCAGAAAACGCTAATCACCACTAATGGCAATTCCAACGATATCACCTTCATCGACACGGCCACCGACGAGCCGGTCCAATCGCTCACCGTGGGCCAGCAGCCCTGGGGTGTGGTCATTTCGCCCAAATAGCAGACATTGATCATCGGGAGGTCAAGACATGAAACTTTGCCGCAGGTTTTTCTTCGCCGCGCTCGCCGGATTTGTCCTTGCTCCGATCGGAGCAAACGCCGACGATGCAACGCCAAAACCGTCGCGTGCCAGCAAGAACCTGCCGGAATTGATTATCGGTTCGGCCGATTCCACTTACGCCGTCAATCAGAAGGATTTCGAGCTGATCGCCGGCCAGGGCTATCGCTGGAAGATCACCTCCAAAGGCGGTTTCGAATACAAGTTCGTGACCGACCTCTTCCGCAATGTCTGGATGGACCAGATCGTCATCAACGATTTGGAAGTGCATATGGACGGCGGACCAGCCTGGCTGGAATTCGACGATGCGGGAACGATCCAGGTGCAGTTCCATACCGTTCGCCCGGGCGAATATACCTGGTCGGTTCCCGACCTTGCCGACAAGGGACTGAAGGGCAAGATTACGATCAAGTGAGACAAAGGCGACCAGGGCGCCAGATAGCCAACGCGTCCTGAAGGAGCGACCCGGCATGCAGCATATGAGGACAAACGGTCCGGGAGAAGAGGTGGCGGCGCTCGATGTCGGCGCCGTCAGCCATTCCTATGGCCAGAAGCGGGCGCTCAACGACGTCTCCTTCTCGATCGCGCCGGCGACTTTCACCGTTCTGCTCGGCCTCAACGGGGCCGGCAAGACAACGCTGTTCTCACTGATAAGCCACCTCTACGACACGCGTCACGGATCGATCCGCATCTTCGGCCATGACATTCGCCGCGCGTCCGGCGAAGCACTCAGACGGGTCGGCATCGTGTTCCAGGCACGCACGCTCGACCTCGACCTCAGCGTCTACCAGAATCTCTCCTACCACGCCTCGCTGCATGGCATTGGCGGACGCGAAGCTCGCCAGCGCATTGCCGCGCTGCTTGAAACGGTCGACATGCAGGGCCGCCAGCACGACAAGGCACGCAGCCTCTCCGGCGGTCAGATGCGACGCATCGAAATCGCCAGGGCGCTGCTTCACCGACCTTCCCTGCTCCTGCTTGACGAGGCGACCGTCGGCCTCGACATCGAGTCCCGCGCGGGCATCCTCGCCACCATCCGCAAGCTCGTCCAGGCAGAGGGCATCGGCGTGCTCTGGGCCACGCATCTGATCGACGAAGTCGAAGACGCCGACCATGTCGTCATACTGCGGCGAGGTGACCTGGTCGCGAGCGGCAAGGTGTCGGATGTGACCCGTGCGAACGGTGGAAATTCGATTCGCGAAACCTTTTCGAAGCTCAGCCGCGTCGATGCGGCGGGCATGGCGGAGACGTCGCCATGAGCGCTCCTGCGATGCCTGGAAAGGTCGCCGGCATCATGCCGGTGCGGTCTGAGCCATTCGGCCTGCGCCACTATCTCATTTGCCTGAAAGGCGTCGTCCTGCGCGAGTGCCTGCGCTTCCTGCACCAGCGCGAACGCTTCATTTCCTCGCTGGTCCGGCCGCTCGTCTGGCTGTTCATCTTCGCCGCCGGCTTTCGCCAGGTGCTCGGCGTGTCGATCATCCCGCCCTACAAGACCTATGTGCTCTACGAGGTCTATATCACACCGGGCCTTTGCGGCATGATCCTGCTGTTTTCCGGCATGCAGTCTTCGCTGTCGATGGTCTACGACCGCGAGATGGGCAACATGCGCATCCTGCTGGTCAGCCCGTTTCCGCGCTGGTTCCTGCTGGTGTCGAAGATGCTGGCCGGTGTGGCCGTATCGATCGTGCAGGTCTACGCGTTCCTGATCGTTGCCTGGTTGTGGGGCGTCAAGGCGCCGCCACTCGGCTACCTCTACGTGCTGCCGGCACTGTTCCTGTCGGGCATGATGCTTTGCGCGCTCGGTATGCTCTTGTCTTCGCTGATCAAGCAGCTCGAAAACTTCGCCGGCATCATGAACTTCGTCATCTTTCCCGGCTATTTCGCGTCTCCGGCGCTCTATCCCTTGTGGCGCATCCAGGAGGCGAGCCCGCTGCTCTACAAGATCTGCCTCTGCAACCCGTTCACCTATGCCGTCGAACTGATCCGCTTTGCCTTCTACGGACAGATCGAATGGCTGTCGCTGGGCGTCGTCGCCGGCTGCACGCTGCTGTTTCTGGGCGGCGCCATCATCGCATACGATCCTTCGCGCGGTTTGTTGATCCGCAAACAGGACATGGGAGGAAACGCCTGATGGCGCGAATGAGGCTTGCTCACACTCTGGTTCTGGTCGCCACGCTTGCCTCGATGGGGAGCGCCGGCGCGGCAAACACCGATCCCGACTGGCCCTGCATGCAGCGTAAGGTGCCACAGCTCTCGCTTGGCCAGATCTGGAATGGGCCGGAGCTTCCTGCGACCGCGAAAGATTGGGCGAAGGATGCCCGTGTGTCGGCGCTTGTCGAGGCGGTGGCGGCCCGGCGGACGCCGATTGCCGAAGCCCAGAAAGAGATCAAGGATTTCGCGACTTCCCTGTCGGCCGAGCAGGTCGCACCAAAAATGACGATGCTGGTGCAGGGAATGTTCGACCATATGGACGCCGAGCGTTCGCACGTGATCTCCGGCATCTCCCGCTATGCGCACAAACAGCTCGAAATGGCGGCACAGTTGCGCAAGGAAGCATCCGAAGTCGACGCGCTGCGCGCCAAGGCCGATGCGGATCCGGACGAAGTCGAACGGCGAACCGACCAGCTGAATTTCGCGACGCGAATTTTCACCGAACGGGTCCAGTCGCTGACTTATGTCTGCGATGTGCCCACGATAATCGAGCAGCGGCTTTACCAGTTGTCGAAGACCGTCTCGGAAACGCTCGTCGTGAAGAAATAGACCTTGGCGCCTGCCTCATGACCCCCTGCCAGGCAGCACACGCCAGCGCTGCACGAAATAACCGGGATGCGTCTCGATCCACCGAGCCACCAGCGGCTGCGCCTGCATGAAGGCAGTCCCGGGATTCATCGCCAGACCGTCTACCATTTGTTCGCGTTGTTCGCAGGTCCGCGGTACATCCGTCAGGCAGACCATCATAACGAGTGTGTAAAGCATTACCCCTTTTCCCCATCGAATTCCCGAACCCTACCCGGGAGATTTCCGAACAGTCTGCAGGGGTTGCACATACGGATCGCTTACGGATGTGAAAGGACGTGGCCCCCGCTCTTTCGCACTGCAACATAACATATCGCTTATATAACACCAACGATCGCGGGCGTTCTCCACCGGACTTTCATCCGTTGCGTTCGTAAAATGTCATCCCGCCTTGTCTGGATACAGCTTTCCGAAAAGGGGCAGATACATCGCGCCCTTGCGCATCAGGAAATCGTTGAACGTGGCCATGGCCGGCGAGATTGCGTGATCGGTCCGCATCACCGAGAACCATTGCCGGCGGATCGGCATGCCGACAACGTCGAGGATGACGAGCCGGCCTGCTTCGGTTTCCGCAGCGATGGTGTGGGCAGAGATGAAGGCGATGCCCAGACCAGCCATCACCGCCTGCTTGATCGTTTCGTTCGAGGCCATCTCGACACCGAGGTCGTCGATGCGCCCAGGCACGTCGCTCAGGAATATTTCCAACGAGATGCGGGTTCCGGAGCCGGGCTCGCGAATAAGGAAATGCTCCTCGGCGATGCGCTCCTTGGAGATATCGCGCGCCGCGACCAACGGATGGTCGGGCGGCGCGATGATGACCAGCGGGTGATCGCCGAAGACCGAAGCACGCACCGGAACCTCCTTCGCCGGGCGCCCCATCAGCGCGATATCGATGTCGTGATTCCTGAGGTTGTCGATCGTCTGGGCACGGTTGCCGATGGCAAGCCGCATGTCGATGTCGGGATGGTCCTTCATGAACGCAGCCATCAGCCGCGGCGCGAAATATTTGGCGGTGGAAACAACGCCGAGCCTCAAGCTGCCGGTGCGTACGCCCTTGATGGCATCCATCTTGTCTTCGAGCAAACCGAGATGCTCCTCGATAACCTGCGCTGTCTCGACGAAAGCCCGACCTGCGGCAGTGGGACGCATGCCGTCCGACGTTCGGTCGAACAGAGCCAGCTGGAATTCTTCCTCCACTTGCCGCAGCTGGATTGTCAGCGCTGGAGGAGACAGACCTAACATCTTGGCTGCGCTGACAATTTTGCCGCACTTGATGATTGCCTGGACGGTCTTGAAATGCTTAAGGGTGAGGTTTCTCATGCCGCATACTAAATTATTTTTACTGATTAAGTAAAGTTATTGAATTTTACTTATCTGGCGACGTTTGTTTCCATTCCTCCAGTCCAGCCGCTCCGAGGAGATGCGGCCCGACCGGGAGGTTACGATGCCAGCGGCAACGCTCGACGCTTTTCTGAACTCCTATCTCGGCCAGCCTGACGAATTTCGCTCGGCAGTTGTGACGACCGTCCGTCAGTTGACACAGGCCGCCATCAAGGTCCGCAACACCATCAACCAAGGGGTGCTCGGCGCCGCCTTTGCCGAAACCCGTGGCGCCAATGCCGATGGCGACGTCCAGAAGGATCTCGACGTCTTCTCCGACGACATCTTCCTCGACGCCATGCGCCGTGCACCGGTCGCGCTTTACGCCTCCGAGGAGCTGGAGCAGCCAGTCCTGCTCGACAGGCAAGCGCCACTCGCCATCGCGATCGACCCGCTCGACGGCTCTTCCAACATCGACACCAACGTGTCGATCGGAACGATCTTCTCGCTCCTGACCGCAACTGGCGCGCCGGACGCTGATCCGGCCGCCTCTTTCCTGCAGGCGGGCGTGAACCAGCTAGGCGCCGGTTTCTTCATCTATGGGCCGCAGCTGGCACTCGTCCTGTCGCTCGGCAGCGGCACGCATGTCTTCGTCTTCTCGACAAGGCTCGGAACCTTCGTCCAGGCCTATGAAAGCCGGATCATTCCGCAACGCACTCAGGAGTTCGCCATCAACGCCGCCAACTACCGGCACTGGGACGAGGCCGTGCGGCTCTATGTAGACGACTGCCTGGAGGGCACCGAAGGACCGCGCGAGAAGGATTTCAACATGCGCTGGATCGCCTCTCTGGTTGCCGACTGTTACCGCATATTGATGCGCGGCGGCGTTTTTCTCTACCCCGGCGATCGGCGCAAGGGCTATGGTCAGGGACGGCTGCGCCTCGTCTACGAGGCCAACCCGATCGCCTATCTCATAGAACAGGCTGGCGGTGCCGCCACCGATGCGATCAACCGCATCCTGGAAATCGAACCCGAGAGCCTGCATCAGCGCGTGCCGATGATCTTCGGGTCGGCGCGGGAAGTCGCGCGCATCACCCGCTACCACACAGAGCCGAGCAACATCGGTGAGCGTGCGCCGCTGTTCAGCCGCCGCGGCCTGTTCAGAGCCTGAGCAGCACCATGTCAGCCAAGCACCCCATCATCACCATCACCGGGTCGTCGGGCGCCGGCACGACCTCGGTCAAGCGCATCTTCGAGCTGATTTTCCGGCGCGAGAACATCGAGGCCGCTTTCATCGAAGGCGACGCATTCCACCGCTACGACCGCGCGGCGATGAAGGCAAAGGTGGCCGAGGAGGAAAAGGCCGGCAACCCGAACTTCACCCATTTCAATGCCGCGGCCAACGAACTCGGAATTCTCGAAGAGGTGTTCACGGAATATGGCCGCCGCGGAACCGGCAAGACCCGCACCTACATTCATGATGAGGAAGAGGAAAAGCAGCACGGCACGCCACCGGGAACCTTTACCGAATGGCGCGAATTCGCTCCCAGCGACCTGCTCTTCTACGAGGGGCTGCACGGCTGTGTCGTCACCGACACGATCAATTTGGCCAAGCATGCGGATCTCAAGATCGGCGTCGTGCCGGTCATCAATCTCGAATGGATCCAGAAGATCCATCGCGACCGTTCGACACGCGGCTATTCCACCGAGGCGGTGATGGACGTGATCCTGCGCCGGATGCCCGACTATGTCCGCTACATCGTCCCGCAATTCTCGCAGACCGCCATCAACTTCCAGCGCGTGCCGATCGTCGACACGTCCAACCCGTTCATCGCGCGCTGGATCCCGACGCCGGACGAATCGATGCTGGTTATCCGCTTCGCCAATCCGCGCGGCATCGATTTTCCGTATCTGCTGTCGATGATCCACGACTCGTTCATGTCGCGGCCAAATTCCATCGTGGTGCCAGGCAACAAGCTCGATCTTGCCATGCAGCTGATCCTGACGCCGCTCATCCTGCAATTGATTGAACGCAAGAGCCGTGTGTCGTGAGGAGGATGCAATGACCAGCCAAACAGCACTGAAGCCCGTCACCACAACCGCTCCCGTCTCGGAGCGCGACATGGCGAACGCCATTCGCGCGCTGGCGATGGACAGTGTCCAAAAGGCGAATTCGGGTCACCCTGGCATGCCGATGGGCATGGCCGATGTCGCAACGGTGCTGTTCAACCGCTTCATCAACATCGATCCGTCGAGGCCGGGCTGGCCCGACCGTGACCGTTTCGTGCTTTCAGCCGGCCACGGCTCGATGCTGCAATACGCGCTGCATCATCTGCTCGGCTATGAAGACATGCAGATCGAGGAATTGCAGCGATTTCGGCAGTTGGGCAGCCGCACCGCCGGACATCCGGAATACGGCCATGCGCTTGGCGTGGAGACCACCACCGGACCGCTGGGACAGGGCATTTCCACGGCGGTCGGCATGGCGCTGGCGGAACGTATGCTTGCCGCCCGCTACGGTACCGATCTGGTCGATCATCATACCTATGTGATTGCGGGCGACGGCTGCCTTCAGGAGGGCATCAGTCACGAGGCGATAGACCTCGCTGGTCACCTGAAGCTTTCCCGCCTGATCGTCTTCTGGGACGACAATGCGATTTCCATTGACGGGCCGACCTCCCTCTCCACGTCGATGGACCAGCCGGCGCGCTTCAAGGCCGCCGGCTGGGATGTCCAAAGCGTCGCCGGCCACGACATGGAGGCAGTCGCCGCGACAATCGAGTCGGCGCGGCGGTCGGATCGGCCATCGCTGATTGCCTGCCGCACAGTGATCGGCATGGGTGCCCCCAATCTCGGCGGTTCGGAGAAGACGCACGGCGCACCGCTGGGTGAAGCAGAGATCGCCGCGACACGCGAAAACATCGGCTGGGCCCACGCGCCGTTCGATGTGCCGGATGATATCCTTTTCGCCTGGCGCGAGATTGCCGGTCGCGGCGAAGCGATGCGGCGCGCCTGGGAGCAGCGGCTTGCCGCCTCGCCGCGGCGCGAGGCTTTTGAGAGCGCCGTCGCCGCCGAACTGCCCGACACCGTCTTCAAAGCGCTCGACGCCTTTCGTCGCGAACATGTCGAGAAGGCAACCAAGGTGGCGACGCGAAAAGCCTCCGAAATGGCGCTGGAGGCCATCAACGGCGTAACGGAATTGACCGTCGGCGGCTCGGCCGATCTGACGCATTCAAATCTGACGATCACCAAGGGCATGAACCGCATTGCGCCGGGTGATTATGCGGGCCGCTACATTCACTACGGCATTCGTGAGCACGGCATGGCTGCCGCCATGAACGGCATCGCGCTGCATGGCGGTTTCGTGCCCTATGGCGGTACGTTCCTGTGCTTCGCCGATTATGCGCGCGGCGCGATGCGGCTCTCGGCGCTCATGGGCCAGCGCGTCATCTATGTGATGACACACGATTCCATCGGCCTCGGCGAGGACGGCCCGACGCACCAGCCGGTCGAGCACCTTGCGATGCTGCGTGCCACGCCTAATCTCAACGTCTTCCGCCCGGCGGATGTCATCGAAACGGCGGAGTGCTGGGAACTCGCGCTAAAGAGCAAGGATCGGCCGAGCGTCCTGGTGCTGTCGCGCCAGAACTTGCCGATGCTGCGTCGGTCGCACAGCGACGAGAACCGCTCCTGCCAAGGCGCTTACATCCTGCGCGAGCCGACAAAGCACCGCGCCGTCACCCTGATCGCCACCGGCTCGGAGGTCGAGATCGCGGTTGCTGCCGCCGAAAGGCTGGAGACCGAGCATGGCGTCGCCGTCGCCGTCGTGTCGATGCCGTGCTGGGAGCTTTTCGAGGAGCAGGAAAGCGCCACCCGCAAGGCCGTTCTCGGCTCGGCGCCGCGCGTCGCGGTCGAAGCGGCAGCCCGGCTGGGCTGGGATCGCTGGATCGGCGAGACCGGCGCTTTCGTCGGCATGACCGGCTTCGGCGCCAGCGCCCCTGCCCCCGACCTCTACCGGCATTTCAACATAACGTCCGAAGCGGTTGCTGCAGCGGCGCTGAAGCTCATCATCTAGGAGGATTCACAATGGCTCGCATCACCCTTCGCCAGCTTCTCGACCATGCCGCCGAGCACGGCTACGGCGTTCCGGCATTCAACATCAACAACATGGAACAGGGCCTCGCCATCATGGAGGCGGCCAAGGCCTGCGACGCGCCAGTCATCATCCAGGCTTCACGTGGCGCCCGGTCCTATGCCAACGACATCATGCTGGCCAAGATGATGGAGGCGCTGACCGAAATCCACCCGGCCATCCCGCTATGCATCCATCAAGACCACGGCAACAGCGAGGCCACCTGCCTTTCCGCGATCCGCCACGGCTTCACCTCGGTGATGATGGACGGATCCTTGATGGCGGACGCCAAGACGCCGGCAAGCTACGACTACAACGTCGCCATAACCGAACGCGTCGCACGCATGGCGCATTGGGTCGGCGCTTCCGTCGAAGGCGAACTGGGCGTGCTCGGCTCGCTGGAAACCGGCCAAAGCGAGGCGGAGGATGGCCACGGCGCCGAGGGCGCGCTCTCTCACGACCAACTCTTGACCGATCCCGATCAGGCGGTCGACTTTGTGACTGCAACCCAGGTCGACGCGCTGGCGATTGCCTGCGGCACCTCGCACGGCGCCTACAAATTCACCCGCAAGCCGGACGGCGACATCCTGGCCATGCAGGTGATCGAGGCGATCCACGAGAAGCTGCCCAACACGCATCTGGTCATGCACGGCTCTTCCTCGGTGCCGCAGGAGCTGCAGGACATCATCAACAGATACGGCGGCGAGATGCCCCAGACCTTTGGCGTTCCGGTCGAGGAGATCGAGCGCGGCATCCGCTACGGCGTGCGCAAGGTCAACATCGACACCGATTGCCGCATGGCCATGGCCGGACAGTTCCGCCGCGTCGCGACGGAAGACCCGCGCGAGTTCGATCCCCGCAAATTCCTGAAACCCGCCATGGATGCCTTGCGCGACCTTTGCCGGGACCGCTTCGAGCGCTTCGGTACGGCGTCCAACGCCTCGAAGATCAAGGTCATCGCCATGGACGAGATGGCGAAACGTTACGCCGCGGGAAAACTCGACCCCCATATCGCAACCGCGAAAGCCGCCTGAGCAACAAACAGGAGACCTGTCATGAACAAGATCGACATACTGCCAGCGGGGACGCTCAAGGAAGGCAAGGAACGCTATAAGTCAGGGGTCATCCCCTACAAGAAGATGGGCTATTGGGAGCCTGACTACAGGCCCAAGGAGACCGATCTGATCGCCATGTTCCGGATCACGCCGCAGCCGGGCGTCGACCACGAGGAGGCGGCGGCCGCCATCGCCGGCGAATCCTCCACTGCGACGTGGACCGTGGTGTGGACCGACCGGCTGACCGCCTGCGAGCTCTACCGCGCCAAGGCGTTCAGATCCGAGCCGGTGCCGAACACCGGTCCCGGAACCAAGACCGAACAACAGTACTTCGCCTACATCGCCTACGACCTCGACCTGTTCGAGCCGGGCTCGATCGCCAATTTGACCGCATCGATCATCGGCAATGTGTTCGGCTTCAAGGCAGTCAAGGCGCTGCGGCTGGAAGACATGCGTATCCCGGTCGCGTACCTCAAAACCTTCCAGGGGCCGGCGACAGGCATCGTGGTGGAGCGTGAGCGGCTCGACAAGTTCGGCCGGCCGCTGCTCGGCGCTACGACGAAGCCGAAGCTCGGCCTGTCGGGCCGCAATTACGGCCGCGTCGTTTACGAAGCGCTGAAGGGCGGCCTCGATTTCGTCAAGGACGACGAGAACATCAACTCGCAGCCCTTCATGCACTGGCGCGACCGCTTCCTCTACTGCATGGAGGCCGTGAACAAGGCGTCGGCTGCCACCGGCGAGGTCAAAGGCCATTATCTCAACGTCACCGCCGGCACGATGGAGGAGATGTACGAGCGCGCCGAATTCGCCAAGCAGCTTGGCTCCTGCATCGTCATGATCGACCTCGTCATCGGCTACACGGCGATCCAGTCGATGGCCAAGTGGGCACGCCGCAACGACATGATCCTGCACCTGCACCGTGCCGGCAACTCGACCTATTCGCGCCAGAAGAACCACGGCATGAATTTCCGCGTCATCTGCAAATGGATGCGCATGGCCGGCGTCGACCACATCCATGCCGGCACGGTGGTCGGCAAGCTGGAAGGCGACCCGCTCATGATCAAGGGATTTTATGACACGCTGCGTGAGGAGCGCACGCCGCAGAACCTCGAAACCGGGCTGTTCTTCGATCAGGAATGGGCCTCGCTCAACAAGGTGATGCCCGTCGCCTCGGGCGGCATCCATGCCGGCCAGATGCATCAGTTGATCCACTATCTCGGCGAGGACGTCATCCTGCAGTTCGGCGGCGGCACAATCGGCCATCCGGACGGCATCCAGGCAGGCGCGACGGCCAATCGCGTCGCCCTGGAAGCGATGATCCTGGCCCGCAACGAGGGGCGCGATTATTTGCGCGAAGGGACCAAGATCCTCGAACAGGCGGCCAGATGGTGCACGCCGCTGAAGGCTGCCCTGGAGACCTGGAAGGACGTCACCTTCAACTACGAATCGACCGACACGGCCGACTTCGTGCCAACCGCAACACCCAGCTTCTAGACGAAAGGAACCGTCGTCATGATGACCAATCCGGGAAACAAGGTCACGCAGGGACAGTTCTCGTTCCTGCCCGACCTGACCGACGAGCAGATTTCGGCGCAGATCAAATACGCGCTGAAGAACCATTGGGCGGTCAGCGTCGAGTACACGGACGATCCGCATCCGCGAAACACCTACTGGGAAATGTACGGCAACCCGATGTTCGATTTGAAAGATCCGGCGGGCATACTGCTCGAGGTCAATGCTTGCCGGAAAGCCTGTCCGAACATGTATGTGCGGGTGACCGCCTTCGATTCGACCAAGGGCTGGGAAGCGCCGCGCATGTCGTTCATTGTCAACCGGCCGCCCAGCGAACCCGGATTCCGGCTGCTGCGCCAGGAGCGCGACGGCCGCAGCCAGGGTTATTCGATCGTGCCTTATGCGACCGACAGGCCCGAGGGCGAGCGGAGCTAGCTGAACCATGCTGAACGCGATGACCAAGGACGCTGCCGCACAGGACGCGACGGTTGATCTGCAGGCCGAGTTCGAGGCCTCCAACATCGACGAGGTGATGGACAAGCTCGACCGTGAACTCGTTGGCCTGAAGCCGGTCAAGACCCGCATCCGCGAGATCGCCGCTCTCCTCCTGGTCGACCGGCTTCGCCGCAAGTTCGGGCTGACCTCGGGCGCCCCGACGCTGCACATGAACTTTACGGGAAATCCCGGCACCGGAAAGACCACCGTGGCGCTGAGGATGGCCGAAATCCTGTATCGTCTGGGCTATGTCCGCGAAGGCCACATGGTCGCCGTGACGCGCGACGATCTTGTTGGCCAGTATGTGGGCCACACCGCGCCCAAGACCCGCGAGGTGATCAAGCGTGCCATGGGCGGCGTGCTTTTCATCGACGAGGCCTACTATCTCTACAAGCCCGAGAACGAACGCGACTACGGCCAGGAATCGATCGAAATCCTGCTGCAGTGCATGGAGAACAACCGTGACGATCTGGTCGTGATTCTTGCCGGCTACAAGAACAAGATGGACCGCTTCTTCGACAGCAATCCCGGCATGCGTTCGCGCATCGCCCACCACCTCGATTTTCCCGACTACGGCGTCAGCGAACTGAAATCTATCGCCGAGATTATGCTCGCGGAGCAGAATTATCGCCTCAGCGAGGCGGCATCCCGTGCGCTCGAAGAGTATCTTCCGATCCGCATGAGGCTGCCGCATTTCTCCAACGCGCGTTCGGTCCGCAATGGGCTCGATCGGGCACGGCTGCGGCAGGCCAACCGGCTTTTCGCATCGCGCAGCAGGGTGTTGACCAAGGCCGATCTTGTCACCATCGAGGAATCCGACATCCGCGGCAGCCGCGTGTTCGCGGAAGGGAAACTCGAAGGCGAACCGGAGACGAAGATGCGCTGACGGGATGAAGCCGGCTGGCGCAGAGACCAACAGCGCAGACAGGATTGGAGACGACGACCATGGTCACCAGGACAATCATCGCACCCTCCGTGCTTTCCGCGGATTTCTCGCGGCTCGGCGACGAGGTCGAAGCTGTCGTGCGGGCGGGTGCCGACTGGATCCATCTCGACGTGATGGACGGGCATTTCGTACCCAACATCACCTTCGGTCCGCCGGTGATCAAGGCGATCCGCGACCGAACGGACAAAGTCTTCGACTGCCATCTGATGATCGCGCCGGCCGACCCCTATCTGGCCGCCTTCGCCGACGCCGGCTGCGACATCATCACGGTGCACGCCGAGGCCGGGCCGCATCTCGATCGTTCCCTGCAGGCGATCAAAAATCTCGGCAAGAAGGCCGGCGTATCGCTGAATCCTTCGACGCCGGAGAGCGCCATCGAATATGTGCTCGACAGGCTCGACCTGGTGCTTCTGATGACGGTCAATCCAGGCTTTGGCGGCCAGGCCTTCATTTCCGCGGTCATCGAGAAGATCAGGCGAATCAAGGCACTGGTTGGCCACCGCCCGATTGACATCGAAATCGATGGCGGCGTCACGGCCGAAACCGCCCCGCTGGTCGCCGCGGCCGGCGCCAATGTGCTGGTCGCCGGGTCGGCCGTGTTCAAGGGGGGCACCGAGGCGGCCTATCGCGCCAACATTGGAACCATCCGACAGGCGGCCGACGGTGCGATCCGGAAAGCCGCGTAAACCATTCCATCGGAGGCAAGCATGGCGGCCGTCCCCCCTGTCTGCGATTTCGGCTGGCGCGCCATCGATGCCGTTTTGCCTGACGTCGACGGCAGGTCGCATTCGATCTTCAGCCAGGCCGGCCCGAACGGCCTGGTCGTGGCCTTCATCTGCAATCACTGCCCTTATGTGAAGGCGGTGATTTCACGTATCGTGCGCGATGCCAACGACCTCAAAGCCGAAGGTATCGGCTTTGTCGCGATCAACTCAAACGATGCCGATGCCTACCCGGAGGATTCCTTCGACCAAATGAAGCTATTCGCCACGACGAGCGGCTTCAGCTTCCCTTACCTGCACGACCAGCACCAAACTGTGGCGCGCGATTACGCAGCCGTGTGCACTCCCGATTTCTTCGGGTTCAACAGCGAGTTGGGACTGCAATATCGCGGTCGGCTGGACGCCTCGCGACGAGAAGCCGGAGCGCCCGGGCTGAGACGCGATCTGTTCGAGGCGATGAAGCAGGTTGCCCGAACCGGCGACGGGCCGCTGGACCAGATCGCCTCGATCGGCTGCTCGATCAAGTGGAAGGATGCCGCATGAACGTCGGCGCAGGTAGGCCGCTTCGATCGCCGAAGGCGATCCTGTTCGACCTCGACGGCACGCTAGTCGACTCGGCACCGGACATAGCGGCCGCAGTCAACGAATTGCTGGCCAGCCGCGATCTGCCGCCGCTGCGCCTGGATCAGGTCACCGCCATGATCGGCGGCGGCGTCAGGAAATTGATCGAGCGAGCCTTCGCGGCGTCGGGAGCGCCACTGCTCGGCAACGCTCTCGATGAGGCCAACCGCGTCATGGCGCCTATCTACCGCCGGCATCTGACCGGCCTGACAAGGCTGATGCCTGGCGTCAGGGAGGCTCTCACCCACTTTCATTTGGGCGGAGTAAGCATGGGGGTGGCAACCAACAAACCGCAGTTGGCGACCCGCGAAATCCTGCTTCATTTCGGATTGACGGAATATTTCGGCGCAATCGTTGGCGGAGACGCGGTGACATACCTGAAACCGGCGCCCGATGCCCTGCTGCTGGCGTTGGCACAGCTTGGGGTCGACGCCGGTGACGCGCTGCTGGTCGGAGACAGTGGCGCTGACCTGGGCGCCGCACGCGCCGCCGGCATGCCCGTCATTCTGTTGCGCGGCGGCTATAGCCACATTCCGGTGGAAGAGCTTGGCGCCGACCTTGTTTGCGACAGCCTTTTCGATCTGCCTTCAGCAATGCAGAGGCTGCAAGCCGATGCGTGATCGAGGCGAACGCCGGCCGAACGCAAGTTCGAACGGCCGGCGGCGCGCTATTTCGAGAATTGCTTCAGATAGGCGATGACATTGGCGATGTCTTCGTCCTGTT
Organism: Mesorhizobium sp. M7A.F.Ca.US.010.02.1.1; assembly: GCF_004023085.1. Classification (NCBI taxonomy): domain Bacteria; kingdom Pseudomonadati; phylum Pseudomonadota; class Alphaproteobacteria; order Hyphomicrobiales; family Phyllobacteriaceae; genus Mesorhizobium; species Mesorhizobium sp. M7A.F.Ca.US.010.02.1.1. The sequence continues at coordinate 89,754 of NZ_RZRV01000006.1, read as the reverse complement.
TGAGGCCGACAAACGCCATCTTCGTTCCTTTGACCATGGCCTTGGGATCGTGAAGGTAAGTCTTCAGCGTGGGTTCATCCCATTTGACGCCGGACTTGCCTGCCGCGACCATCGCCTGAGAATAGCTGAACCCCGGGTGCGTGCCGGCCGTTCGGCCGATGACGCCGTTCAACGACGGGCCGACCTTGTTCTTGTCCTGGTCGGCGACGTGGCAGACCTTGCATTTGGCGAAGACCTTCTCACCCGCCGCCGCATCCTGTGCCTGGGATTGGCTCGCGATGAAGGGCACAACGGACATGACTGCGAAAAATGCGATTGCGCGCATGGCATTTCCTCATTGATCGTCTGGGTGCCCTGGACGATTTGCGCATGCCGATCCTTTGATCCGTCGGCATGCGCCTTACGCGGTGGTGTGGAATATCCGCTTCTCCCGTGGAGCCGCGCCGCGTGATTCAGAAGCTAATTGGCATGTTGTGAAAGTCAATCGTACAAAGGTTTAGAGGCCTGGGTGCTCAACAGACCCGTCCATTCGTCTTTGTTGACGGTGATCCGGCGAGCGCGTAGCTTGACCTCACTCCGGTTTCTCCATTGGCACCTCGGGAAATCCGGCAAACGGTGATTTTGCCCTCGCTTCTGGTTGGGCTGAGCTCGCCGGGATGAGCGTTTGGGAACGCGCAAGAGGTGCTGAATGGACATGGTCGATCTCATATTGACGGTTTGCCTCAGCGCCAATCCGAGCAATTGCCGAGACGAACATCTCTATTTCGAGAGCCGCGGCACTCTGTTCCAATGCATGATCCTTGCCCCCAGCGAAATCGCGAAATGGTCCCAAGAACACCCGACCCTCAAGGTCATGCGCTGGAAATGCGCATTTCCAAACAAGGAACGAGCCATTTGATTTGGCAGCGCGGAACCCTGGGGAGGAGGTGTCATGATGGTTTCACGGCGCATGACGTTGCGTCTGGCGGTTCTCGGGACAGCCGCTGTTCTTGCTACCAGGCCGGGCGTTGCGGCAGCCAGGATTCGCCTCGGTGTGCTGAAGTTTGGAACCGTGAGTTGGGAACTCGATACGCTAAGGCAGCACAAATTCGATGCCGCGAACGGGATCGGTCTGGAGATCATCGACTTCGCCGGCGAGGATGCAACCAACGTCGCGATGCTGGCTGGCGCGATCGATATGATCGTCTCCGACTGGCTGTGGGTCTCGCGCCAGCGCTCCGAAGGCGGCGACCTCACATTGACCCCCTATTCGACCGCGGTGGGTGCGATCATGGTGAAGGAGGATTCGCCGATCCGGACGGTCGCCGATCTCAAGGACAAGAAGATCGGCGTCGCCGGCGGCCCGCTCGACAAGAGTTGGCTGCTGATACAAGCGCTGACCAGACGCGATCTCGGCGTCGACCTGTCGGCAACCAGCGACATCGTCTTTGGCGCGCCGCCACTGATTTCGGAAAAGGCGATACAGGGCGAACTCGATGCAGTGCTGAATTTCTGGCATTTTTGCGCGCGTCTCGAGGCCAATGGCTTCCGTCGATTGATCGGCGTGAATGACGCGGCAAAGACGCTCGGGGCTCTGGGACCCGTTTCGGCGCTCGGTTACGTCTTCCATGACCAATGGGCAAACCAGAACCCGGATGCCGTCAGGGGTTTCGTGAGGGCGTCCGCGCAAGCCAAGGACTTGCTGGCCAGATCCGATGACGAATGGCTGCGCCTGGCGCCGATCATTCGCGCGGAAGGCAAGGAACTGGAAAAGCTGCGCGATCGCTACCGCCAGGGCATTCCCAGACGGTCGGTCGCCGACGAAGCGGCCGACGCCGGCAGGCTATACCATGTGCTGGCGGCGATCGGCGGCGCGAAGCTGGTCGGCAGCGCACCGGAGATGGCGCCCGGCACATTCTGGCAGGAACCCCGGAAATGACCGCATTGGAAACCGGCGGCACGCGTGATGCCCCGCCGAGCATGTCCGGCCGACGTAGCCTGGCGATGGCACTGGTGCCCGCGCTGACCGTAGCGGTTTCCCTGCTCGGGCTTTGCCTGCTGTGGAACCTTGCGGCAAGCGTCTGGCCAAGCCGTGCCTTTCCAGGACCTGGGCAGGTCTGGCAGGTGCTTCTCAGGGAGGCTGCGAACGGCGATCTCTTTTACCATCTCGGCGTGACCCTCGGCCGGGTCGCCGCGGCATATATCGTCGCAATGATCATCGGATCCGTCATCGGCGTTTTGCTCGGCAGCCATCGTCGTGTCGACCATTTTTTCAACCCGTGGGTGATCCTGTTCCTCAACATCCCGGCGCTGGTGGTCATCGTCCTCGGCTATATCTGGTTCGGCCTCAACGAGGCGGCGGCGATCGGCGCGGTGGCGGTGAACAAGATCCCGAATGTCGTGGTGACGATGCGCGAAGGCGCCAGGGCGCTTGATCCAAGTTACGCCGAAATGGCCACCGTCTATCGCTTCGGCCGCCTTGAACGCATCCGCCATATCCTGCTGCCGCAATTGCAGCCCTATCTTGCCGCCGCATCGCGATCCGGCATCGCCCTCATCTGGAAGATCGTCTTGGTCGTCGAACTGCTCGGCCGCTCGAACGGTGTCGGCTTCCAGATCCATCTCTATTTCCAGCTCTTCGATGTCGCCGCCATTCTTGCCTACACGCTGGCTTTCGTGGCGGTGATGCTTGTCATTGAACTTCTCCTGGTGCAGCCCGTTGAACGACATGCAACCCGTTGGCGCCGTCGTCCCGCTTAAGGTCGACATCGCCGAAAAGACCTTCAGGTCCGCGCGAGGCGTCTCGATCACGGCGCTTCAGGACCTTTCCTTCGAGGTCCGGCAAGGCGAATTCGCCTGCTTGCTGGGACCGTCTGGCTGCGGCAAAACCACGACGCTGCGTATCCTGCTTGGCTTGGACAAAGACTTTTCCGGCTCCTTCCAGTTGCCGCGAGGAGGTTCGAACCGCATCGCCGCCGTTTTCCAGGAACCGACCCTGCTGCCGTGGCGAACGGTGGAGCAGAATGTCAGGCTGGCGTTGCCGAAAAGCTTGAGAGCGAAAAATCTCGACAGGCTGTTCGACACGCTCGGCCTCGCCGGCATGCGCTCGCTCTATCCTGCCGAACTGTCGCTCGGCCTTGCGCGCAGGGCAGCACTTGCCAGGGCTTTCGCCACCGAGCCGGCGGTGCTTTTCCTGGACGAACCCTTTGTCTCGCTCGACGAACAGACCGCCGAGCGGCTTCGGCATCTGCTTTTGACCGTATGGTCGGCACGGCCAACGACCGCCTTGATGGTGACGCACAATCTACACGAGGCACTGATGCTGTCGGACCGCATCATCGTGCTCGCGCCGCGGCCAACCCATGTGCTCGGCGTGTTCGACGTACGGTTGCCACGGCAACATCGCAATTCGCAGGCGATGAGCGATCTTCTGCGGTCGTTCCATCATAGATTTCCGGACGTCACCTGATCGCCTGCAGGCGAAATGCATATCGGAGACCTTCATGTCGATCGATCGGCTAAGACGCAGGCTTGTGAGTGGCTTCGCCTGCACCGCCACCAGCGCCGCCTTGCTGCCATGCTGCCTCGGACGAGCCGCTCTGGCCGCAGGCGGCAGCTTGCGGTTCTCGGTCAGGCAAATCGCCGACGGCGTCTTCGCCTTCCAGGGCGCGGATGAGTTGATGACCGCCGCCAACGACGGTGCGATCTGCAATCTGGGCGCCGTCATCGGCACCGATGCGGTTGCCGTCATCGACAGCGGTGGCAGCCTCATCGAGGCGCACGCCTTTCTCGCCGCGATCGGAAAGCTGACAGCAAAGCCGGTTCGCTTCCTGGTCAACACCCACATGCATCCCGACCATATCTTCGGCAATGCGGCATTCCGGAAGATCGGCGCGACCATCGTCGGTCACCGTAATCTGCCGCGTGCCCTCGAGGCGCGTGGCGCGTTCTATCTGCACAACTATCGCGAACAGCTTGGCGAGGCGCTGATGGAGGGGATCGAGATCGTGTCGCCGACCATGCTGGTCGACGATCGCCTGCAACTCGACCTCGGCGGGCGCATGATCGAACTGCGGGCATGGAAGGCGGCGCACACCGACAACGACCTGACCGTGTTCGATCCCGCGACCAGAACGCTCTTTGCCGGCGATCTCGTGTTTATGGGCTCCTTGCCGACGCTCGACGGATCCCTGCTTGGATGGCTCCGCCAGATGGATGCGCTCACCGCGATCGACGCCGCGCGCGTCGTTCCAGGTCATGGTCCTTTAACGGCCGACTGGCCACAGGCGCTGGCGGGGGAGCGACGCTATTTCGAGGTTCTGGCGCGCGATATCCGCAAGGCGATCGCCGACGGAACGCCGCTGCGCGAAGCAGTCAAAACCGCTGGCGAAAGCGAACGGGATAATTGGCACCTGTTCGACGACTACAACGAGCGCAACGCAACGGCCGCATTTGCCGAACTCGAATGGGAATAGACGACACCGACATGCGCCAGGCAGCTGTAAGGCACGGCGATTTGCCAAGGCGTCGCCAAAGGCTTATCCTCAACGCCAGCCTGGGCACCACCTCTCTTGCATTGGTGGAGGCATCGAAATGCAAAATCACGCTTACTCGAGCCGGCAGCTCGCTTTGCCGCTCGCATTCGTTTTCGTCGCGATCATCTTGGCCATCGGCACGCTGCTCGGCTCCTCGGGAACCGCCAGCGCACAGCAAACAACCGCGTCCTCGGATAGGATCTGGCAGGATTTGAAGGGCGACGTGTTCGGCGATCGGGCAATTCTGGTCGATACCGGCGTCGTCAGGATCGAAGCGCCGAAGCGGGCGCAGGATGCCGCCATCGTGCCCGTCGACATCTATCTCGATCCAGCCAAGGCCCCGGACGGCATCAAATCCGTTACCTTGATCATCGATGCCAACCCTGCACCGGTGGCGGCAACGTTCCAGCTCGGCAAGGATGCCGGCGTGACGCATCTGTCGACGCGCGTGCGCGTCAACGACTATTCCTATCTGCGTGCCATCGCTGAGACGCAGGGCGGCCAACTCCATATGGCGCAGACCTTCGTCAAGGCGTCAGGCGGATGCTCCGCCCCTGCGGTCAAGAACCAGGACGAGGCCAACGCGACGATGGGTCAGATGAAGCTGCGCCAGTTCCCGCCCAAAGAGACGATGACCAAGACCGAGGAACTGCAGTTGATGATCCGGCACCCTAACAATTCGGGGCTGCAGCGGGATCCGCTGACCCAGTATTTCATACCGGCGCATTTTGTCCAGAAACTGTCGATCTCCCAAGCCGGCCAGCCGATCCTCTCCATGGAAGGTGGAATATCGATTTCGGAAGACCCCAATTTCCGATTTGATTTCACCGTGCACGGCAACGGCGAAATCCAGGTTGAAGCGATCGATACGGATGGCAAGACATTTCGCAATCAGTGGCCGCTGGAGACAGCGGGACTCTGAAGTCTCGATATCCTGTGCCGGACTGCCGGGTGCTTGCCAGCTTGACCCCGAAAGTGGAGCTTGTTTCGGGAAGGTACTGTCCAGACAAAGGATGGAACCCCATCCGGCTTGCGGATTTGAGCAGGTTCTAAAAGCAGCGCACGTCGGCTTCCGACTGCGCGCGCTTCAATTCGGTACGGGCTGCCTTCGCCGGTGCGCTCTCGCGAAACAGCCCCGCGTTTTCCCCTGTGGTCAAAGACATGCTCTTGAAAGTCTCGGCTCTCTCATAGTGATCGTAGGGAAGGATCGAGGCGATGACGTCGATCGAGCAGGAACAGCTTTCCAGCGCCTGACGTGTCTGGCCGTTCGTCTGCATGCAGCCGAGCACGTAATCGGCAATCGTTGCTGTCGGGTAATCTCCCGCGGCGCCCGCCGGGTTTGCGAAGGCCAGCGGCGCGGCAAGGAGCAGCGGCAAAGTCGAAAATCCAACATATCTGATCACGGGAAAACCTCCGGTTGGCCTGGGCGCGATGCGCCCAGTCGGGATCACCGTGGCAGTTGGCAACGTGCCGCAGAGTCAGTCAAGCGCCCATGGCTTCCGTATACGACCAAAGGAGGAATGCGGTGCTGGTCGACGGTGGTTCCGCATGGCGGCCCCATGGCCCGCTCCACGCCCCAACTCCAACGATCATCTCATGCTTGGCTCACTATCGATTCCCAATGGGGCACGTACATGGCCAGGCCGAGACATCGAAGTGAATACCTCCAAATAAAATCCACACTTAGGTGAAATGTAAAACTCAAAAAATAATCAAATTTTATCCGGCCCACCGTTATTTCTCAATCAGAAATACTTCATCTAACAAATACTACCCCACTTATTTCCTTATATTGCGCCGCATCATTTACGATATTGCGGTGCAAAAAAACACCCAGGCTTTTTTGCTTGCCTAGCGTTTTGCGATGACATAGCCTCACCCTGTTTCCGGCTTCAAGGGCGTCACCGTCATTAGGGAGCGGCGACAGTCTTTCGTAGGCCAAGGTGAGGTGGGCAGTAACGGTGCCCTCTGCACATCTGGCTTAGGTCGTGACACGCTGCCGGAAATATTTCCCCCCCGTGAATCGCTTGGGCAAGCCCTTGTGGGCTCAGCAAATGATTCATCACTATGAACCTCGGGAGGAATTCGGATGCGTGTACTTACGAAAGCTACCTATATTCTAACCACTGCGGCGTTTCTGTCGCTCGGCGCTGCCTTTACGGCGTCGGCTAACGAGGACCTTGCAAAGCTGGCTTCGGATTCGAAGAACTGGGCGATGCAGACGGGTGACTACGCCAACACCCGCTATTCCAAACTCAACCAGATTACTGCGGACAATGTGAAGAACCTGCAGGTCAAGTGGACCTTTTCCACCGGCGTGCTACGAGGCCACGAGGGTGGACCGCTTATCATCGGCGATGTGATGTATGTCCACACGCCTTTCCCGAACAATGTCTTTGCGCTCGACCTCAAGAATGACGGGAAGATCCTCTGGAAATACGAACCCAAGCAGGATCCCAACGTCATTCCGATCATGTGTTGCGATACGGTCAATCGCGGCGTTGCCTATGGTGACGGCAAGATCATTCTCAATCAGGCCGACACCACGGTCGTCGCCCTCGACGCGAAGACCGGCAAGGTCGTCTGGTCTGTCAAGAACGGCGACCAGACCGATGGCGGCAAAGGCGAATCCGGTACGGCTGCCCCCGTCGTCGTCAAGGACAAGGTGCTCATCGGCGTATCCGGCGCCGAATTCGGCGTTCGCGGCTGGCTGGCCGCCTACAATCTGAAAGATGGCAAACTCGCCTGGAAAGCCTATTCGGAAGGTCCGGACGCGGACACCCTGCTCGATCCCGAGAAGACCACGCATCTCGGCAAGCCGGTGGGCAAGGATTCCGGCACGAACACCTGGGAAGGCGAGCAGTGGAAGACAGGCGGCGGCACGACATGGGGATGGTATTCCTATGATCCCAAGCTGAACCTGGTCTACTATGGCACCGGCAATCCCTCGACGTGGAACCCGGTACAACGCCCCGGCGACAATCGCTGGTCGATGACGATCATGGCCCGCGATGCGGATACCGGTGTTGCCAAATGGCTCTACCAGATGACCCCGCATGACGAATGGGACTATGACGGCATCAACGAGATGATCCTCGTCGATGGCATGGAGGTCAACGGCGCCAAGCACGACGTGCTGGTGCATTTCGATCGCAATGGTTTCGCCTACACCATGGATCGCGCCACCGGCGACCTTCTCGTCGCCAAGAAATACGATCCGGCCGTGAACTGGGCGACGGAAGTCGTCATGGACCCCAAGAGCGAACAATATGGTCGCCCGCAGGTCGTGGCGAAATATTCGACCCAGCAGAACGGCGAAGACACCAACTCGACGGGCATCTGCCCGGCGGCGCTTGGAACGAAGGACCAGCAGCCGGCGGCCTATTCGCCGAAGACCGGGCTGTTCTATGTCCCGACCAACCATGTCTGCATGGACTATGAGCCTTACAAGGTGAGCTACACCGCCGGTCAGCCTTATGTTGGCGCCACCGTGTCGATGTATCCCGCACCTGGCGGCGACGGCAACATGGGCAACTTCATTGCCTGGGATGCGGCCAAGGGTGAGATCGTCTGGTCGAAGCCCGAGCAGTTCTCGGTGTGGTCGGGTGCGTTGGCGACAGATGGCGACGTCGTCTTCTACGGTACACTCGAAGGCTACATCAAGGCGGTCGATAAGGACGGCAAGGAACTCTACAAGTTCAAGACCCCGTCCGGCATCATCGGCAACATCACGACCTACGAGCAGGGCGGCAAGCAGTACATCGCCGTTCTGTCCGGCGTCGGTGGCTGGGCAGGTATCGGCCTGGCAGGCGGCCTGCTTTCGCCTGATAACGCCGCTGCCTGGCATGGCGCCGTCGATCAGGGCCGTGCCCAAGGCGACGAGGCGGCGGTCGTTGGCACCGCTGGTCTTGGTGCCGTCGGCGGCTACGCGGCACTTGCCGACTACACAACGCTGGGCGGTCAGCTCACCGTCTTCGGTCTCCCGGATTGATGCGCCGGGAACCTTGAGCACGCCTCGGGTCTTGTGAGACCAAAGGCTTGAAGAACGAGAGCCCGGATCATCCGGAAGCCATGTCCGGGCTCTCGATTCGGTTACGCACCCAAAAACACCGATCAATGCCGGTCGCGACAGCAAAACCGTGTCCATTGGCAAATGAAGGAAGCGTTTGAATGTCCGTTCGCATTGTAATTTCGGCTTTGGTCCTGGCTCTGCTGCCTCTGGCAAGCTCAGGCGTCGCCCAGGCCGACGACAGCATGGAAAAAGCCAAGGCGGTAAAGGAAGAAGGCGGCAAGTATATGGATGCGGATGGAAATCCGACCTACAAGATCGAAAACGGAACCGTCGATTGGTACACGTTCAGCGGCTACCGCCGGTATCACTCCGATTGCCATGTCTGCCACGGACAGGACGCGACAGGTTCGAGCTATGCGCCGGCTTTGGTCAACAGCCTGAAAACCATGGATTACGCCACATTCCTCTCGATCGTCGCCGAAGGCCGCAAGAATGTCGGCGGCGGCAAGGAAAACGTCATGCCTGCCTTTGGCGACAACAAGAATGTCTATTGCTACATGGACGACCTCTACGTCTACCTGCGCGCGCGCGCAGATGGCGCGGCCCCCCGCGGACGGCCGCCCAAGCACGAAGACAAGGCCCAGGCGGCGAAGGATGCCGAAGCATCCTGCATGGGTGGATGACATGATTGGCCGCGATGCATTGAAGCTGCGCGTCGTTCTGCCGATCCTCGGCACACTCGCCTTGCTGCCGTCGAACGCGCATGCGCAAAGCGCCGGTCTTGGCGCGGCGGGAGAACTGGTCGATCCCGACATTCTGCGCGTCTGCGCCGATCCCTCGAATATGCCCTTCACCGACAAGAGCGGCGAAGGCTTCGAAAACAAGCTGGCCGAGCTGGTTGCCGCGAAAACCGGGCGCAAGTCCGTCTCCTACACCTGGTTTCCCACGATCACCGGCTTCGTGCGCAATACGTTGGGGGCCAACCGATGCGACATCATCATGGGCTATGCCCAAGGCGATGAGCTGGTGCAGAACACCAACGCCTACTATCGCTCCGTCTATGTGCTGGTGCATCCAAAAAGCCACGATATGGAAGGTGTGGAAACGATCGAGGATCCCAGACTCACGGGCAAGACGATCGGCGTCGTTGAAAGCACGCCGCCAACCGCCAACATGGCCGCCAACAAGCTTCTGCGGACCGCCAAGATCTATCCGCTTGCGGTGGATACGCGCGTCACCCCATCCATGGGAGAGGTCATGATCAAGGACATGCTGGCACACAAGATCGATGCGGCGGTGCTGTGGGGACCGATGGCAGGTTACTATGCAAGGGAACTCGGAGCTGATGTGACGATCGTTCCACTGGTGAAGGAAAAAACCGGCTCGCGCATGTCTTACCGCATCACCATGGGCGTACGTCCGTCCGACCAGGAATGGAAGCGGACGCTCAACCGGGTGATCAGGGAAAACCAGGCTGAGATCACCAGGATCCTGCTGAGCTATAACGTGCCGCTGATCGACGAACACGACAACCTGATTACCCAATGAATGGAAGGGAGACTATTTTCTTGCTGGTCGCCGCGAGCCTTCTGGGTCTGACCGAGCCGACATGGGCTGGCGATGTCGTCGAACCCAGCGGTTTCCGGATGGACGACTATCGGGCGCCGGTGCCGCGGACGCTGCAAGGCGCGAGGGTGGTGACGACGGTGGAAGCGGAAGCGCTGTGGCGAGCGAAAAAGGCGATCTTCTTCGACGTGATGCCGGACACGCCCAAGCCGGCCAATTTGCCGGCAGGAACCATATGGAGGGACAAGGTCAGAAAGGACATTCCAGGCAGCATATGGCTGGCCAATGTGGGATACGGCGCTATTTCGCAGGAGACCGCCAGCTATTTTCGCCGAGGCCTCACGGCCAAGGCCGGGACGGACAAGTCGCGCGCGATTCTGTTCTACTGCATGACGAATTGCTGGATGTCGTGGAATGCGGCGAAACGCGCCGTCGAGTGGGGCTACAGTTCAGTAATCTGGTATCCGCTTGGCGCTGATGGGTGGGAAGATGCAAACCTGCCACTGGAGGAGAAAAAACCCTACGCCACGACCAATCGAAGTAAGGACTGCAATTATTCTCGATAGTTTGTTTTCAATTTTTCAAAACCTATTGTTTCATTTGTCCATTTTGAGACTTGATGGACGAGCCATTGCGTCGGTGCCCTGCAATGGTTGGCTAACGACAGGATCGGTCCCTTCGGGCTGGTATAAGAGGAGAAATGTCATGAAGAAGAACTGGAAAAAACCGACCATGTGTCAGGTTGCCGCTGGCTTCGAAATTTCACGGTATCTGCCTGCTGAAATTACTCCCAAGAAGTAGGCCGCAGAGGTGCGCGTCCCTGGCGACAGGGGCGCGCATCCCTCGCCGCATGGGATTTTCGTGAAAGATTTTGACGCACGCAAAGCGTGCGAAGCGTTTTTTGTGACTGCAAATTGCCTGCAGGTCAGAGAAGCCGCCGCGCGGGCATTTTCATGCATTTAAAGATCATCGGATCGGCGGCGGGCGGCGGCTTTCCGCAATGGAACTGCAACTACCGTCTGAGTCGTGCGGCTCGCACCGGCATGGCCGGCGTACATTCACGAACCCAGTCAAGTGTCGCCGCCTCTGCGGACGGGTTCGGCTGGGTTCTTTTCAATGCCTCGCCCGACATTCGCCAACAAATCGCTGCAACACCTGAACTGCAGCCTGCGGGCGATGCGCCGCTGCGCTCGACGCCTATTCGCGCGGTGGTGCTGACCAATGCCGATGTCGATCATATCGCCGGACTGCTCAGCCTGCGCGAACGGCAGCCTTTCGCCATCTATGCAACGGCGCAGGTTCTGGCGACGCTGGAGGCGAATTCGATTTTCAACGTTCTCGATCCAGCGCTTGTGCCGCGGCGCATCCTGCCGCCGACGAAAGAATTGGCCATCTGCGATGCAGAAAGCCGCGAGACCGGCGTGATGATCGAGCCCTTTCCGGTGCCCGGGAAGATAGCACTCTATCTGGAGGATAGAGACCATCCGGATGCCAATTTCAGCTCCGACGCAGGTGATACGATCGGAGTCCGAATCGCCGGCATCGGCAGCCGCGGCTCCGTCTTCTATATTCCGGGCTGCGCGCGCATCGATGCGCGCTTACGCGCGCGTCTCGCCGATGCCGCCTGTCTTTTGTTCGACGGCACGGTCTATACCGACGACGAGATGATCGTCGCCGGCGTCGGTCAGAAAACCGGCGCGCGCATGGGGCATCTGGCGATCTCGGGAGAATTGGGTTCGATCGCCGGCTTGGCCGATGTGAAGGTTAGCCGCCGTGTGTTCGTCCACATCAACAACACCAACCCCATCCTTGACGAGAATTCCGCCGAGCACGCGGCGGTCAAGGCGGCAGGCTGGGAAATCGCAAACGACGGTATGGAGATGGAATTTTGAGCGACTTCCGCGATGCAGCCAAAGGCGGACTCTCCACGAGCGCTCTCGAAGCCGTATTGAGGCAGGTTGGCGCCGAGCGCTATCACAATCGCCATCCCTTTCACCACAGGATGACCAGCGGCGCGTTGTCAAAGGCCGAGATGAAGGCCTGGGCGCTGAACCGCTATTGCTATCAGGCGGTCATCCCGCGCAAGGATGCCATGATCCTCGTGCATGCCGAGGATCCGGCGTTTCGCGCCGCTTGGCGCAAGCGGATCGAAGACCATGACGGCGAGGACGGCTGGAGCGGCGGCATCGCGCGCTGGCTGCATCTGGCAACTTCGCTCGGCCTGGACGCCGAGGCCGTGAAGAGCGAAAGGCTGGCGCTGCCGGCGACGCGCTTCGCGGTGGGCGCTTACCTTTCCTTTTGTACAAACCGGACGCTGTTCGAGGCGGTCGCGTCGTCGCTGACCGAGATGTTCTCGCCACTCATCATCGGTGAGCGGGTGCCGGCAATGCTGGCCAAATACGACTACATCACCGAGGATACGCTGGCCTATTTCAGGCAAAGGCCCGAACAAGCCTCGCGTGACGCCGGCTTCGCCCTCGCCTACGTGCTCAGCCATGCCGATACGGCGGAGCGCCAGCAGCAGGCAATCGATGCACTGGTGTTCAAATGCGATATACTCTGGGCCATGCTTGATGCGCTTCAACACGCTTATGGCGAGCAGGGCAGCATACCGCCTGGCGCCTTCCAGCCCGAGGCAGCCCAATGATGGCGCTGCGCGAAAGAGCCGTGGTGTCGTTGCGATCGGTGCCTTCGCTGCCGAAGCACGTGCGCATACAGTACGATTCCGTGCGGCAGGCATTCGCCGTACTGTCACCGGAAAAGATATTCTGGCCGAACGATGTCAGTCTCGACATATTGCGCCGCTGCGATGGACGGGCAACGGCAGGTGACATCATTGCCGGCCTTGCCGCGGATTATGAGGCTGAACAGGAGGCCGTGGCGACCGACGTCATCGCCTTCCTGCAGGAATGGTCGGACAAGCTGCTGGTGAGGCTATGAGCACGCCCCTCCTCCCTCCAATCGGCATGCTGGCGGAACTGACGCATCGCTGCCCGCTGCAATGCCCTTATTGCTCCAATCCGCTCGAACTGCTGAAGGCCAATCGCGAACTCGACACAGAGACCTGGCTCGCTCTGTTCTCGGAGGCAGCCGATCTCGGAGTGCTGCAGGTGCATCTGTCCGGCGGCGAGCCGACACTGCGCCGCGACCTCGAGCAATTGATCGCCGGGCTTGCGGGGCGCGGCGTCTACACCAATCTGATTACCGCGGGCGTTGGCATCGTCGAGGGCCGTATCGAGGCATTTGCCGAAGCCGGTCTCGACCATCTGCAACTGAGCTTTCAGGGTGCGCGGCCGGCGACCACCGATCGCATCGGCAACCACAAGGGCGCTCACGAAAAGAAGCTGGAGACGGCACGCCGCGCGCGCGCTGCCGGTCTGCCTCTTACCATCAACGCGCCGATCCATCGCCATAACATCGAGGAAGTGCCGGAATTCATCGATCTCGCCCTTTCGCTGGGCGCGGAGAGGCTCGAGATCGCCAATGTGCAGTATGCCGGCTGGGCGTTGACCAATCGCGACCAACTGATGCCCGAGCGTGAAGCGGTCGACAGGCAGGCGGAGATCGTCGCGGAGGCACAGGAGCGGTTGGCCGGCATCATCAACATCGATTTTGTGACGCCGGACTATTTTGCGATCTATCCCAAGCCGTGCATGGGCGGCTGGGCGCGTGACGCCTTCATGGTGACGCCTGACGGCACCGTACTGCCCTGTCATGCCGCACAGACGATCCCGTCTCTCAGCTTCGAGCGTTTCGAACCACGCAGACTGTCCTCGATCTGGGCCGATTCACCGGGGTTCAATGCCTTTCGCGGTACGGACTGGATGCAGGAGCCGTGCCGCGGCTGTGAGCGGCGCGAGATCGACTGGGGCGGCTGCCGCTGCCAGGCGATGGCGATCGCCGGCGATGCCGCCGCAACGGACCCGGCTTGCGCGAAATCGCCGATCCATGCTCGCATGGCAATGCTGATCGACGAAGCCAAGCGCATTGCCACAATTCCTTCGAGAGAAGAACCATTCGTCTACCGGCGGATCGGCGCCGTGACCGAATCCGCCTGACCAGTGTCATACCAGCCCGAGCAGAAAGGCGGCGCCGCCGAGAAAGCCTGCCGAGCAGATCCATAGCAGCCCAAGCCCCCGGACCCGGCATTCGAGCACCGCTGAGCCGGGGTTGACGGGGTCATAGTGAACGTCGACCTTGCTACCTTCGACATATTGCCGTGCCTGGCCGCCGACGAGGCCGGGCAGCGAGGCGGTCACGGTGGCGCCGAAGGTCACACGATCGGCGCTGTAGCGCTGGCCGGCGACGCCATAGGAGTAGACGATGCGGGATTTGAAGACGGTGCGCCAGCGACCATAGCCTGAATGGTTTCGGAGCGCCTGCAGGCCTGAGGTTTCGATGCGGCCGGCCGCGATCGGCCATTTTGCCGCCTGTTCGGCCAACGATTTCTGGGCAAAACCCATGCGCAGGATGAACAAGCCCATAAAAAGCAGCAACGCCGCGGCACCGAGATTCTGCGGCTTGGGCAAATGCGGCCCAATCGCTTCCAGAACACCGCCGACGGAAAACACCAGCACAACCGCCCCGATCACCAATCCTGCCGAAAGTTGGACCATGAACTTGAAGGCGCCGTCCGGCAGTGTGCGCTCGATCACCGCTTTGCTCGGATCGGCCGGATTGTAGAAGACAGTCACCTCCGCGCCGCGGGGAAACTGGGCAAGGGTTTCAGCGACTTCGAAATTCCCCAAATTCTCCTTCACGCTGTAGCGCGAGCTTTGAAATTTCTTGCCGCCGACCTTGTATTCGAAGGTGATCGCCGGAAAATTGCGCATTTCGGTGGTATCGCTGCTGTCCGAGCCAACGCCCGAGTTTCTCACTTCACGTGCCTCGACGCGCGAGGAAATGATCTTTCCCGGGGCCGGCAACCAGCGGCTGAGCGCTTTCACCTCTCGCCATTTCATGAAGGTGATGAACGACAGCGCGCCCGCGACCACGCAGGCAAAGCCGACAAGCATGATCTTGAGTTCCAACTCGTCTCCCCCAGGAGTGCAGGAACTTCACATAGACAGCAAGGCTGCGGCAATGTCTTGCTTATTCGCGAAATCTGAAAAGGCTGAGCAGCGCAAACAGCGACAGCGTTCGGCGGGTCATGCAGGCTTGACGGCCAGGAACGTGTTCCATTCTTCGCTATCGCGGCCGACGTTGAAATCGTCCCTGATGAGGACGAGCCCGGCGCCTTCGAGACGGGCCGCGAAGTCGTCCCTGCGCCAGTAGACCATGTGATATTCGCCTGATGTCTCGCCGTCGCCATTGCGCATCGAGACGAGGAAGGCGCCGCCCGGCCGCAGCGACCCGGCTATCTTGGCAAGTACCTGGTCGGTCTCGTCGCGAGGCACATGGATGAGGACGCATAGGGCCAGGACTGCGTCGTAGGGGCCGCCGAGATCATCGGTGATGAGATCGAGCAACTCGCCATGCTTGCCACGCGCGGCCTGCAGTTCCAGAAACCGCTTGGTTGCGTCGGTGCGCCGGACTTTGACGCCCAAAGTCTCCAGAAAATCCGCGTCGTATCCAGCTCCGGATCCGACTTCCAAAATCCGGCCGCCTGCACCGGCGATTGCCACCAGGCGCTTCAGCGATGCCTGCTCTCTCTCATTGGGAACATGGCGCACGATGGCATCATATTGTTCCGCATAATCCTCGTAAGCGCTGATCGTTTGACGGCTCTGCGCCAGAGCCTCCGATGACACACCCATCTTTCCCTCCCATGCGTCCATGTCGGTCAAAGGGCCGGACACTTTCCTCAGCGAATGCTGCCGGCGGAAGCGTGTCCATCGAGCAGTCCGATATCGCGCTTGCCCAGACCGCGGGCATCAGGCAGAGCGAAGCGCGCCGGGACTGACGACTGTCTCAGTTGGCGTCGGCTACCGTCTGCCGGCCGCCGGCCCAGGCGCGCCATTGCCGTTCGTCGCCATGGAAGACATTGAGGTCTATACGGCCGGTGACGCCGTGCGACAGGCCGGAGCCGGAATACTGCCAGAAGAGCCATTTGCGGCCGGGATAGACCTTTGACGGATGCTGGGCCACGGCACGCAGCCAGAACGGATAGTCGAGGAATTCGCCCCTGAGATTGTCGCGGTAGAAATCGGGCGCGGTGTAGATGATGGGACGCTGGCCGTAATGGCGCTCCAGCTTGTCCATGAACACCTGCATCTTTTCCAGCACCTTTTCGCGCGACGGCCGGCGCTTGCAGCTGGACTCGCCGTTCCACTCGACGTCTATCACCGGCGGCAGTGCGCCTTCGACCCTGGGCACGTTGCGGATGAACCAGTCCGCCTGCTCGCCGGCCGTGCGGCACCAGTAGAAGAAATGATAGGCGCCGCGCTTCAAGCCGGCGGCGTCGGCGTTGCGCCAGTTTTTCATGAACATCGGATCGAGGTGGTCGCCACCGTCGGTCGCCTTGATGTAGGCGAAGTTGGCGCCCTGGGCGCGCAGCTTGTCCCAATTCACGTTGCCTTGCCAACGCGAGACGTCGACGCCGTGCACTGCAAGGCGGCGAGGCGAAGCCTTGCCGAAATTGATAGGCTTGGCATCACGAAAACCGTAACGGGTGAGCGGCCCGGCAAGCATGGCCGGTGCCGCGCGGGTCAACAGCTTGGGCGGCGACACCAAGGCTGCCGGCTCGACCGGCAACCCGCCGACATCAGGCACTTGGGGATCAGGCACATCAGGTGCGGCAAACACCCCCGTCTCTTCCTCCTCCGCCAAACCAAACGGGCGCCTCGGACCGTTGTCAGACATGGGGGCCAATTCGGCCCTTGCCGCCCTGTTGCCCCTTGCCGCCGGAGCAGCGGCGATCGGTGCCGGCGGCCGAATCACGGAACTGGTGGTCTCGTTGGACGGTTTCTGCAAATCCAGCGCGTCGACGCCGGCCGTTGAAGAGCAGCCGGCAAGGCATAGCGATGCGATCAAAAAACTGACGACGCCCGGAATCCGCATCTGGACCTGTACTCAAAACACAACAGACCGAGGGCAAAACGACAGCCGACGGACAAACCGGATCAGTTATGAATGAGAAATTACCAATAAAGTTTGAATCAATTTTTTTCGCCCATACCGCGTGTGGGTAAGCGCGGTGGAAAACCGGCTAGGATTTCCTGAAAACGCCGATCATCGGCCCGAGATTCCAGTAGTCGTCTTTGCGGCCGATGGCAGGCGCAAACAAGCTTGATATCGTGCCGTCGAGGAACAGCGCGTTGTCGCAGCCAAGCGCGTCGCGGAAAAGCCGGGCGAAGGCATGGAAGGTCACTGTGCCGTTCGAAATCGCAAAGACCGCGACGCCGTCCTTTCGCACCCCGACACCGTCGCGGGTTTTCCGCGAAGTGCCGTCAGCCTGGAATTTTGGATGCAGCTTGCCGTCGATCACCAGCATCGGCCCCGATTGCGTCGCATAGTCGACGGTCGGGCGCCTTTTCACGAAATCCCTGGTGGCACGGACCGCGGCCTTGCCGTCGCGCAGGTAGAAAATGCCGTTCGGCTGCAGGGAAAAATTGCCGCTTCCCGATCCCGTTTTCACCGAGGCCATCTCCTGGCCACGCTCGACATAGAGGCCGACCGGCGCGAGGTTAGGGTGATACATGCCGGCATTGATGCCGAACACCATCGTGCGCCCGATCGCCTGTTGCGCGGCATGCAGATTGTGCAGCGACTGAAACGGCTTGCCCGCCGCATCCTTCCAGAACAGCTCGAGCTGGTATCGTTTCGGATCGACCTCGCAAACGAGATAGCTGGTCGCCTCGAAGGTGAAGTCCCGGCATGGCGGCAGTGAAGCGGCCCACTGGCCAAATGCCGCCACCGACGGCAGTGCGCCCTTGGCCAACGCCAGCAGCAACGGCAGTGATTGCAGGAGGGTCAAAAAATCCATGTGCGTACCGGAATCGAAGTTCGAGGTCCGGTACGGATATAGCCCGTTTCAAGCGATACTGTGGAACTTGCCTTAGACGAGCCATCCCATCGCCACGCCCAGCAGCAGGACGACACCGAGCAGGCCGCGATAAATGACGAACGGCCAGGCCGAGAAACGCTCCAGCACGTGCATCAGCCCCCATATGGCGAAGAAGGCGGAGATCGAGGCGACGACCAGCCCGACGGCAAGGACCGACCACCCATGGGCGTCGAGATGGACCTTGTGCAGTTCCCAGAGTTCCTTAAGGCCGGCGAGTGCAATCGCCGGCAACCCGAGCAGGAACGAGAAGCGCGCCGCCTCGGCCCGCTTGAAGCCGAGCCCCAGTGCCGCCGTCAGGGTCGAGCCCGAGCGCGAGACGCCGGGGACAAGCGCGCCGATCTGGGCAACACCGACGAGCAGCGCATCGGTCAGCGACGCACCGCCCATGCTGCGCCGGTGACGGGCAAAGATCTCGGCCAGCGCCAGCAAGATCGCCATTGCGATGCAGGCCCAGCCGATCACCGTTAGGCTGCGTAGCGGCGAATTGCAGGCGTTGAGCACGCCCGACAGCGCCACGCCGGCGATGACGATCGGGATCGTCGCCAGCACGATCCAGAGCGCCAGCTTGAAATGCCGGTCGGCGAAATCGCGTCGCGCCAGAGCGTCGAACGAACCAAACAGGATATTCCTGACATCACTCCAGAAATAGCTGACCACCGCGGCAAGAGCCGCGAGTTGCATGGCGGCGGAGAAGGCGGAGCCAGGATCCTGCCAGCCGAGCACGGCCGGCACGATGCGCATATGGGCGGTCGAGGAAATCGGCAACAGTTCGGTGATGCCTTGCACCACGCCGAGGAACGCCACCTTGGCGAACCCCAGCCCGACGAAGCCCGTGTCCAGGCCTTGTGTGCAGATGTCGGCCAAAATCGAATTCCGTGCATGAGAGATCAGAGTTGCGTGGACCGACCACCGGTCAATCCCCGACAAGCCTTATCGTCATGGGCCGGATAATCAATTTACGGATTTGTAAGCTGGCGTGCCGAAGTGCACGCCGTTCGAAAACCGGCCCACCTTGGAGCCGGCTTGAGATACACAGGGAAAATCGCAAAGCGACTACGGGCAGAGCCAGAGTTTCTGGCATGTCCTGGCGATCACATGCGCCGGCGGCACTTCGGGCTCATCGGTCGAAGGCCGGCGAGCCCGTTCGAGCAGCATGCGCACCTGTTCGGGGCGCACACGATCGCGCTCCATCACAAGCAGGACCATCGGATCGCTCAAAAGCTCGTCCAGGGTGCTGATGCTGTCGTTCATCCGTCGTCTCCTCGAATGCCGTACCCGCGACCCATAAATAGGGAGACAATGATGGCCCGCCAATGACGCTTTGCCGGCTATCTCGTGTCGATTTGGATTAAATTTTGGCCATGGTTGCGTTCTTCCTTCTCGCTGGCGTAGCGCGTCGATCCACCTTCTTCCACAACAAAGGGAAAAGGGAAAATTAGCCTGGCGGAGGGGCGCCTTCGTATTTCGGCAGGCTGTCATCGAGCACCACCCAGGGCTGCTTCGAGGCGGTGAAAATATGCATTTGCGGCTTGAAAACCGTGGGATCGTCGAGCGAACCGGTGGTGATGCCGATGATATCAGCGGAATCACGCCGGGAAAACATCGTCGTGCCGCAGCTCGGGCAAAAGCCGCGCTTGAGATCCGGCGAAGAGTTTATGGTCGCCAGCGGCCCGTCGATCGTCACGTCGTCGATGCGAAACAGGACGCGTGCGTTGAAGGCGGCGGCGATCGCCTTCTGGCAAACCCGGCAGTGGCAGACGCGTTCGTTGATGGGGGCCGCGTCCGCGCGGTAGCGCACCGCCTTGCACAGGCATCCGCCGTCATATCTTGCCATTGTCCGGATCGATCCACTGGTGGGGGAGAATAGGCGCGCAAGGTATCGGCGCGGCCGATTGGGTCAATTGAAAAGCTTTGATGCAACGTCATCGCTTATGCTGATGCGAGTGGGGCTGAAGTCATGACGCCGAAAGCCGTCATGGCGGCCGCATGACGATCCGCCGGCTGCCAGCCAACAACCGGCGGCCTTGGCGTTCACTCCGTTTCGCCGACGACCTCGTCCCAGGTTTTGACCTTGGTCTGGCCGTTGAGGAACGGCAGCGCGGCGGCCGTGAGTTCGGGGGCGAAGAAAGTGTCGTAGTGGGTGCGGTTGGGCAGGATCGCCAGGCGGTTCTGCGACAGGTTCTCGCGCATCCAGCCGGCGTCCTTCAGCCCGCCGCCGAGCATCTGATAAAACTTGATCTCGTGCTCGGGCTTGTACATATCGCTGTCGCCATAGACCAGCATGACAGGCATCTTCAGCTTGGCGACGTCGGCCGAGTAATCGCGGTTCTGACGCATGAA
Source organism: Mesorhizobium sp. M7A.F.Ca.US.010.02.1.1 (assembly GCF_004023085.1). NCBI lineage: Bacteria > Pseudomonadati > Pseudomonadota > Alphaproteobacteria > Hyphomicrobiales > Phyllobacteriaceae > Mesorhizobium > Mesorhizobium sp. M7A.F.Ca.US.010.02.1.1. The sequence continues at coordinate 69,317 of NZ_RZRV01000006.1, read as the reverse complement.
GCCGCCCAGCGCATCGAGGAGCTTCGGGAACTCCTCCGGATGCGGCGCCACCGCGACGTAGGATTTGTACATCGGCGTGTCCTTCATGAACTCAGCCGCAGCCGCGCTCACCTGTGCCTGCTGGGGACGCATCTCGTCATAGAAGCCGTCCGTGGCGTAGCCGGTCGATACCAGGACGAGGCGGCGCACCGCTTCGGGATGCTGGCCGGCCATGCGGAAGGCGACGCCGCCGCCCAGCGAATAGCCCATGACATCGACCTGGTCGTAACCGAGCGCCTTGACGATGGCGGCCATGTCGTCGCCCATCGCTTCCACGGTGAATGGTCGGTCACCCAGCGCGGTGCGACCGTGACCCTGCAGGTCGACGCCGATGACGGTGCGGTTTTCGGCAAGTTTCGGCAGGATCGGCGCGAACATATCCGTGGTGCCGAGACCGCCATGCAGCAGAAGCAGCGGCTCGCCCTTGCCATAGATGGCATAATAATAATTCAGGCCGTCGATCGGCAGCAGGCCAGACTTTTCCGGCTTCGGCAGTGCGTTCGTCTCAGTCGTCATGGCGGGTTTTGTCTCCTCCGCATTGGTGGTGCCCGGGCAGGCAAGCAGTGCTGCGGCCGAAGCAAAAATGGCGAAAAACAGGGTTTTGGACATATCGATCTCCTCTCGTCCTGCCGGTATCAGAGCGTCATGCGGATCAAAGCGTTTTGGCGAGTTCTTCGAGCTGGTCGGCGCACTGTCCCCAACCCTCGTGGAAACCCATCTTCTCATGCTGTTCGCGGTCGGCGACGCTCCAGTGCCTGACCCGAGCGATGTAGCGCGTCTTGCCGTTGCCCTCGTCCTCGAAGGTCAGCACGACGGTCATGAACGGCTTTTCCGAAGGCTGCCAAGCCTCTGTGTAGGCGTCGGTGAAGACGATCTTCCTGCCGGGAACGACTTCGAGGAAGATTCCCGGGTTGGGGAATTCGTTACCGTCCGGGCTAGCCATGACGACAAGGCTCGAGCCGCCGGTGCGCACATCCATCTCGGCGCGCGGCGTCGTCCACGGCTTTGGCGAGAACCAGCGCGTGATCAGTTTCGGATCGGTCCAGCAGCGATAGACGTTCTCACGCGGCGCATCGATGATGCGGGCAAGAACCACTTCACGGTCGTTGGTGGGGGCGGTGTCGAGCTTGGTGGTCATAAGGGCGTCCTGCGTTTGATCTGGCTTCCGTCCCAAGGACGAGCCGATGAACCGCAAACCGACATCGTCCACGAAAATTTTGCGATGACGTCCCTGCTCCGCGTCGGTCCGTGGGGAACGAAGGAAGTGTCAGTGGCGCTTGGCTTGCACCAGATAAGCCTCGATTTCGGTCTCGCCGAGCCACTTTGCCGCTTCCAGCCGGTGCAGGCCTTCGACGAGGATGTGGCGTTTGCCGTCATGGCGGACCTGGATCGGCGTCTTCATGCCGTTTTCCAGAATGTCCTCGGCCAGATGGCGGACGGTCTCGGGATGCAGCGTCTTCTTGCGCGCTGTCGGCACGTAGATCTCGTCGACTTTGACCTTTTGCACTCTGAGCATTCCGACCCCCGTGGCGGAAACGCCGCCTGCCCTGAGATAGTCCGTTTGATGGAGGCGGCCAAGGGTGCGGCTAACGAATGCTGGTCCGATCGTTTCCATTTGACGCAACGACAGCAGATCGCCGAAATGGCGGCCTTCGACCTTTCAGGTGTTCATGACCCATCTGCCGACCGAATTCCCCGATTTCGGACTGACGCCGGAGCAGCGCCGCCACGCGGTGCGTGGCCATTACTACGAATGGCCGGGGATGGATGGCGAGCGCGGCGAGATCTGGTGCTACAGCGACCGCTTTTCCTATCGCGCCGGCGAAACGGTGGCGTTGCATGTCAGTTCGACAGCTCCGAACTTCGGCATGACAATCACCCGGGATGGCGGCAGCGAGACCAAAGCGTTCGAAAAATCGGGCATCGCGGCACGCCGGCAGGACACACCTGACCAGTGTTCGGTTGAAGGCTGCGGCTGGGACGTATCCTTCGAATTTCGCGTCGGGGCGGACTGGCCGTCCGGCGCCTATCGGGTCACGCTGACCGCCGACGGCCGCGACGGCAAACCGATCCAATCCCATCATCTTTTCATCGTCAGCCCGCAGCCGGGCCGTAAACCCGGCCGTGTGCTGCAGGTGGCTGCGACAGGCACATGGCTGGCCTACAACACCTGGGGCGGCTCCAACCACTACCAGGGCATCACCGGGCCGGATCGCAACCAGTATTCGCCCATCGTGTCGACGCAACGCCCCTGGTGCCGCGGCTTCGTCGTGCTGCCGAAAGACGCGCCGCGCGTGCCGCTGGAAGTCGCCGTGCCACCCAAGACGATTCCCCGCTATCCGCATATGGAATGGGCGCTCGCCACAGGCCATTCGAAGAAATACGCCTCTTCGGGCTGGGCCAGCTATGACAGCCATTTCTTCCGCTTCGCCGAACAGGCCGGCTATGGCGTCGATCTCATCAGCCAGCACGATCTGCATTTTTCGTCCGAAATTCTCGACGGCTACGACTGTGCCGTCTTCGTCGGCCATGACGAATACTGGACCTGGGAAATGCGCGATGCCGTCGACGCCTATGTCGAGCGCGGCGGCCATGCGGCGCGCTTTGCCGGCAATTTCATGTGGCAGACGCGGCTGGAAGACGAGGCCCGCCGGCAGGTCTGCTACAAATATCGCGCGCGTGCCGAAGACCCCGCCTATCTCCCAGGCGGCGACATCACCCGCGCCACCAACTCCTGGGAAGCGCCGGAAATCGGCCGGCCGGGTTCGGCGACCTTCGGGCTCAACGCCACGCGCGGGGTTTATACCGGTTGGGGCGGTTGCGCGCCGCGCGGCGTGCGTGGCTTTCCGGTCTACCGGCCGGAGCACTGGGCCTTTGCCGGCACCGGCATCTATTATGGTGACCTGCTGGGCTCCGACAGCCATGTCTATGGCTATGAAGTCGATGGGCTCGACTTCGAGATACGCGGCGGCCTGCCCTACCCCACAGCGACCAGCGGCGCGCCAGACGGCCTGCAGGTTCTCGCGGTCGGCATGGCATCCCAGGTCGAGGAAAGCGCCGACATTCCGATCGAGGATCAGTTCCTCACCGACGAAGACGGTCGCTTCACCGCCGAAACACTGTTCGGAGAGGCGAGCGACGCCAATCTGGAAAAGGTCAAACGCGGCAATGGCATGATCGTCAATTTCCCGCGCGGCAAGGGCGAGGTGTTCCACGCCGGAAGCTGCGAATGGGTCGCCGGCCTGCTAAGACAGGACCCGATGGTCGAACGCGTCACAAAAAATGTCCTCGATCGTTACCTCGGAAAGCCCTGATATGTCGAAAATCCAATCCGCCGTTGAAGAAACCGAAGTCCGGCGAGACTCGCATCTGTTCTATCTGTCCAGCCTGCGCCGGCCGCTGATCGACCGTGCCGAGGGCATCTATATGTGGACGCAGGACGGCCGCCGCTTTATCGACGGCTCGAGCGGCCCGATGGTCGCCAATATCGGCCATTCCAACCGCAACGTGCTGGATGCCATGAAGCGGCAGATGGACCGCGCCACCTTCGCCTATCGGCTGCATTTCGAGAACGAGCCGGCCGAAGAACTGGCACGTGAGCTGGCCGGCAAGCTGCCGGAAGGCATGGACCGTATCTTCTTCGTCTCGGGCGGCTCGGAGGCGACGGAATCCTGCATCAAGCTGGCGCGGCAATGGGCTGTCGCCACCGGCCAGGCCAGCCGCTGGAAGGTGATCACGCGCTTCCCCTCCTATCATGGCGGCACGCTGGGTTCGCTGTCGATTACCGGCGACGATGCGCTGGCCGAAACTTTCGAGCCGATGATGCGGGTGATGCCGACCGTGCCGGCGCCGAACGCCTGGCACGACCGCGACAATCTTTCGATGGAACAGCGCGGCATCCGCTATGCCGACATGCTGGAGGAGAAGATCCTGGCCGAAGGGCCGGAGAGCGTGGTCGCCTTCATCATGGAACCGATCGGTGGCGCTGCGACCGCAGCGCTGGTGGCGCCCGACAGCTACTATCCGCGCATCCGCGAGATCTGCGACCGCTACGGCATCCTGCTCATCCACGATGAAGTGATGAGCGGCGCCGGCCGCACCGGCAAATTCCTCGGCGGCGACCACTGGAACTGCAAGCCCGACATCGTTGCGCTGTCGAAGGGGCTGGGTTCGGGCTATGCGCCGCTTGGCGCGCTCGCCGCCCCGATGCGGCTGGTGCAGCCGCTGCTTGACGCCGGCGGCTTCCAGCACGGCCACACCTATGCTGGCAATCCGCTGGCCTGCGCCGCCGGGCTGGCTGTGCTCGGTGAAATGGACCGGCTCGACCTGATCGCCAATGCGGCCGCCATGGGCGACGTGCTGATGGACGGGCTGAAGGGGCTGGCGAAGCGGTTTCCGTTCATCGCCGATATGCGTGGCAAGGGCCTGCTCACCGGCGCCCAGATGGTTGCCGATCCCGAGACGCTGAGGCCGATCGACCAGAACAAGAAGGCCACGCAGCGGCTGCTCGACCTCGCCTATGAACGCGGGTTGATCATCTATGGCCGCAGGGTCAAGGGCGGCGTCGACGGCGACAATTTCATGGTCGCGCCGCCGATGATCGTCACCAGGGAGCAGGTCGGCGAGATCGTCTCCATCATCGGCGACTCGCTGGACGTTCTGGCCTCCGAACTCGACCTACCGGTCGAAGGCTGAGGCGACAAAGATGGCGCCTAGAAAAGTCATCATCACCTGCGCTGTCACCGGCTCGGTGCACACGCCGTCGATGTCGCCCTATCTGCCGGTGACGCCGGACCAGATCGCAGCGGAGGCGATCGCGGCGGCCGAAGCCGGTGCCTCGATTCTGCATCTGCACGCCCGCGATCCGAGTGACGGCCGCCCGACCGCCGATCCGGACGTCTACATGCAGTTCCTGCCGCGCATCAAACAGGCGACCGATGCAGTGATCAACATCACCACCGGCGGCTCGTCGCTGATGACCCTGGACCAGCGGCTGGCGGCACCGCTCAGAGCCGAACCCGAAATGTGCTCGCTCAACATGGGTTCGATGAATTTCGCGCTGTTCCCGATGCTCGACAAGCCGAGGGAATGGCAGCACGAGTGGGAACCGAAGCTGCTGGAAGCCACCCGCGACACGATCTTCAAGAACACCTTCGCCGACATGGAAGGGGTGCTGGAAAGACTGGGCAAGGGCTGCGGCACGCGCTTCGAATTCGAATGCTACGATGTCGGCCATCTCTACTCATTGGCGCATTTCCGCGACCGGGGGCTGGTGTCTGGCCCATTGTTCATCCAGTTCGTGCTGGGCATTCTGGGCGGCATCGGCGCTGACCCGGACAATCTCGTCCACATGAAGCGGATCGCCGACAAATTGTTCGGCGACAGCTACCAGTTCTCGGTGCTGGCCGCCGGCCGCCAGCAGATGCCGCTGATCTCGATCGCCGCGGCCATGGGCGGCAATGTCCGCGTCGGGCTGGAGGACAGTCTCTATGACGGCCGCCAGCTGGCGAAATCCAATGCCGATCAGGTGCGCCGCATCCGTGGCATTCTCGATGGGCTGTCGCTGGAGGTTGCAACCCCCACCGAAGCGCGCGACATGCTGGCGCTCAAGGGCGGCGACCGGGTGGCGTTTTGAGATGCTGGCGTTTGAAAGGGAGACAATCTGAAATGATTGCGTTCCTTCGCACCCCCCTCTGTCCTGCCGGACATCTCCCCCGCAAGGGGGGAGATCGGATGTCATTTCGGCTTTCGCTAACTTCCAACGTTGCAGGATGGGCGGTAGTATCAAAACTGCCAATCTCCCTCCTTGCGGGGGAGACGTCCGGCAGGACAGAGGGGGGTGCCTGGGCACCGAACCTCCGATGATTGTCCCCCCGCCCAATATCCTCCTTCGACTCGGCACTCTCGACGACGTCGAAACGATCCACGCGGCGATCCTGAAACTCGGCACCCATATCGGCGCGCCCGAGGAGATCATTTCGACACCGGACGATCTCAGAACTTACGGCTTTGGTGAAAAGCCATCCTTCTCCACCCTGATCGCCGAAGTCGGCGGCGAATTTGCCGGGCTCTGCCTGCATTTCCCGATCTTTTCGACCTGGATGGGGCGGCCTGGCGTCTATGTGCAAGACCTCTATGTCGAGGATCGTTTTCGTGGCCGCAAGATCGGCGAGCGGCTGCTGCGGCACGTTGCGGCGCAGTGCCGGAAAGAAGGCGGCGTGTATCTGAGGCTATCCGTCGACACCGACAATGAGGGCGCCAAGGCCTTTTATGAAAGGCTGGGCATCGCCTGGTCGAGCTACGAACAGACCCAGAAGATCATCGGCGATGCCTTCTTTGCCTTCGCCGACACGGCCGAGAATGAGGAGCAGGAATGAAAGCCTTCTACGCCGAGGAACAGAAGCGTCACGACCCCAAGGCCTTTCTGTCAAGCGGTGCGGCGCAGCCCAATCCGGAAAAGCCGGAGCGCGTCGAAAGATTGTTAGCCGGCGCATTATCCGCCGGTTGCACGATCGAGCGGTCTCGGGATCATGGGCTCGGCCCGGTCGCGGCTGTGCATACGCCCGAATATCTGGATTTCCTCGAGCATATCTACGCGCGCTGGCAGCGCATCGAGGGCGCTTCGGCCGAAGTGATCCCCAACATCCATCCGATCGCGCGCAACGGCTCCTACCCGGCCTCGGCAGTCGGGCAGGCCGGCTACCACATGGCCGATACTGCTTGCCCGATCTCGGGCGAGACTTGGCAAAGCGCGCTGTGGAGCGTCTGGAGCGCGGTCGATGCGGCCGAGGCGGTGATGTCAGGCGTACCGGCCGCCTACGCGCTATGCCGCCCGCCCGGTCACCACGCCTTTGCCGATGTCGCCGGCGGCTTCTGTTTCATCAACAATTCGGCCGTCGCCGCACAGGCTCTGCGTAAGCAGGCGGCACGTGTGGCGATCCTCGATGTCGACCTGCATCACGGCAACGGCACGCAAGGCATCTTCTATGCACGACCGGATGTGCTGACCGTCTCGCTGCACGCCGATCCCGTGCGTTTCTACCCGTTCTTCTGGGGCCATGCCGACGAGCGCGGCGAAGGGCCAGGCCTCGGCTACAATTTCAACCTGCCGCTGCCGCGCAAATCCGCCGACGCGGCGTTTCTCGAGGCGCTCGAGGTGGCGTTCCAGCGCATCCGTGCCTTTTCGCCGGACGCGCTGGTCGTGGCACTCGGCCTCGACGCGTTCGAGGGCGATCCGTTCGGCGGACTTTCGGTGACGACGCCGGGTTTCTCGCGCATCGGCGAGGCCATCGCAAAGCTCGACCTGCCGACGGTCATCGTCCAGGAGGGCGGCTACCTCTGCGACGAACTCGGCGACAATCTCACCGCGTTCCTCACCGGCTTCGGCGGCAAGATGCGGTGAGTACTCAAGCCAGTGTCAGGAGCGCTGCTGCCTGAGCATGGCGATGACCCGGTGCACGCTCTCCAGCGTCTCGTCGATTTCGGCAGATGTGTTGTAGTGAGCGATGCCGATGCGCACGGCGCCATACTCGGCCGGGATGCCGAGTTGATGGACGATCTCCCAGGCATAGTTGTGCCCCGACCACAGGAAGATGTTCTCGGCGTTCATCTGCCGTACGATCGTCTCCGGCACGATGCCGTCGACGGTGAAGGACACCGTCGGCACGCGCTCGCCAATCCGCTTCGGATCGGTGATGCCGTGGATGGTCAGACCCTCGATATCGGACAGACCGTCGATCAGCTGTTGCGCCAGCGGGTTTTCATAGGCGATCGACACCGCGAACGCCTTGGCGATCTTCTGCCTTCGCGATCCACCCTCGCCCGCTGCCGCGCCAAGGTCGGCGAAGTAATCGACCGCGGCCGTGAGGCCGGCCATCAGTTCGATCTGCGGCGTGCCCAGCTCGAACCGCTCCGGCAGGCCGTTGGATGAACAGCGGCACTTGTAGGGTTTCAGATCATCGATGACATCATGCTGGCCCCACAAAATGCCCATATGCGGGCCGAAGAATTTGTAGGCCGAACAGATCAAGAAATCGCAGCCGAGCTCCTGAACGTCGATCAGGCCGTGCGGGGCGAACTGCACGGCATCGACATAGACCAGCGCGCCGGCGTTCCTGGCGATGGCGCTCAGCGCCTTCACCCGGTTGATGGAACCAGTCAGGTTGCTGGCATAGTTCAACGCGACCAGCCGGGTCCTGTCGGATAGCAACCCGGCGAGCGTCGCCTCTTCGACCTGCCAGCTCTTTTCGTCGAACGGCAGCCAGCGCACGACGAGGCCGAGATCCTCGGCCAGCTGCAGCCAGGGCGACACATTGCCCTCATGGTCCATGCGGGTGAGGATGATCTCGTCGCCGGGCTTCATCGTGCGGCCGAGCGTGCGCGACATGTGATAGGTCAGCGTCGTCATGTTGGCGCCGATGATGATTTCTTCCGGGCTCGCCGCACCAAGGAAATCGGCCATTGCCCGATGCGCCTCATCGACGACGGCCTGCGCGGCAATCGTCGTTTCGAAATAGCCGCCAAGGTTGGCGTTGGTGGTCAAAAGACAGCGCGACACGGCGTCTGCGACGACTTGCGGCACCTGCGTGCCGGCCGGATTGTCGAGATAGATGCGGCGACGGCCCTTGTCGGTCAGGGAGAGAGCGGGAAATCTTTCGCGGACCAGCTCGATCGGAAAATTCATTGTTGCCCTTCTCCCATTGTAATCATTGGATTCGGCCAGCGGCCAATCCCCGTTCAAGGACAGGGATTACCGACCCGCTGATGGATCGCATCCACCGCCTTCTGCATTTCTTCGGTCCAGACGACATCGACGGAAGACAGCGCCATGTCGAGCTGCGAAAGCGTCGTTGCGCCGACGATGTTGGAGGTTACGAACGGCCGGCTTGAGACATAGGCATTGGCAAACAGTGCCGGCTCCAGGTCAAAGGAGCGCGCCAGCTCATTGTATTCAAGTTGTGCTTCGGCAGCACCTGGCGTCTCGTAGCGCTGGCCGCGGTTGAATAGCTGCGTGCGCGAGCCCTGAGGCCGCGCGCCATGGTCGTATTTGCCAGTCAGGTATCCCTGTGCCAGCGGCGAATAGGGCAGCAGCGACACTTGCTCGCGCTCGCAGACCTCGGCGAGGTTCACCTCGAAGGTGCGGTTGACGAGATTGTAGGCGTTCTGGATCGACGCGACGCGCGGGCCGATGTCCTTGTCGGCTTCGGCAAGGAACCGCATCACGCCCCAGGAACTCTCGTTCGACAGGCCGAAATGGCGTATCTTTCCTGCCTTCACCAGTTCGTCGAACACGGCAAGCGTCTCGGCGACCGGCGTTTCGTCGGCCGGTGCGCCGACGGAATCGGCGCGCGGCGACACGGCGCCGACGCGCGTCGGGTTGGCGCCCCAGGGGATATCCCGCTCCGGCCAGTGGATCTGATAGAGGTCGATATAGTCGGTGCCGAGCTTGGCCAGCGACTTGTCGATGGCGTCAAAGATATCGGCGCGCACCAGTTGCGACGGCCTGTCGCCGCGAAACCAGCTGTTGGCCGTGCGGCCGACGACCTTCGAGGCAAGGATTACCTTGTCGCGGTTGCCCTTGGCTTTCATCCAGCTGCCGATGATCTTTTCGGTCCACCCTTGCGTCTCCGCCTTGGGCGGGATCGGGTAGAGCTCGGCGGTATCGATGAAATTGACGCCGCGCGAGAACGCCAGGTCCATCTGGGCGTGGCCTTCGGCCTCGGTGTTCTGCTGGCCCCAGGTCATGGAGCCCAGGCAGATCTGGGTAACAAGAAGATCGGTCCGACCGAGACGACGCTTGTGCATGGAATTCGGCTCCGGAGGAAGGCTGGCGCGACTGCGCGGAGGAAGCCGCATCTATAGGCAAAGCAGAGCCGCTCTCCAAGCCTCGCCAGAGCGACTTTTGCGTGAACCAGCCGGGTTAGCGGCGAGCACCTGCCAATGCACGGCGCTTGGCCTCGTCGATCAGCATGTTGGCCACTTGCATGCGGATCATGGCGCGCTGGCGCAGATGCGGGGCGACACGGTCGGGATGGTTGGCAAAGGCAAAGCTGCGGCGCATGCGACCGAAATCGGCGACCTGCTTGGGCTGATTGAGGCCGAGTTCCATGGCGATGGCTTCGGGATCGATCGGCGGCAGCTTTTCCTCGGGCTTTGGCTCTTCGCCGGCGAGAGCCAGCTTGGCATGATCGAGCAAGGCGGCGAATTCCGTCGCCAGATCCGCGCCCGCCTCGCGATATTCGGCAGCGGAAACCTTGATGCGGCCGGAATGGAGTTCATCGGCCACCGAAAGATAGTCGAACGGGATGGATGGACGAGCGCCGGCCTCTTCGCCCTCGCCATTCTTGTCGGGGGCGATGAAGAGGTCGTCGAGCAACGAAGCGAAATCCCGCTTGGCGCCAGTAGCGATGTCAGCCTCCCCCTCGCCCGACCATTCGGGTATCAAAGCATAGAACCGGCTCGTTAAAAATGCATGGCACCGATCTTAACGAATTTAGCCTTCGCCTCGTCTACCGCTTGACCCACCGCAATCCCAAAAACAAAAGCCGGACTGCATTTTCACGCAGTCCGGAATTCGCCAGGAGTGGCGAGGAAAAACCGGCCATGTAGCCAGCATTCGAGGCTACGGTGCGCGTCGGCCAAAAGTTTCACCGGGTTGCAGAAAATGGCGAAAGATTCGCCAAGGCAAAAATTCGCCAAGACATGGCAGGTATGCAAATGCTGCACTGCACAATTGTCACGATTCACCTATATTGGCTGGCGTGGAGGACCAATTTGGGGCTTGAATCATGGGTTTCTTCACTGAAATGTTCGCCCGGCCTCGGCCGCAGGAATATCTGAGATACCGCTCGGCGCTCGCGCTGCTTCATTCGATGAGCAATGCCGACCGCGCCGACATCGGGATCAAGCCGGCCGACTTCCCCCGCATCGCCCGCGAAATGTCCGTTCGCTAGCTGTATCCGGTGTTCAGGATGTCCCGGATCGCTCCGGGACACCTCCAAAAAACTCAACTCCTTAGCGCGACCCCAGAAACGTCGCCTTGCCCAACGGCACACCGTTGTGGCGAAGGATGTCGTAAGCCGTGGTGAGATGGAAATAGAAGTTGGGCATGGCCACATGCAGCAGATACTGCAGGCCGGGCATCGAACTTTCCCGTCCGCCAAGCTTCAGCTCGATGATCTTGTCGTCGGAGCCGTCGAATTCGGCAGCCGAAAATGTCGCGAGAAGGTCGAGCGTCTTCGTGATGCGAGCCTGGATATCGGCAAAACTCGCCTCATTGTCCTCGTATTTCGGCACTTCGCGGCCGGCGAGCCGTGACGGCGCGCCCTTGGCATGATCGGTGGCGATCTGCACCTGCCTGGTCAAGGCAAACATGTCTGGCGCCAGCCGCGCCGTCAGAAAAACCTGCGGGTCTATCTTGCGGTCAAGCGCATTCTGTTCGGCGGTCGCCAGCACATTGGAAAGCGCTTTCAGTCTGGCCGAAAACACCGGCACGGACGCCTCATACATCGATATCGTCACGTCAAATCTCCTGCCCGGCCGAACGCCGGCGGACGCGACGTAGCGCCTTCGCGCGCGATTCTTCAAGTCCGTCGAGCCTGCGTCACCACGTTGCCGCAATCGCCATCGTAGAATCCTCTATCGAGCGGAGGTTCCCGATGAGACGCGCCCTTTTCGCAGCGACTGCCTTTCTCTCCCTGGCACCGATCGGCCAGACGGTATTGGCTGCCGACGATGCCCCCGAAGCGCCCTATATCGACGATCGGTCGAGCGCCGATGCGGTTGTCCGTTCGCTGTACAGCGCCATCAGCCGGCACGAATTCGCCCGCGCCTGGGGGTATTTTGGCGATACCAAGCCGGCAAATGACTTTGACAGTTTCGTCAAGGGCTTCGACGGCACCGACAAGGTCGAGGTCGAGACTGGTGCTGTTTCAGACGAAGGTGCGGCGGGCAGCATTTTCTACAACGTCCCCGTCGCCATCCGCGCCACCGACAAGAGCGGCGGCGAAAAGGTCTTTGCCGGCTGCTACACGCTGCGCCAGGTGAATGCCCAGATCCAGGCAGCGCCGCCCTTCGATCCAATCCATATCGAAAAAGGCGCGCTGAAACCCTCCACCGCCGATTTCGAAGAGGCGCTGCCGCCAAGCTGCGGCGATGGCCCGCCACCGCCAAAGAAAGACACCGCACTGGAACAGGCCAAGAAAGCGTTTCTGGCAACCTATGGCGACCAGTGCGACAAGCAGTTCCTCGCCAATGAGCCGACCGTTTTTTCGATCAAACACAAGGACAAGGATGCGCAGCCCGGCGATCCCGACAAGGAGACGCGACTGTTCCATTTTTCCTGCTCGGCCGCCGCCTACAATGAAAGCTCGGTCTACTACATGACCGACGAGATATCGGGCGTGCAGCAATTGCAATTCGCCGAACCCAAGATGGACATCCGCTACGAGAACAATGACAGCAACGGCAAATTGCTGGGCATGACCATCGTCGGTTTCCAGACGTCCGGCTGGGCGGTCAATTCCGACTATGACGAGGTCACCCAGACGATCACCACGTTCAACAAGTGGCGCGGCATCGGCGATGCGTCCGACGCGGGGACGTATCTTTTCCGCAACGGCAATTTCTCGCTGGTCCAGTACGACGTCGATGCGTCCTATGACGGCGAGCAAAACCCGCAGACTGTCGTCGACTACAACACCGCGCCCTGAGCCTGGAAGGGCTTTCCGCGATGCCGGTCAGGGCGCCTTCGACAGCATCCAGTTGAGCGTGCCGCGCCAGTCTGTCATGCGGATCGGGGTGCCATGGGTGCCGGTCTCGAAACGGATGAAATGGGTCGGGTAAGTCTTCGATTTGGTCAGGATCGAGCGAAAGAACGCCTCCTGCTTTGCCACGGGGTAGACCACGTCGTGGCTGCCCTGGCCGAAGAAGACCGGCACGCGGCGCTTGAAGGCCGGGCTGGTGAAAAAGCTCTCATCCCACAGCGAACCGAGCAGCAGCAGGCCATTGATGCGTCCGCCCGTATCCTTGCGCGCGGCCAGCTTCCAGCATAGCGCGCCGCCCATCGAGCCACAGGCGACGAAGATCTCCGCGCCTGGCGACTGTTCGGCATAGTGACCGATCAGCGCTGCCACCTGCGCTGCTCCCTTGTCGCCGAAATCGGCAAAATCCGGGCTGAGGTAGAGGCCGCCATTGCCGGCCATCAGGTTCTTGAGCCGGTTGAAATTGCCGCCGAAGGTGAAGTCGTCGACACCCTGCTTGCGGCTGCCGCCCTGCCCGTGCAGATAAAGCACGATGATGCCGGCGCCCTCGGTCTTGCCGACGGCGACATGCCTGACATCGCCAGCATCGGTTTTCAGCAACAGATCCTGCTGCATCTTGCGGACGCCGGTGTCGGTGTATTGGGCGTTCACCCGGCGCTCAGGCACCTGGTCACGCTGGTTGATATCGCGCATCTCGCGGTAGTCGATGACCGTGTAGGCGCCGCTGGTGTCGGACGACAGCGTGGCCGGATAGGCGAAGAGATCGTCCTTGAAGGGTTTTAGTTCGAGAGCGGCAGCGTGGGCAGCTGAAGAAAACAAGAAAAGCATTGCCGTGAGGAAAGCGCGGCACGCCCCCCTCTGGCCTGCCGGCCATCTCCCCCTCAAGGGGGGAGATTGGATGCGCCTTCTGCTTTCACCAATCTCCAAGGTTTCAGGACGTGAGCTGCCGTCAAAGCTGCCAATCTCCCCCCTTGAGGGGGAGATGGCCGGCAGGCCAGAGGGGGGTAAAAGCGCCAACATGGAAGATGAAGTCATCCCTCTGGCATGCGTTTTTAGGCTTGGGTTTGTCAATCCTGCAGCACGCCGCCGGCGCCTTCGAGTGCCTCGCGTGTGTCGACATCGACTGACGCCGCCGCGCCGATCTCGACATCGATGACATCGAGCCCTTCGGTCTCGACCAGATGGCGCGCGCCGGTGTCGCCTTCGAGATGGGCGATCGCCGGAAACAGCGAGCGCGGCAAAAGCACAGGGTTGCCGCGCTTGCCGTCATGCGAGGCGCGGACCACCGCATTGCCGCCGGCCTTGCGGAAAGCATCGATCAATCTGTCGAGGTCGTCGGACGTGATATCAGGCATGTCACCGAGAACGATCATCACGCCGGCGGAATCCTCGGGCAGATATGCGATGCCGGCCTTCAGCGAGGTGGACAGGCCCTCGGTAAAATCGGAATTGTCGGCGAAGGTCACGTCGAGACCCGCCAGTGCCGAGCGCACCCGATCGCGCTGGTGGCCGGTGACGACGACAGTGCCGGACGCCTTCGAGCCAAGCGCCCGCTCAGCGGTGCGGCGCACCAGCGGCTTGCCGTCGAACAGCGCCAGCAGCTTGTTCGGCCCGCCCATGCGGCTCGACCGGCCGGCCGCCAGCAGCACGATGCCGACCTTGAGCTGAGATTTGGCCGGCAGCGGTTCGCGCGGCTGCGGCCGTGTCGGGATCTCCATCAACAGCCCGCCGACCCCCATGCCGGCAATATCTCTGGCGGTCACGTCGATACCGGCGATCAACCGGTCCAGCACCCAGTCGAAACCATTCTCCTTGGGGCTGCGGGCACAGCCGGGCGCACCGATGACGTGCTTCCCGCCGAGCGTGCCCAGCACCAGCAGATTGCCGGGATCGACCGGCATGCCCGCGCGGATGACTATACCACCCGCCCTCTCGATCGCCGCGGGAATGACATCGGCAAAATCGCTCATCGCCGAAGCGCCGAAGATCACCACCATGTCGTTGTCGCGCGCCAGGGAGACTGCGGCCTCCGCCACTGGTGCGATCTCATGCGGCGTGCGGCGCTCCGCAGTCAGCCTGCCGCCCGTGCGCGCCAGCCGCGCTTCGGTGACTCGCAGCGTCTTGTCCAGCACGGAAGGCTTGATGCCCGGCAGAACCGTCTGGATGACGCCGACACGCACCGGCTGGTAGGCGTTGACGGCAAAGATCTCACCGCCGGCGCAAATTTTTGTCGCGGCGTCGACCAGCGCTGAACTGACCGCGAAGGGAATGATCTTCACCGTCGCGACCATCTGGCCTTTCTCGACCGGCGCATGCTGCGCCAGCGTGGCGATGGTGATGGCGGGATCGATGGCATTGATGGCGTCGATGGCAGCGGCATCGACCGTGAAGATGCCCGGCGCCTTGGCATGGAGGTTGACCCGCCCGGTCGCGGCAGGCCTGGCCTCGATGCCCCGAAAGGCCATGCTCTCGGCAATCGTTTGCGCGGCCGCATCCTCGCCGAGGTCGTCCTCAGCCAGCACAGCCGCAACGACCTCGGAAACGCCGGCAGCCCGCAGCAGCGCCACATCTTCGGCGCTCAGCCTGTGCGCCTTGCGGAAGCGGCGTTCACCAGCGGTGGTGGAGTGCGCCAGCACCGCGCCTTCCGCGGTCTCGATCGGGATCGGGCCGAATTTCACGCCGCAGCGCCCGTAGAGCGCCGCGCGTCCTTTTGGACGCGCAAAGGACGCTCTACTACTTTGAATCTACGCATCGTGCTTTTCCAAAATCGATTTCGATTTTGGAGCCGATGCGGAGGCATCGAAACCGCGCGAGCGGAAGGCGTGGATCGCCTGGGCCAACACCGCAACGGCGATCTCTCCCGGGCTGGCAGCACCGATGTCGAGCCCGATCGGCGCATGGATACGGGCGATCTGATCGGCGCTCGCGCCCAGCGCCAGCAGGCGTTCGACCCGCTTGGCATGCGTCTTCCTGCTACCGAGCGCCCCGACATAGAAACAGTTGGCGTCGAGCGCGGCCTTCAGGGCGAAATCGTCGACCTTCGGATCATGGGTGACGGCGGCAAGTGCGGTGTAGCTGTCGAGCGGCTGACGCTTCAGCACATCCTCCGGCCATTCGGCATGAAGCGCCACATCGGGAAAGCGGTCCGGCGTGGCGAAAGCAGTGCGGGGGTCGATGATCTCGACGGGATAGCCGGCGATCCTGGCCATCGGCGCCAGCGCCTGGCTGATATGGACAGCGCCAATCACGACCAGACGCGGCTGCGGCAGATGCGCGTTGAGAAAGAAAGTCCGCCCCTCTGCTTCGACCGAACCGGAGTTGCCTGTGCGGAACGCCCTGGCGATCGCGGCGCCAAGATCGCCGGCGACCTGATCGCCCTCGCGCACGATCCTGTCGCGGCCGTCGCCTAGATCGGTGACAAGGATCGCCGCGCGGCGGGCACGGCGTTCGGTGTTCAGTGTTTTCAGTGCATATGGATCCATTGAAGATCAGCCGAGCCTTTCAACATAGACCTTGATGCGACCGCCACAGGACAAGCCGACCTGCCATGCGGTTTCATCGGCAACACCGAACTCCAGCATCCTGGCCTTGCCGCTGTCGATGACGTCGATGGCCTCGCTGACCACAGCGCCTTCGACGCAGCCGCCGGAAACGGAGCCGTGGAAATTGCCGTCGGCATCAATGACCAGATGGCTGCCTATGGGTCGGGGCGCCGAACCCCAGGTCTCGACCACAGTCGCGATGGCCACGTCCTTGCCGTCCTTCATCCAGCCCTCCGCAATGATCAGCGGGTCGCGGGCCTCATCCAGATAAATGCTGTTTTCCATGACCGTTTCTCCAGAAGTCTGTTTTTCTCGGGATCTGTTTTCCGGATGGGAAAGATATGGTTATGCGGCGTGCCTCGCGCCAGCTTCCAGCCATCGGCGCGGATCGACGGATTGTGCCGACTTCTTGTCCAGCGACGCGCAGAGATCGGCGAGCGCGTCGAGATTGTGCACCGAGCGGAACTCGTCGACATGCGGCAGCATCGTCTTGACGCCGCGGGCGCGCGCCTGGAAGCCGTCGAAGCGCAGCAACGGGTTCAGCCAGATCAGACGCCGGCAGGATTTGTGCAGGCGTTCCATTTCTTCTGACAGGCCGGCGACATCGTCGCGCTCCAGCCCGTCGGTGATCAGAAGCACGACCGCGCCCTGCCCCAGCACACGCCGCGACCATATCAGGTTGAACTCGGCCAGCGTGTCACCGATGCGGGTGCCGCCCGACCAGTCCCTGACCGCCGCCGAACAGTCGGCAAGGGCTGCATCCGGGTCGCGATGGCGCATCTGCCGGGTCAGGTTGGTGAGCCGGGTGCCGAAGACGAAGGTGTGCACGCGACGCCTTTTTTCAGTCAGCGCATGCAGGAAATGCAGGAAGATGCGCGTGTACTGGCTCATCGAGCCGGAAATATCGGCCAGCACCACCAGCGGCGGGTGAACCTCGCGCGGCGAACGGAACTTCGGCAGAATCAGCTCGCCGCCGGTGCGCGCAGCCGAACGCATCATGGCGCGCGGATCGATGCGGCGGCCATGCGCATCGGCCTTGAAGCGCCGGGTCCGCACCATGTCGAAAGGCAACCGCAACTGCGCGATCGCCTTCTTGGCGTCGGCCATCTCGGCGGCGTTCATCTGGGCAAAATCCTTGGCCCGCAGCACCTCGTTGCCGGAAAAGGTGAAGCGGGCGTCGACCTCGATCTCGGGAATTTCCTGTGGCGGCTGGTTCTTCTGGTGGCCCTCGAACATCGCCTGGCTGACCCGGTTTTCAGCGGCGCGTGGCTTCTGCTTTTCCCTGGTGTTGGGTGTCACCGGCGAAAACATAGCCAGCATCTTTTCGATCAGTTCGCGCGACTTCCAGAACAGCCGGAAGGCTTCGTCGAAAATGGCGTGATCCTCATGCCGCGACACCAGCACGGCGTGCAGCGTCCAGTAGAAATCGTCGCGCGAACCAATGCCCGCGGCGAGCACCGCCTCGATGGCGTCCTTGACCGAGGCCGGCCCGACCCGCATGCCCGCCTTGCGCAAGGTGCGGGCAAAATAGACGATGTTGTCGGCGATTCGCCCGTGCGGCATGGCCTCTTTTGGCTCGGGGCGCAGCATCGCCTACTCCGCCGCCGAAAGCTCGGCCTTCACCTCGTTGAGGATGCGCCGGCCTTCGCCCTGTTCGATGCGGGCAATGTCGTCCTGGTATTTCAACAGCACGCCGATCGTGTCGGAGACGGTTTCAGGATCGAGCGCCACCTTGTCGAGCTCGGTCAGCGCGCCGGCCCAGTCGATGGTTTCGGCGACGCCCGGCACCTTGAACAGCTCGATCTGGCGCAGCTTCTGGATGAAGGAGACCACTTCGGCCGAAAGGCGCTGGTTGGCCTGCGGCACCTTGCGGCGCACGATCTCCAGCTCGCGCTCGGCATTGGGATAGTCGACCCAGTGATAAAGGCAGCGCCGCTTCAGCGCATCGTGGATTTCGCGGGTGCGATTGGTGGTGATGATGACGATCGGTGGTTCTTCCGCCTTGATGGTGCCGAGTTCGGGCACCGTCACCTGGAAATCGGACAGGATTTCGAGCAGGAAGGCCTCGAACGCCTCGTCGGTGCGGTCGAGCTCATCGATCAGGAAAATCGGGGCAGCGCCCGTCTTTCCGGTCAGCGCATCGAGCACCGGGCGGCGGATCAGGTATTTTTCGGAAAAGACGTTGCGCTCCATGGCGGAGCGCTCGACCTCGCCGGCCGCCTCCTCCATGCGGATCTCGATCATCTGCGCGGCGTAGTTCCACTCATAGACGGCGGACGAGACGTCGAGGCCTTCATAGCACTGCAGGCGGATCAGCCGGCGGCCGAGCGCCTGTGCCAACACCTTGGCGATCTCGGTCTTGCCGACGCCGGCCTCGCCCTCGAGGAAAAGCGGCCGCTTCATACGCAACGACAGGAACAGCACGGTCGCCAGCGACCGGTCCGCCACATAGTCCGCACCGGTCAGGAGATCGAGCGTCTCGTCGATCGTCCGTGGCGCGGCGCGCGGTTTCAGCTCGGTCATTCTTTCTCCGTGAACGCCGCCGCTCCGCTTTCCAGTACGTGGTAGCCGCGGGCGTGGTAAATCAGCGGCCGCAAATTATCGCCCATACGCAGACCTGTCACCTTGCCAAAAAGCACACGATGGGTGGCCAGATCCTTGGTGTCGATCAATTCGCAGTCGAACACGGCGAGCGCGCCTTTCAGCGTCGGTGCGCCGGTAGAGATCACATCCCATTCGCCAAGCGCGAAACGTTCCTCGACCGGCAGGCCGGTGATGCCGGAAAAGCCGACCGACAGCGGCTCCTGGTGCGAGGCCAGCGTGTTCAGGGCAAACCTGCCGTTTTTCACGAACAGCTCATTCTTGGCATTTTCGCGGTTGAGACAGACCAGGATGGTGGGCGGCGTGTCCGACACCGAACAGGCGGCGATCACCGTCGTGCCGCGCTTGCCGGCCGGCCCGTCGGTGGTGACCACATGGACGTGGCCGGCAAAGTGGCTCATCGCGTCGCGATAGGCCTGCGGCCCAATGTCGTTCTTCTTCAGCACCGTAAATTTTCCGTGGTCAGGATCCTACCGACATATATGGCCAGACATAGCCCGCCACAAGCGAAGCGCCTGAGCCATATCCCGAAATTCGCGTGTTGCACCAAGGCCGGGCAGCCTTTAGGTCTTGGCGGTAATAGTGCCGGGAGCATAGAGCCGGCACGGAGGGACCCATCGCTCGAATGCGACCCAGGACAAGAACAATAGCGGCGCTGTTCTGGCTGTTTCTGGCCAGTGCCGCGGATGCCCAGACGCTGCTCGTCGGCGTCTCAGCGCCCCTGTCGGGACCATCGGCCATTCTCGGCAAGCAGATCGAGGCCGGCACCGGTCTGGCCGCCGAGGCGAACGGCATCGAACTCAAGACGGTGGATGATGCCTGCACCGCCGATGGCGGCGCTGCCGCGGCCAGGGAATTTGCCGCCGCCAAGGTCAATATCGTGGTCGGCTTTCTCTGCACCGAGGCCATCGAGGCGGCGATGCCGATCCTGAAGGATGCCGGCATTCCGGTCATCACCGTTGGCGTGCGGACCGAAAGCCTGACCGACCGCCGCGCCAAGACTGGCTGGCCGGTCTATCGCCTCGGACCACGCGGCGACGATGAGCGCAACACCGTCGCTTCTGCCCTCACCCATCTGTGGCAGAACGAGCTGTTCGCCATTATCGACGACGGCACCATCTACGGCCGTGAGATCGCCGAGACGTTGCGGGCAGCGGCCGAACAGGCAGCGCTGAGGCCGGTATTCACAGACACGTTCCGGCCACAGCTCGACAACCAGATCGGCATGATCGGCCGGCTGAAGAAGGCCGGCGCGACGCATGTCTTTGCTGGCGGCGACGGCGACGACATCGCCATCATGGGCCGCGATGCCGCACAGCTTCAGGCTGGCATCGTCTTTGCCGGCGGCGAAAATCTCCGCACACCGCCGGGCGACGTGCCCTATGCCGTGGGCACGCTGATGATCGCACCGCCTGAATGGGCCGATGTCGCCGATCCAAAAGTGCTGGCGGCATTTGACGCTAGGAAGATCGTGCCCGACGGCTATGCGCTGCCTGCCTACGCCGCGGTCGAAATCGCCAAGGCGGCATCAAGCTTGTCCGAAAGCTCGGGCAAGCCATTGGCTGAAGCCCTGACCGGGCAGGATTTCACCACGGCGATCGGGCCGATCCGCTTTGATGCAAAAGGCGACCTCAGCCAGAGCCCCTACCGCGTCTTCCGTTTCGACGGCACGCGCTTTGCGCCCTTGGAAAGCAACTGATGTTTCGCACCGGCCCACGCAACCTGATCACCGACGTTGCCGGCCTGCGCGTCGGCAATGCGTCCGACGCCAGGCTGAAATCCGGGGTGACGACCGTGCTTTGCGATGCGCCGACGGTGGCTGGCGTTCAGATCCTGGGCGGCGCGCCGGGCACGCGCGAGACAGACCTGCTCGAACCGCACAATTCGGTCGATGTGGTGCACGCCGTCGTGCTTTCAGGCGGTTCGGCTTTCGGCCTCGACGCGGCATCCGGCGTGCAGGCGGCGTTGCGCGAACGCGGCATCGGCCTCGAGGTCGGTGGCTTTCGCGTGCCGATCGTGCCATCGGCGATCCTGTTCGACCTGCGCAATGGCGGCGACAAGGATTGGGGCCGTTATCCGCCCTACCGTGAGCTTGGCTATGAGGCGGCGCAAACCGCCACCGCCGATTTCCAACTCGGCACGATCGGTGCCGGCACCGGTGCGCTGACCTCGGGGCTAAAGGGCGGCCTCGGCTCCGCCTCGACGCTGCTGGAAAGTGGCGTCACCATCGGCGCGCTGGCCGCCGTCAATCCGACGGGCTCGGTAACCGTCAGCCGAACCCGCCATTTCTGGGCAGCACCATTCGAAATCGGCGACGAATTCGGTGGGCTTGGCTATCCCTCGCCGATGCCGGACGACGCGAAAAGGATTCTTTTGAAATACCGCGACAAGCATATGGGAAGGCCGATGGAGACCGGCGGCAACACCACCATCGCCGTCATTGCCACCGATGCGGTGCTCACAAAAGCTGCCGCCAAGCGCCTGGCGATATCGGCGCATGACGGCTTCGTGCGCGCCATCTGGCCGACGCACACGCCGGCCGATGGCGACCTGGTGTTTGCGCTGGCGACGGGCACGAGCGGAATCGAACTTTCCGCCGACGCGGCGATCGACCTTTACGCCGCGGCTGGCGCCACCATGGCGCGGGCCATCAGCCGCGGCGTGTTTGCCGCGACGCCCTCCGAAAACGATCTATTTCCGGTCTGGTCGTCGCGCCCGGGGTAAAGCGATCGATCAGACTGGATCGGACTTTTCTTCCTCGAACGTCACCGCAACATCGGAATTCGCCGACAGCCAGACCTTCTTCCCGTCGACTTCGGCAATCAGGCTCAGGGGAATATAGTGATGATGGCCCTTGTGAGCGCCCTCGCCGCTATCGGCCTTGGTCAGCTTGATGCGCTGGCCATCGACCTTGTCGACAGTGCCGACATGCACGCCGTCGGCGCCGACAACTTCCATATGCTCGCGAATTTTGCTGGTGTCGGTCATGGTGGTTCTCCATTGGGACTGCCGACCATAACAAATGACGGGCCGATTGGATGCATCGGCTTTCGCACCGCACGACGTTTTGATTTCGGCGTGCTAGGGGATTGAGACGATCACGGGGGTGAAGACCGATGCGAATGCTCTTTCTGTTTGCCGTTGGCCTGCTTGCACAGTTTGCCACCTCGATCGCGGCTCATGCCGGCGATGTCGCCGAACTTGAAATCCTCGGCTTCACCAAGGACGGCAGCGTCTTTGCTTTCGAGGAATATGGCGTGCAGGATGGATCGGGTTTTCCCTATGCCAACCGCTACTACATCGACACCAGCACCGACAGCTTTCTCAAGGGCACGCCGATCCGGGTCCGGCTTGAGGACGAGAATGCCAAACTGGATGCGGCGCGCCTTCAGGCCCGGCAAAAAGGCGAAGCCATTGTCAGTCAGGCCGAGCTGAGCGCCAATCGCGGCATCACCGCGGGTTTCAACCCGGTGACCGAGCTTTCGGCGGATCCGCACCGGATGGCGGTCAATCCGCGCCCGATCTTTTCGCCGGTCGACCCACCGCTCGAGTTCCGGCTCGACGAGATCGGCATGAACAACACCAAGGGCTGCGAGAGCCAGGGCGAGATCAACGGCTTCCGGCTGCTGCGCATCGAGGCGCAGGATGGTGGCACCACCAAGCTGCTGCACGAGGATAAGGCGATACCGAAAAGCCGGGGTTGCCCGAACGGCTACCGCATCGGCGCCGTGCAGACCTTTTCGATGGACAGTCTCAGCGCCTATGCCGTGCTGATCGCGGTGCGCCAGTACGGCTTTGAAGGCCCGGACTTTCGCTGGATCGCGGTGACCGGCCGCCTGTGACACCGCTTGTCCCACCCGCCCCGCGCGATCGTTCGCTGAACCGCCTTCGCCGCGCTATACCGACGCCGCGCACTGCGTTTTATGGCGCCTTGCTATGGGCCACGACGATGGGCGCCAGTGCGCTCGTCACCCTGTTGTTGGACGACTGGGAGACGCCGGCGAAAATCCGCATTGTCACCGTACTGTTCGCGGTGGGAGCTGCGCTGGCCTTTCCTATCGGCCTGTTCGCGGCGCGGCTGGTTTCGCAGGGAAGACGCTGGGAAGTCGCCTTTGCCGCGGCCTTCGTGTGCCTAGCCGCGGCGACGATCGGCCTGACCGCCGGGCTGTTTGCCCTGCAGTACCGCTCCTACTATGCCGAGTGGCATGCGCCTGCTTTCACCCGCACCTGGGTCCTCCAGTTCGTCTTCACGACGTTGATTGCGCTTTATCAGTTCGTGGTGCTGGGCATCCGGCTCTATTTTCCAGTTGGTTTCATCGCTCTGTTTGCCGCGGGCGTCTGGTTTGCGCGCCAGCGGCGTTGAGCATTTTGCTCGCCTCTGTTAGGACGCGGGCAAACTTCTCGATATGTCAGGACTGACCGATGATCCCTCGCTATTCCCGGCCGGAAATGGTCGCCATCTGGTCGCCAGAAACCCGGTTCCGCATCTGGTTCGAGATCGAAGCCTATGCATGCGACGCGCTGGCCGAACTCGGCGTCATCCCCAGGGAAGCGGCAAAAACCATCTGGGAAAAGGGCGGGGCGGCAAAATTCGATGTCGAGGCGATCGACGAGATCGAGCGCGTTACCAAGCATGACGTGATCGCCTTCCTCACCCATCTTGCCGAATTCGTCGGGCCGGACGCCCGCTTCATCCATCAGGGCATGACCTCGTCCGACGTTCTCGACACCTGCTTTGCGGTGCAGCTTACCCGCGCCAGCGACATCCTGCTCGCCGACATCGATGGTCTGCTTGCAGCGCTCAAGCGCCGCGCCTTCGAGCACAAGGACACGGTCACCATCGGCCGCAGCCATGGCATCCATGCCGAGCCGACCACCTTCGGCGTCAAGCTGGCGCAGGCCTATGCCGAGTTCTCGCGCTGCCGCGAGCGGTTGGTGCACGCGCGGGAGGACATCGCCACCTGTGCGATCTCCGGGGCGGTCGGCACCTTCGCCAACATCGACCCCTATGTCGAGGAACATGTGGCGGCGAAGCTCGGCCTGAAGCCCGAGCCGGTTTCGACGCAAGTGATCCCGCGCGACCGTCACGCGATGTTCTTTGCCACGCTCGGCGTCATCGCCTCGTCGGTCGAGCGGCTGTCGATCGAGATCCGGCATTTGCAGCGCACCGAAGTGCTGGAAGCGGAAGAGTATTTTTCGCCGGGCCAGAAAGGCTCGTCGGCCATGCCGCACAAGCGCAACCCGGTGCTGACCGAGAACCTCACCGGCCTTGCCCGCATGGTGCGTTCGATGGCGCTGCCGGCGATGGAGAATGTGGCGCTCTGGCACGAGCGCGACATCTCGCACTCCTCGGTCGAGCGCATGATCGGCCCGGACGCCACCGTGACGCTCGATTTCGCGCTGTCACGGCTGACCGGCGTCATCGACAAGCTGCTCGTCTATCCCGACAACATGCTGAAGAACATGAACAAGTTCCGCGGCCTCGTGCATTCGCAGCGCGTCATGCTGGCGCTGACGCAGGCGGGCCTGTCGCGCGAAGACTCCTACCGGCTGGTGCAGCGCAACGCCATGAGAGTGTGGGAGCAAGGCGCTGATTTTCTTGAGGAATTACTGTCCGACAAGGAAGTGACCGCAGCGCTGCCGGAAGCCGAGATCCGCGAGAAATTCGACCTGGGCTATCACACCAAGCATGTCGACACGATCTTCAAGCGGGTGTTCGGATAGGATTTCCATGCGACTGGCTGTCCTTTCCGACATTCACGGGAATCTGCGCGCGCTTGAAGCGGTTCATGCGCGGATCAAGGACAATTCTCCCGACATCATCGTCAATCTGGGTGATTGTCTCTCCGGGCCGCTATGGCCGGAAGAAACCGCGCAATATTTGATTGCACAGAACTGGCCGACCGTGCGCGGCAATCACGACCGTGTGCTGATCGAGCCGCCGGCTTCCGGGCTGGAAGACGTCGATGCCTTTACCCACCATTGCCTCTCCCAGACGTCATTGGCTTGGCTTTTGGCATTGCCGATTGCCCTGACGCTCGCCCCTGAAATTCTGCTCTGCCACGGCAGCCCCAGCGACGACGAGACGTTCCTGCTCGAGGAAGACGGCGGCAATCACTTCTATCCATCCAATCAAAAAGAAATCAGACACAAGCTCGGCAGCATCGATGCCGGGCTGACCTTGTGCGGCCACACCCATACGCCGCGCGTCGTGCGGCTTTCCGACCGCCAGACGATCCTAAATCCCGGCAGCGTCGGTGTTCAGGCGTTTCCCGGCCTTACCGTGACCGGCAGCCCGCATGCCCGCTACGCCCTCGCCCGCACAAGCGCGGAGAATGGTCGTTCAGCCATCACGCGGTCAGTTATGACTGGGCCGAAGCATCCAGCCGCGCGACGGCGGCCGGCTTCGACAGTTGGGCACACGGATTGCTGACCGGTTACGCCGCCAGTTCTGTTTAAGAGCGCAGCGGGCGCTTAGCCGGCAGCGCCAGGCACGGTGCGGATCACCGTGCCCCACGGGTCTTCCCGCGTGGTTTCGGTGGATGCCTTGTCCGAACGCATCTCGACCCAGGCCAGACCTGACCGGGAGGGATCGCGGCGGCCTGCGCCTGAACTCTGCCAGGCGTTGGCGCCGATGTGGTGGTGATAGCCGCCCGACGACAGGAACACCGCCTGGCCGCCATATTTCGCCACCGTGTCGAAGCCGAATTCCTGGTTCCACCAGGCTTCGGCGTCTTCCGGCCTGCCGACACGCAGGTGGACATGGCCGACGATGCTGTTTTCCGGCGCGCCCTGCCAGCCGGCGTCACCCGCAGGCACTTCGGCAACGACGGACGGAATGTTCAGCCGCTCCGTTGCCATGGCAATCTTGTCGCCATTCCACTTCCAGTCCTGCGGGCGGCGGTCGGCATAGATCTCGATGCCATTGCCTTCGGGATCGGTCAGGTACAGAGCTTCGCTGACCAGATGGTCGGAAGCGCCCTCGATCGCGATCTTGTTCGATATAGCGTGGTTGATCCAGCGGCCGAGATCGGCGCGGCTGGGCAGCAGGAAGGCGGTGTGGAACAGCCCGGCGCTGCGCGGATCATCCGGCTTAGCTGAAGCGTCCTGCTCAAGCACCAACAAGGGACGGTTGGCGGCGCCCAGCGTGATCGAACCATCGGCACGGCTCAACTCCTGCAGACCGACAATTTCGCGGTAATATGCGGCAAGGCTTTCCGCGTCGCGCGCCTTCAGCCCGACGCGGGCAACGCTGACTGGGGTGGTGGCGGCAAAAGGCAACTCGCTCATCAAATGCTCCGTTCGACCGGCCTGCGATGAAGCTCCCAAAGCGAGAAGCCCCACTCCGCCGATCATTGTACGTCGTGTCAGTTCCAAAGTCAGGGTTCCCGCGCACGGCTGTTTCTTTTCCTGACCACAGATCGTCCATCGGCATCGTTCACACAAGACGCGAAGAAGCGAACATGGTGTTCACTATTGTGATCAATAGCGGCGTTCCTGCCGGTTGCACGAAGCGATGCCGCTCGCTATCTCAGCGCCATGAAGGTCAAGGAAGCAGATATCCTCATCGTGCCGGGCTACACCAATTCCGGCCCCGACCATTGGCAGAGCCGCTGGCAGTCGAAACTGTCGACGGCGCGCCGCGTCGAACAGGCCGAGTGGTCGAAGCCGGTTCGCGAGGACTGGACGGCGAGCGTCGCCAAGGCGGTCAACGAGGCCGAGCGGCCGGTTGTCCTGGTCGCGCACTCACTCGGCGTCGCCACTGCGGTGCAAGCCATTCCGCAATTCCGCAAGCCGGTCGCCGGGGCCTTCTTCGTGGCGCCTCCCGACGTCGCCAATCCCGAGATCAGGCCCAGGCACCTGATGACCTTCGGTCCCTACCCGCGTGAGCCGCTGCCCTTTCCCTCGATCGTGATCGCCAGCCGCAACGATCCGTTCTGCGCCTTCGATGTCGCCGAAGACATTGCCGGTGCATGGGGCTCGCTGTTCATCGATGCCGGCGAGACCGGTCATCTGAACGCGGATTCAGGCTTCGGGCCGTGGCCCGAAGGTTCAATGACCTTCGCCAAATTCCTGACGGATTTGAAACCCTGAGTTTCTTCAGGACCCGATCGAATCGCGGACGCTCTTGATCAGCGTTTTTGCGCCAAGCCCGATCAGCGAATGCTCGGAGCCCATGGCCAGCAGGCGATAGCCCATCGACACAACCCGGCCGGCAATTGCCGGCTCGACAACGTAGATCGCCGCATGTTTGCCGGCCTTGCGGGTGCGCTCGGCCACCGATGCCACAGTCTCCATCATGCTTTCCAGCGTCGAATTGACCGTGGCGCCATTGCTCCAGGCGATCGAGAAATCCGATGGACCGAGGAAGATGCCGTCGATGCCGGGCGTGTCGAGGATGCCGTCGAGCGCATCGAGGGCCGCACGCGTCTCGACCATGGCGAAGGCCATGGTGCGCTGGTTGGTGTCGCGCAGCCAGTCGGCCTGGTCGCCTTGGCCGTGGCGCGGAAAAGCGTAAGTCGGCCCCCAGGAGCGCTCGCCGAGTGGCGGGTATTTCATGGCGGCGGCGAACAATTTTGCATCGGCAACCGAATTCCCCATCGGCGCGATGACCGCCTCGGCGCCGAAATCGAGCGCGCGGCTTGCCATGTCGAAACGGCCAACGGGAATGCGCACCAGCGCCGGCTTGCCGGCAGCGAGCACCGGCACCAGGCCACGCAGCACGCTGTCTTCGTGATGGCCGCCATGCTGCATGTCGAGCGTGACGGCATCAAAGTCCTGCTTGGCGACGATTTCGACGGTCAAGGCATCCGGCACGCCGGACCATGCGGTGAACAGCGTTTCGTCGGCCGCGAGGCGGGACTTCAGGGACATGGGTACTTTCCTTGTTAACTCCGGCAGTTTCAGCCAGAAATCGCGACAAAGGCAAAGAAAAACCGCCCGGATAGGCCGGGCGGTCGATTGGTCCAGCGTATGGCCGGGATCAGCGCATGGCCCGGATCAGGTGTTCTTGATCTGCTCGATCGCCTGCGCCATCAGTTCGTCCATGGTGCGGCGGATCTGGTGGTCCGACTGCTCGACGCCGGCCGCGTCGAAATCCCCGCGGATTTTGCGGAACACGTCGTGGTCGCCGGCTTCCTCGATGTCGGAGATAACCACTTCCTTGGCATAGGCGTCGGCATCAGCGCCGGACTTTCCGAGCTTTTCGGCGGCCCACAGGCCGAGCGCCTTGTTGCGGCGTGCCGAGGCCTTGAACCGAAGCTCCTCGTCGAATGCGAATTTACGCTCAAAGCCCTCTTCGCGGTCTTTCATGCTGCTCATGGCGTCCCTCCGGTCAAATTCGATTCGTTGGCGGTGAATATGTGCGTTGCCAAAGCACAAACCAAAAGGTCGCGGGCCGGTCAATACGCTTCATCGCATGCTGCGCTGCGGCATTTCAGTCCCGAAAGCGGTTGATTGGAAGGATTTGCCGATTGAGCAAACGATGTGATTGGGATAGACCCGGCATTGAACCCTACCGTAGCCGCACTATTTCAGGCAGACGGACAGGAAATGGTCTGATACCGCCCTGTCCGGAACCCCAGAGAAAAATCCAGATGAAAAATCGCCGCCGCATTTATGAAGGCAAGGCCAAGATACTCTATGAGGGACCCGAACCGGGCACGCTTATCCAGTTCTTCAAGGACGACGCCACCGCGTTCAACAAGAAGAAGCATGAAGTCATCGACGGCAAGGGCGTCCTCAACAACCGCATTTCCGAGTACATCTTCAACCATTTGAACCGCATGGGCATTCCGACCCATTTCATCCGCCGGCTGAACATGCGCGAGCAGTTGATCAAGGAAGTCGAGATCATTCCGCTCGAAGTGGTGGTGCGCAACGTCGCCGCCGGTTCGCTGTCCAAGCGGCTCGGCATCGAGGAAGGCACCGTTCTGCCGCGCTCGATCATCGAATTCTATTACAAGGCCGACGCGCTCGACGATCCGATGGTGTCGGAAGAGCACATCACTGCGTTCGGCTGGGCGAGCCCGCAGGAGATCGACGACGTCATGGCGCTGGCCATCCGCGTCAACGACTTCCTCTCCGGCTTGTTCATGGGCGTCGGCATCCAGCTCGTCGACTTCAAGATCGAATGCGGCCGGCTGTTCGAGGGCGACATGATGCGCATTGTCGTCGCCGACGAGATCTCGCCGGATTCCTGCCGCCTGTGGGACGTGGCGACGCAGGACAAGCTCGACAAGGATCGTTTCCGCCGCGACATGGGCGGCCTCGTCGAGGCCTACCAGGAAGTTGCCCGCCGCCTCGGCATCATGAACGAGAACGAACCGCCGCGCCCGACCGGCCCTGTGCTCGTCGCCTCGACCGACGGTCTCAAAGGCAAGCCGCACTGATCGCGGCTTGCGAACTGATAGTCAGAACAGGAGCATGTCCAGCGTGATCAAGGCCCGCATTACCGTCACCCTCAAGAACGGCGTGCTCGACCCGCAAGGCAAGGCGATAGAACACGCATTGTCGGGCCTTGGCTTCGGCGGCGTCGGCGCGGTGCGGCAGGGCAAGGTTTTCGACGTCGAGCTGGCCGAAAGTGACAAGGCCAAGGCCGAAGCCGACCTCAAGGCCATGTGCGACAAGCTGCTGGCGAATACGGTGATTGAGAATTACGCGGTGGAGATCGCCTAAATTGAAATCAGCCGTCGTCCTCCTGCCCGGCCTCAATCGCGACCGCGACATGATCGCAGCGTTGACCAAGATTTCGGGAACACCGCCAATCACCGTCTGGCAGACCGACACCGAAATCCCCGATGTCGACCTGATCGCCATTCCAGGCGGCTTTTCCTTCGGCGACTATCTGCGTTGCGGCGCGATCGCGGCGCGCATGCCGGTCATGCGGGCTGTGGCCGAAAAAGCGGCCGCCGGCGTTACGGTCATCGGCGTCTGCAACGGTTTCCAGATCCTGGTCGAGGCCGGCCTGTTGCCGGGCGCCTTGATGCGCAACACCTCGCTGAAATTCGTCTGCCGGCAGGTGAAGCTCGAGATCACCAATGCCAACACCATGTTCACCCGCCGCTATCAGCCGGGCCAGATCATCCGCTCGCCGGTCGCGCATCATGACGGCAATTATTTCGCCGACGCCGACACGCTTGCCCGCCTCGAAGGCGAAGGCCAAGTGGTGTTCCGCTATGCCGAGGGCACCAACCCCAATGGCTCGATCAACGACATTGCCGGCATCGTCAACAGCCAAGGCAATGTGCTCGGGCTGATGCCGCACCCGGAAAACCTGATCGAAGCAGCCCATGGCGGCACCGACGGCCGCGGACTGTTCGAGAGCGCTCTCGGCATCGCCGCCTGACGATATCGAAGCGAACAGCTTGAAAACAGCCGGACATTCCTGTTTCTTTGGAGCAAGTCTGGTTCATTGGGGAGAGAGACGGTCATGAAACTCTATTCGCGGCCGTTGTCGCCCTACTCGTCGATCGTGCGGGCACTGGCCTACATCAAGGACGTACCACTCAAGATCATCGCGCCGCCGCCCGGTTTCCCCATCCCGGAAGAGTTTCGCGCCATCTCACCGATGAACCGGATTCCGGTGCTGATCACCGGCTCGGGCGAGACGATCGTCGAATCGGTGGTCATCGCCGAATATCTCGAGGAACGGTTCCCGGAACCGGCGCTGCTGCCCCCCGATTCCAAGGACCGCGCGCTGGTGCGTATGTTCGCCCGCATCACCGATCTCGATGTGCTGACACCGATGATGAAGCTTTTCGAGCTTCATTCCGTGCCGAAGCGAAACAATGCCGAGATCGACGCCCAGTTCGCCCGCCTACATCATGGACTGGCAGCGATCGAGGCCCGCATGGCGCAAGGGCCCTTCGCACTCGGCGACGACATTAGTTTCGCCGATGCCTGGCTGACGCCGACGCGGTTCATCTTCAACAATTTCCGGGCCATGACGGGACGCCACGACCTGCTCGATGCCTATCCCAAATTCGACGCCTACCAGCAGATCGCCTCGCAACACCCGGCATTGTCGAGGGTGTGGGGCGAGATGACCGATGGTTTGAAGATTTTTCTGTCCGAGCTTGAGATGGGTGCCGCTTGATTAAGTCGAAGACGATCGCGCTGGTCGCCGCGGCGGGCTTTGTGCTGGCATCTTGCCAGTCGACGCCAAAGAGCACGCCTGTTCCCTCAGGCAAAAGTGCTGCGCTGCTGGCCATGGAACAAGTGGCGATCGCTGCCCACAAATGCTGGATCGCCAGCAAGGACCCAGCCTTCAAACCGTACCAGATGGCCAATGAGCTGAATTCGTTCAGCGGCACGCCGCGTTTCCTGCTGGTGCCGGCCAAGCACTATGGCGGCAAACCTTTGCTGGTCGTGCAGGCGCAAGGCAATTCTAGCCGTGTCGACGTCTTCGGACCGCTGATGAACGATCCGCTCGGCGCCCGCATCGGCTCGGACATCGCTCGTTGGCAGACCGGCAATCCGGCCTGCGCCGCGACGGCCTAGCCCATGGGCCGCTTTCTGCAGATTGTGGGGCTGGTCATCGGTCTGGCCGGGCTCATCCTGCAGTTCTGCATCAGCATTCCGGCATCGATGGAAGCAGGCCGCAGCCTGCTTGGCTCCGTCATTTTCGTCTTCAGCTTCTTCACCATCTTGACCAACATCGGCGCGGTGCTGGTGTACATGTCGCTGCTGTCACCCACCTTCTATGCCTGGGTGCCGGCCTTTGCAGGCGCGCGGATGCGGGCCGGCGTTGCCGCTTCGATCGCGCTGGTTTTTATCATCTATGCAACGGTCCTGGCACAACTCTGGCAGCCGCAGGGGCTGTTCCTGCTCTGCGACGTCCTGCTGCATTATGTGACGCCGGTGCTCTTCGTGCTGTGGTGGTTGATATCGGGCGCTGACGGCAGGACGCGCTGGAGCGACATTTCCTGGTGGGTGATCTATCCCATCGCTTATCTGGTCTATGCGCTGGTGCGGGCGCCGTTTGCCGGCGAGGTGCCCTACCCTTTCCTGGACATCGCCAAGAACGGCGCGACCAGCGTCGTCATCTCGGCCGCAGCCATCACCGGACTTTTCCTCGTGCTGTGCGTGGTCGCCGTCCTTGCGGACCATGGCATTGCTCGCACCAGGGCATCGAGCGTCCGTTAGAACTGTGCGGACGTCCTGTCCGCATTTCCAGGGACCATTATCTTTCCCAAAAACCGGTTCCCACTTTTGGGATCACGGTCAGTCCCAGAACGGCCTGATGCCCTCGCGGTGGGCATCGCAGCGCGAGATGCCGATATCCTTGAGCTGGTCGTCGGTCATCTCCAGCAGCGCCAACCGGCTGCGGCGGCGATCCAGCAGGTTGTCGATCCATCTTGCCAGCGACCTCAGCACGCGCACAAGGCGGCTGACAAAGCCGCGCTGAACCGACGGGCGTATCGATTGGCCTGATAATGCAGCGCTCGAATGACGTATTGTCGCGATTGTATTCATTTTCTTTCTGCCGATGGTCTAAATTGTACCCTTTTTTGCACGCGATTGATATGTATTGACTCATGTGCCGGTGCAATATAGAAAATTGTCACCATGACAAATTGGCTTCCAGATCTCACTGCCGGCTCCGGCCCGCTGTATCAGCGGCTGGCGGATTCCATCGAGACGGACATCGATCGCGGCGTGATCGATGCCGGCGCAAAGCTGCCGCCGCAACGCGACCTCGCCTACGACATCGGCACCACCGTCGGCACGGTCGGCCGGGCCTATCAATTGCTGCGCGAGCGTGGGCTGGTGAGCGGCGAAGTCGGGCGTGGAACCTATGTGCTCGGCCAGCGCGCGAAGCCGGATTTTCCGGCTCCGGACGTCGGCGGCGAAGGCACACGCTATATCGATGCGCCTAAAGGCAAGCTGCGTTTCGACAGCACCGCAGCACCCGATATCGGCCAGGGCGACATCGTCGCCGGTGTCCTGTCGCGCACGGCGCAGGACCATCCACATGAGATTTCAAGCTACACGCGGGAGTTTCCCGACCGCTGGTACGAAGCCGGCGCCCGCTGGTTGGCGCGCAATTCGTTTCGTCCGAGTGCCGACACCATCGTTCCCACGCTCGGCACCCATGCGGCGGTGATGGCGGCAATCGCGGCGCTCACCATGCCTGGCGACTATGTTGCCTTCGAGCACCTCACCTACTCGCAGATTTCCCGCAGTGCCGGCCTGATCGGCAGGCGCACCGCGCTGGTGGCATCGGACGAGGAAGGCATCGATCCGCAGGATTTCGAGCGCGTCTGCGCGCAAAAGCATCCCAAGATGATCTTCCTGATGCCGACTGCGCAGAATCCGACGCTGGCCACCTTGTCGGCGGCGCGCCGCGAGGCGATCGCCCATGTCGCACGCGAATACAACGTCGTCCTCATCGAGGACGACCTCTATGGCAATCTGACCGATGATCCGACACCATTGCTGGCCGAGTATGCGCCTGAACGCACCATTGTCGCGGGCGGCCTGTCGAAGTCGGTCGCAGCCGGTGTACGCGGCGGCTGGCTTTCTTGCCCGCCCGCCTACCGCCACCGCATCCGTGTCGCTCACAAGATGATGACCGGCGGCATGCCCTTCCTGCTGGCGGAGGTGAATACAAGGCTGGTGCTGTCAGGTCAGGCGGATGAGATACGCAAGCGCAGCATCGCCGAAATCGGCGCCCGCATCGCCATCGTGCGCGAGACTTTGGCCGGCTTCGCATTCAAGTCGCATGACAGGGTGCCCTTTGTCTGGCTGTCCCTGCCCGACCCCTGGCTTTCCGGCACCTTCAAGAACGCCTGCCTTGAGCACGGCGTGCTGATCGACGACGAGGACGAATTCAAGGCCGGACGCTCCGAGCAGGTTTTCCATGGCGTCCGCTTTGGCGTTTCGCAGCCGAGACAGCGCGAGGACATAGCCGAAGGCGTCGCGGCGATCCGGCGACTTCTCGATGAAGGCCGCGCCGGCTACGACAGCTTCTCCTGACATTGCGTGGCTTTGTCCGGTTTTCCGTCGTTTTTCGTCAATCCATGGGTGTATCGGCCGCAAGGCTTGCGATAAGACGGGACTCAAAATCCCAACGTCCCGGATATAAATCGCCGCCCATGACCATTTCCAATTCCGTGCCGATCACCCCTGAGCTCATTGCCTCACACGGGCTCAAGCCCGACGAGTATCAGCGCATCCTCGATCTTGTCGGGCGCGAGCCGAGCTTCACCGAACTCGGCATCTTCTCGGCGATGTGGAATGAGCACTGCTCCTACAAATCCTCGAAGAAGTGGCTGCGCACGCTGCCAACCACCGGTCCGCAAGTCATCCAGGGGCCGGGCGAGAATGCCGGCGTGGTCGACATCGGCGACGGCGACTGCGTCGTCTTCAAGATGGAGAGCCATAACCACCCGTCCTATATCGAGCCTTACCAGGGCGCGGCGACCGGCGTCGGCGGCATATTGCGCGACGTCTTCACCATGGGCGCGCGGCCGATCGCGGCGATGAATGCGCTGCGCTTCGGCTCGCCTGACCATCCCAAGACCCGGCATCTCGTTTCAGGCGTGGTTTCCGGCGTCGGCGGCTATGGCAACGCCTTCGGCGTGCCGACAGTCGGTGGCGAGGTCAATTTCGACGCCCGCTACAATGGCAACATCCTGGTCAACGCCTTTGCGGCGGGCCTTGCCAAAACCGATGCGATCTTCCTGTCGGAAGCCAAGGGCGTCGGCCTGCCGGTCGTCTATCTCGGCGCCAAGACTGGCCGCGACGGCGTCGGCGGCGCCACCATGGCTTCGGCCGAATTCGACGACAAAATCGATGAGAAGCGCCCGACAGTGCAGGTCGGCGATCCCTTCACCGAAAAATGCCTGCTGGAAGCCAGCCTCGAACTGATGGCCTCGGGCGCCGTCATCGCCATCCAGGACATGGGTGCCGCCGGCCTCACCTGCTCGGCGGTCGAAATGGGCGCCAAGGGCGACCTCGGAATCGAGCTCGATCTCGACAAGGTTCCTGTGCGCGAAGAGCGCATGAGCGCCTACGAAATGATGCTTTCGGAAAGCCAGGAGCGCATGCTGATGGTGCTGCGCCCGGAAAAGGAAAAGGAAGCCGAGGCGATCTTCCACAAATGGGGGCTCGATTTCGCCATCGTCGGCAAGACCACCGACGATCTGCGCTTCCGCGTTCTGCACCAGGGCGACGAGGTCGCCAACCTGCCGATCAAGGATCTTGGCGACAAGGCTCCGGAATATGATCGGCCGTGGACCGAACCGAAAAAGCCGGCGCCGCTGGCCGCCAATGACATTCCGCAAGCCGACGTTGCAGACGCGCTGCTGAAGCTGCTCGGCGGGCCCGACCTGTCTTCGCGGCGCTGGGTGTGGGAACAGTATGACACGTTGATCCAGGGCAATTCGCTGCAGCTTCCAGGCGGCGATGCCGGCGTGGTCCGGGTCGAAGGCCATGCGACCAAGGCGCTCGCCTTCTCCTCCGACGTGACGCCGCGCTATTGCGAGGCCGACCCCTATGAGGGCGGCAAGCAGGCGGTGGCCGAATGCTGGCGCAACTTGACCGCCACCGGCGCTCTGCCGCTGGCCGCAACCGACAACCTCAATTTCGGCAACCCGGAACGGCCTGAGATCATGGGCCAGCTGGTCGGCGCGGTGAAAGGCATAGGCGACGCCTGCCGTGCGCTCGGATTCCCGATCGTCTCCGGCAATGTCTCGCTCTACAACGAGACCAACGGCCAAGGCATCCTGCCAACCCCGACCATAGGCGGCGTCGGGCTGATCGCCGATTGGTCGAAGATGGTGCGGATCGGCTTTGCGGCCGAGGGCCAGATGATCCTGCTGGTCGGCGCACCGGCGTCCTGGGGAACGCATCTTGGCCAATCGGTCTATTTCAGGGACGTACACGGCCGCACGGATGGCCCGCCGCCGCCGGTCGATCTCGATCACGAAAAACGCGTCGGCGACCATGTGCGAGCGCTCATCGCCTCCGGCATCGTCACGGCGGCGCACGACGTTTCCGATGGCGGTGTCGCCGTTGCGCTTGCCGAGATGGCGATGGCGTCCGGAATCGGCGCCGCCGTTCCCGGGCTTGTCGGCACCGACCCGATCCCGGTCTGGTTCGGCGAGGATCAGGGCCGTTATCTCCTGACGCTGTCGATCGATCCGCATGGTGACGAATGGGACGCCATTCGCAAGCAGCAGGGCGAACTCGGCATCTTCGCGCCGTGGATCGGCTCGACCGGGGGCAACGCGCTGAAGCTTGGCGACGCCAGGGCAATCCCGGTCAGCGAACTCTCCGCGGCGCACGAAGGCTGGTTCCCCCGCTTCATGGACCAGGCCAGTTGACGAGAGCATGATCCCGAAAAGTGGGAACGGTTTTTCGGGAAACTCATGATCAATCACAGGAAACTGGCTGCCCGGGCGCTGCTTGCAGTCGTCTTCTGGCCGTCGTTGTTCTTCTTCTGGTTCCTGGGACCGTTCGTCTTTTTCCTGCTGTCGACAACCTCAAGCGAGGTGTGCATGCGGCTGGAAACGCGCGCGGAGTTCCTTGCCGCAGCCAATGGCGCCATCCCCATGCTCATCGCGCAGAATCTCGTCTACGCGGTCCCGATCGTCTGCCTGGTTCTGTGGGACCGCCTGGCGCCGGATCCGGCACGGGCAAGGCATATCGTCACCTGCATCAAGCTTTTTGCCAGCGCGGTGGTCGTAGGCGCGTTGTGGGAGTACGGCTCGTCGTTGACCTGCGACGGCTACGGCCAGGCGTTCTTCTCGCCGGCTTGGCAAATGACGAGCTATCTTCCCATTGTCAGCCTCGTGCTCAACTTGCCGCTCTATGTACTTGCCTTCAGCCTTGGCCGTGCTTTCTCGACACGTGACGACGTTGCCGAGGATGAAGCAAGCCCACCGGCCTAGTCTTTCTCTGAAACCATCGAACCGTCTTGCCGTTGGTGGGACAGAACGGCTTCAATCCGGACCGGAAAGGCTTTAGGCTCGCCCGACTCTCATCTTATGGCCGGCTGCCGGCCGCTCGAAACAGGATTTTGCCATGGCAATGGATGCCCACGACATCGAAAAACTGATCAAGGACGGCATTCCAGACGCCAAGGTGACGATCCGCGATCTCGCCGGCGACGGCGACCATTATGCGGCCGAGGTGGTGGCCGAGAGCTTTCGAGGGAAAAGCCGCGTGCAGCAGCACCAGATGGTCTATGACGCGCTGAAAGGAAATATGGGTGGCGTGCTGCACGCACTGGCGCTGCAGACCAGCGTTCCTGACTGAGCCGCACCGGAACAACCGCAACCACGCGGATCAGTGTCGAGAGAACCGCTTGGCCCAACACGGCTCATCCTTTGCGCCATTTCAGCCACGGCACGGCTAACGTCTTGTTTCGAGCAATCGTTGGGTTTATTTGAAGGGATATGTTTCGAGCCTGACTCCCACAGGCGGGAAAGGATTTTCCATGAGCGGTATCAACGACTACATCGACAATGAAGTGAAGGGCAACGACGTCGTCCTTTTCATGAAGGGCACGCCCGGTTTCCCGCAATGCGGATTTTCCGGCCAGGTCGTCCAGATCCTCGACTATATCGGCGCCGACTACAAAGGCGTGAACGTTCTGGACTCGGCTGAACTGCGCCAGGGCATCAAGGAATATTCCAACTGGCCGACGATCCCTCAGCTCTACGTCAAGGGCGAATTCGTCGGCGGCTGCGATATCATCCGCGAGATGTTCCAGGCCGGTGAGTTGCAGACATTCCTCGTCGAGAAGGGCGTCAGCGTCAAAGGCGCCGCCTGATTTCTGTTTGTGCATATTGCCATCCGAAGGTTGATTTTGATTTTCGGGGTCATGCACAAAGGCGCCGGGAGCAGCCCACCTCGGCAATTTTCATGTCCTGAACCCAGGACCAAGACGAGCCAATGCGCCGGCCCGCCGGCGCATTTTCGTTTGAAAGATCGGACTTGCCGTGGACCAGTCAAAACCAGAGCCGCAATCGGCAAGCAAACTGCCCATTCCGCGCTGGGAGTTCATAGCCCTATGCGCGGCGCTGATGGCGCTGAACTCGCTGGCCATCGATATCATGCTGCCCGCGCTGCAGCAGATCGGCGCCTCGCTCGGCGTCGAAAATGAAAACCACCGGCAGTACGTCATAACGGCCTACATTCTGGGCTTCGGCGGCGGACAGTTGTTCTTCGGGCCGATCTCGGATCGCTTCGGGCGTCGCGCACCGCTGGTCGCCGGGCTGGTGATTTATGTCGCCGCGGCGGCGGCTGCCGCCATTGCGCCAAGCTTTGAAACACTTCTGCTGTGCCGGGCCGTGCAAGGCATCGGTGCGGCCGCCACCCGCGTCATCGCCGTCTCGATCGTGCGCGATACGTTCGACGGCCGGCGCATGGCCGAGGTGATGTCGCTGATCTTCATGGTGTTCATGGCGATACCGGTCATTGCTCCCGGCATTGGCCAGTTCATCATGCTGTTTGCGACCTGGCATTGGATCTTTGTCACCATGGCCGTCGGTGCGCTCCTCGTCTCGGCCTGGTCGCTGCTGCGCCTGCCTGAAACGCTGCATCCCGAACATCGCCGGCCGCTGACCGTGAACTCCATTGTTGGTGGGTTTCGCATCGTGCTCACCAACCGCATTGCGATCTGCTATGCCTTCGCCAGCACCTTCATCTTCGGCGCCATGTTCGGCTTCATCGCTTCGGCGCAGCAGATCTATGTGGACATCTTCCATGTCGGCGAGATGTTCCCGGTCATCTTCGCCGGGGTTGCGGGCGTGCTCGCCTTCTCCAACTTTCTGAATTCGCGCCTTGTCGGCCGCATCGGCATGCGCCGCCTGTCGCAGAGCGCGCTGCTGCTGTTCCTGGTCATCAGCCTTGCCTGGCTGGTCGTTTCGCTGGAAATGAAGATGCCGCTCTGGCTGTTCATCACCTTCTTTGCCTGCGCAATGCTTCCGTTCGGTGCGCTCGGCGCGAACTTCAACGCGCTGGCCATGGAGCCGCTCGGCCAACTGGCCGGCACGGCGTCGTCGATCCTCGGTTTCATGCAGACGTTTCTCGGCGGCATTCTCGGCACGCTGATCGGCCAGGCCTTCAACGGCACGGTGACGCCGCTGGCCGCCGGCTTCTGCAGCGTCTCGGTCGCGGCGCTGCTGATGATCTTCATCGCCGAGCGCGGCAAGATGTTCCAGCCACAGAACCCGCCCGTTTCAGGGCACATCACCGACTTGCATTAGCACCTTCAAGAGCTGCCGTGAATCGAGGAGCAAGCATGCGCCCCGCGATTGCTCCACCCATGCTGTGCGAAAAGGGCAATGGCAGAGCTTCATCCAGTGCCTTGAGGATTGAGGCCACGAAGGCCCGGCTGAGCTGGGCATCGGCGCCCAGATCGGAATATGTGGCGCGAGGCTTGCCGATCAATGTGCCGTCGCGGCGAAGCGAGAACCGCAACGTGAGGGACATGCCCGCGGTTCCGGGTGGCGGCTTCCAGCAGGCATAGATCGCGTCCGACATCTCCTTTATCGTATCGACGGGATCGGGACTGCGACAGCTGCGCTCTTGCGATGTTGCTTCCTGGGAACTGGCAAACAAGACGGCGGCAAGAGCCGTGGCGACAAATGCGAACCGAGGTTTCATTCGAGAGCCTCCGGATTTGCGTAAGATAGCATCGCTCCTTCGGCTAACGCAGCAATTAATCCTATTGCGCCCAGAGTTCGCGGCGCAATTCGTCCCAGCTTTCGCGATCGGGCGCGACAAGCAGGCCGCCGCCGAGATGCGAGGGCAGATAGGTGCTGCCGTCGAAGCGCGCCGCATGGCCGCCGGCCTCGGTATGGATCAGCACGCCGGCCAGATGATCCCACGGCATCAGCTTGTTGTAGACGACGAAGTGGGCATGGCCGCTCGCCAACAGGCGGTATTCGTGCGCGGCGCAGCGATAGGCGAATTGCGACAGGATCTTCGTCTGGTTGCGCGCCAGCCGCGACCGCTCCGGCTCGGCCATATATTGCCAGGAGACGGAGCCGGTCATTTCCGAGATCGGCGCGAGTGCCGCGACGTGCACCTTCTCCAGTCTGCCATGCGCATGCCGGATATGGCTGCCGGCGCCCTTGGCACCAATCAGCCAGTCCTTGCCGACGGGATCGTGGATGATGCCGGCAACCGTCTCGCCCTGGACCACGACCGCCAGCATGACGCCGAACAGCGGCACGCCGGAGGCGAAGTTGAAAGTGCCGTCGACCGGATCGATGACGAAGGCCAGATCGGCATCCCCCAGACCATCGAGCAGTGCTGGATTGTCGGAACAGGCCTCCTCGCCGACGATCATCGCCTGGGGATAGCGCTCGCGCAGCCGCGCGGTGATCAGCCGCTCGGCATTGACGTCGGCTTCGGTCACGAGGTCGGCAGCCGACGTCTTCTGGCGGATGTCGCCCTCACCAAGCCGGCGAAAGCGCGGCATGATCTCGGTCAGCGCCGCCTCGGCCAGAATGCCGGCCAGCCAATCGATTGCGGTGTCGTCAAATGTCATCGGAAATGTCTTGCCTTGTGGTGAGGGTGTCGTTGAGGGCAGCGAAGTCGAACAGCTTTCTGTCGAGCAGATGCGATGGCCTGCTGTTCGACAGCGCCCGCAGCATCGTATCCTTGCGGCCCGGCATGCGCTTTTCCAGGTCCTCGAGCATCGCCTTCATGGCGTTGCGCTGAAGACCTTCCTGGCTGCCGCAGAGATCGCAGGGAATGATCGGGAAATGCATGGC
The DNA here is from genome assembly GCF_004023085.1 of Mesorhizobium sp. M7A.F.Ca.US.010.02.1.1. Lineage (NCBI taxonomy): Bacteria > Pseudomonadati > Pseudomonadota > Alphaproteobacteria > Hyphomicrobiales > Phyllobacteriaceae > Mesorhizobium > Mesorhizobium sp. M7A.F.Ca.US.010.02.1.1. The sequence continues at coordinate 28,640 of NZ_RZRV01000006.1, read as the reverse complement.
GGCGGCGAATTTTTCCAGATCGGCCTCGGCGCAGTAGCTCAATGGCCGCAGCACCATGACGTCGCCCTCGTCGTTCAGCAGTTTTGGCGGCATGGCGGCGAGACGGCCGCCATGGAAGAGATTCATGAAGAAGGTTTCGAGAATGTCCTCGCGATGGTGGCCGAGCACCAGCGCCGAGCACCCCTCCTCGCGCGCAATGCGGTAGAGATGGCCGCGCCTGAGGCGAGAGCAGAGCGAGCAATAGGTGCTGCCCGCAGGCAGCTTGTCGGTGACGACGGAATAGGTGTCCTGATACTCGATGCGATGCGGGATGGCGTATCTGTCGAGATAGTCCGGCAGGATATGTTTGGGGAAATTGGGCTGGCCCTGATCGAGATTGCAGGCCAGAAGATCGACCGGCAAGAGCCCGCGCCATTTGAGGTCGAGCAGCACCGCGAGCAGGCCGTAGGAATCCTTGCCGCCAGACAGGGCAACGAGCCAGCGCTGGCCGGGCTTGACCATCGAGAAATCCTCGATCGCCTGCCGGGTCAGCCGCAGCAGCCGCTTGCGCAATTTGTTGAATTCGACCGAGGACGGCACGTCGGCGAACAGCGGATGGAAGCCGCCTTCGCTGTCGGCGATCGGTTCGATGTCTGGAAGCATGTTCATGGCATGTCGCTTTCAGTGGCCCAGAGCGCCGGATTAGCGGACATGACCGACAAAGAAAAGGCCGCCTCGACGGGCGGCCTTTGCTTGGTATCGCAGAACGCGCTCGTTTTAGCGCGAATAGAATTCGACGACCAGGTTCGGTTCCATCTGCACGGCGAACGGAACGTCCGCAAGGCCAGGGATGCGCGAGAAGGTCGCGACCATCTTGTTGTGATCGGCTTCGATGTAGTCCGGCACGTCGCGCTCGGCGAGACCGACCGCTTCCAGAACGATGACCAGCTGCTTGGACTTTTCGCGCACTTCGACGACATCGCCCGGCTTGCAGCGATACGAGCCGATATTGACACGCTTGCCGTTGACGTTGACGTGGCCGTGGTTGACGAACTGACGGGCGGCGAAAATGGTCGGCACGAACTTCGCGCGGTAGACGACCGCGTCGAGACGCGATTCGAGCAGGCCGATCAGGTTCTCCGAGGTGTCGCCCTTGCGGCGGTCAGCCTCTTCATAGACCTTGCGGAACTGCTTTTCCGAAACATCGCCATAGTGACCCTTCAGCTTCTGCTTGGCGCGCAGCTGCAGGCCGAAATCGGAAAGCTTGCCCTTGCGGCGCTGGCCATGCTGGCCAGGACCGTATTCACGCTTGTTGACCGGGGACTTCGGGCGGCCCCAGATATTTTCGCCGAGACGGCGGTCGATCTTGTACTTCGCGGATTCGCGCTTGCTCATCGCATTCCCTTTTCAAAACAATACACCCGGAACCTCATGGTCCGGGTGAAGGAAACGCGCCCTCCTCTGGCCTCCGTTTTCGAGACCTGACAGGGTTTTCCCACGCAACGCGGCGGAAAACCCACGGGACACGTCAGTTCAAACAAGATAGTAGAATTGGATTTCCACGCATCTTGCCCACATAAAGAAAACCACCGGGCATTGCGGCCCGGTGTTGGCGCGCTGATTAAACGGAGATTTAACCGGTGTCAAGCTTGTGGCTGGCGTAGGCCATGGCGACGATATAGCGTCTCTGGGTTGAGTACAGTGCCGGATGTGGCGGGAGGTTGCGCCAGCGGCATCAGGAAGGGACCGGAGCAGAGGAGCTACATTCGCATGAAGAAATTCTTCCTTACCCTGACAGGAGCCGCTGTGTTGGCGGGATCCATGGCGGTCCTGACACCGGAGCCGGCGGAGGCCAGGCATTGGCAAGGACACCGGCATCACCAGGCTTGCCGCATCGTGATCAAGAAGAAGGTTATCTGGCGGCACGGCCACAAGAAGGTCATACGCTACAAGATCAAGCGCTGCAGCGGGCGCTGGTAGGCTCCTATCCGGTCTCAGGCGGCCGATATCATTTCAAAGCCCGCGGTCTTGGCCGCGGGCTCTTTGATTCCGGATGCTTAACCCTTAGTCTTTCGACTTCTTCTCCGGCAGGCCCTTGCGCTTCGTCTCGGCGAATTCCTCGAGCTGCTTTTCGCTCATCGATTCGTACATTCCCTTGGAAGCGCCCTGGAGTTCGCTCTTCTTGGTCTCGCCGCGCTTGGCCGACAGAGCCGCGCCGGCGGCTTTCTGCTGGGCTTTCGAGGTGGCTGGCATGGCTCTTTCTCCCGTTAGAATCTGGAGAAAAACGCAACGACTGCCGTGATGTTCCGCTTCGCAATCACGACATCGCCAGCCCGAAGCCCTGTATTAGGCGACGGGTCGGAAAATCGGCTCTTTTCGATGTGAAGACGGCAAGGTCGGGGCCTTCAGGCAGCATCTCGCCACGACCGCTCGGATCGATGTCGGCGAGAAGCGACAGCGCCCGGCGCGCGATCGCTTCAGCGGGGTCGAGCCAATCGACCGGCCAGGGCGCCGTCTTGCGCATGCGATTGGCCAGAAAGGGGTAGTGTGTGCAGGCGAGCACGACGATATCCGTACGCAGCGCATCATGTTCGACGAAGCACGGCGTAATCTCGGTGCGCACGGCTTCTTCATCGACGAAGCCCTCACGCATGTAGATCTCAGCCAGTCCCGCCAGCCTGTCGCTGCCGACCAGGCGGACATGGCATTTCTGCGCCCATTTGCTGATCAGGTCGCGCGTGTATTGGCGCTTGACGGTGCCAGGCGTCGCCAGCACCGAAACCAGCCCTGAGCGCGTGCGTTCCGCCGCCGGCTTGATCGCAGGCACCATGCCGACGAAAGGATGCTCGGGAAATCTATCGCGCAACGCATCGATCACCAACGTCGAGGCGGTGTTGCAGGCGATGACGGAAATGGCCGGCGCAAAGCGCTCCAGCAGTTTGCCGAACAATTCGAGTATATGCGCCCTCAGCGCCGGCTCTTCCCAAGCGCCGTAGGGAAACGCAGCGTCGTCGGCGACATAGATGAAGCGGCGGTCGGGCATCAGCACGCGTGCCTCGCGCAGCACGGTAAGCCCGCCGATGCCCGAATCGAACATCAGGATCGGCCGCTCAGTCATTGTCGGTTCCTTTTCCGCCAAGCGGCGGTATGTCATCGTCCTTGCCGGTGTCGGCAAAGCGCGCCGCCTCCGCCTTGCGGGCACGCGCGGCGGCCGCGGGCAAGCGCCGCGGATCGTCGCCAGGGGACCCGTCGCCGCGCGGCATCGCCGGAGAAAACCTGTCGAGCGACGAGATGATGCCGCGCAGCACCTTGAGCTCCGGTTCGGCAAAGCCGGGGCGTGTGAGCACCGCGCGCAGATTGTCGACCATTTTCGGCTTCTTCGGCGCCGGCCGGAAATAGCCGCGCGCTTCCAATGCGCCTTCCAGATACGCAAACAGGCCGTGCAATTCTTCCTTGCTTGCCGGCTTCATGTCCGGGCCGGAAAAATTGGTCTTGGTCTCATCTTCCAGGCCGGACTTCATCCATTCATAGGACATCAGCAGCGCGGCCTGGGCGATGTTGAGCGAGGAGAAATCGGGATCGACCGGGAAAGTGACGATCTCGTCGGCCAAGCCGACCTCGTCATTGTAGAGGCCGAAGCGTTCGCGTCCGAACAGGATGCCAGTGCGTTGTCCCATTGCATGATGGGTCCGAAGCATCCTGCCCGCCTCCACCGGCCCGCGCACGGATTTGAAGCCGTCGCGCTGCCTGGCCGTGGTTGCGAAGACAAAATTCAAGTCGGCGAGCGCCGAGGCCAGGTCGTCGAACACTCTCACGGCGTCGATGACATGGTCGGCGCGGCTGGCCGCCGCGCGTGCCTTCTCGCTCGGCCAACCATCACGCGGGTTGACCAGGCGCAGCTCCGACAGACCGAAATTGGCCATGGCGCGCGCGACCATGCCGATGTTCTCGCCAAGCTGCGGCTCGACGAGGATGATCGCCGGGCCGGCGACTGCAATGCTATCGGGATCTTTGATGACGGGCATGATTGTCAATGAACTGCTGTTTGCGGCATTTCAGCGTCCCTGCCATATTCGGCCGGGAAAATGAAGCATTCGCAAATGACGACGGCTCTGGCCTCCAATTCGTGACCGATCGCCGTTTGCGTGGCCAAAAGCGCTTTGATATACGGGCGACATCTCCCGGCCCAACGCCACGCGGGCAAGGCCGTCCCATATCCCAGCAACGAGGCATTCTTTCCATGGCGAAGATCAAGGTGGCGAACCCGGTCGTCGAACTCGACGGCGACGAGATGACCCGCATCATCTGGCAGTTCATCAAGGACAAGCTGATCCATCCTTATCTCGACCTCAAGCTTGAATATTACGACCTCGGCATCGAGCACCGCGACGCCACCAACGACCAGGTGACCATCGATTCGGCCAACGCCATCAAGAAACACGGCGTCGGCGTGAAATGCGCGACGATCACCCCCGACGAGCAGCGCGTCGAGGAGTTCAAGCTGAAGAAAATGTGGAAGTCGCCGAACGGCACCATCCGCAACATCCTCGGCGGCACCATCTTCCGCGAGCCGATCATCATGAAGAACGTGCCGCGCCTGGTGCCCGGCTGGACCAAGCCGATCATCGTCGGCCGCCATGCCTTCGGCGACCAGTACCGCGCCACCGATTTCCGCTTCCCCGGCAAGGGCAAGCTGACCATCAAATTCGTCGGAGAGGACGGCCAGGTGATCGAGCACGATGTGTACGACGCGCCCGGCGCCGGCGTCGCCATGGCCATGTACAATCTCGACGAGTCGATCCGCGAGTTTGCCCGGGCGTCGCTGAACTACGGCTTGCTGCGCAACTATCCGGTCTATCTGTCGACCAAGAACACCATCCTCAAGGCCTATGACGGTCGCTTCAAGGACATCTTCCAGGAGGTCTACGAGGCTGAATTCGAGGCCGAGTTCAAGTCGAAGAAGCTGTGGTACGAGCACCGCCTGATCGACGACATGGTGGCCTCCGCCCTGAAATGGTCAGGCGGCTATGTCTGGGCCTGCAAGAACTATGACGGTGACGTGCAGTCCGACACCGTTGCGCAGGGTTTTGGGTCGCTCGGCCTGATGACCTCAGTGCTGATGACACCGGACGGCAAGACGGTGGAAGCGGAAGCCGCGCACGGCACCGTCACCCGCCATTATCGCCAGCACCAGAAGGGCGAGGAAACCTCGACCAATTCGATCGCCTCGATCTTCGCCTGGACGCGCGGCCTCGCGCACCGCGCCAAGCTCGACGACAATGCCGACCTGAAGCGTTTTGCCGACACGCTGGAAAGGGTCTGCATCCAGACGGTGGAGTCCGGTTTCATGACCAAGGACCTGTCGCTGCTGATCGGTCCCGACCAGCCATGGCTTTCGACCACCGGCTTCCTCGACAAGATCGACGAGAACCTGCAGAAGGCGATGGCGTAAGCTAGGGCCTATGGCCAAGCCGGTCGTCTACGGGGCGGATTACAGCGTCTATGTGCGCATCGTCCGCCTTGCGCTCGAGGAAAAAGCCCTCGACTACGAGCTTGTGCCGGTCGATGTCTTCGCCACTGGCGGCATTCCCGCCTGGTATTTCGAGCACCATCCGTTCGGCCGCATCCCGGCGTTCGAGCATGACGGGTTTCGGCTCTTCGAGACGAGCGCGATTGCCAGATATGTCGACGAAGTATTCGACGGGCCGAGCCTTCAGCCGACGGAGGCTCGCGGCCGCGCACGGATGAACCAGATCATCGGCATGCTCGACGCCTACGCCTACAGGTCGATGGTCTGGGATGTCGCCGTCGAGCGGCTGGAGAAGGATGCGCCCGACGAGACCCTGATCGCCAATGGCATTTCGCAGGCGAGCAAAGCGCTGCAGACGCTCTCTTCGCTGAAAGCGCCGGGCTCGTGGTTGCTGGGCGATCGGCTGACACTGGCCGACCTGCATGCAGCACCGATCATCGGCTATTTCGTCAAGGCCGCCGAGGGGCAAAAGCTGCTGGCCGAGTTTGCCGAGATCCAGGCCTGGTGGGATCGCGTTGCAAAGCTCCCACGCTTTGCCAACCGGCTGACATAAGGCTTGGGCGCGTCCATGGATGATCTTTCTCACCAGGACGCACTCACGGTCGCCAGAATAGTCCGAGTGAACCACGCCGGCGAGTTCGGGGCGATCCGAATCTATTCGGCGCAGATTCTTGTCGCCAAGCGCTTTTGGCCAGATTGCGTGCCGTCCTTGTCGGAGATGCTTGGGCACGAGCGCAATCACTGTGCCGCCTTCCGTGCCGCCATGCCGTAGCGGCAGTCGCGACCGTGCCGGGTGATGCAATTCTGGAGCTGGGGCGGCTGGCTGCTGGGTTTTCTGACCGCCCTGCTCGGACCGCAAGGCATCTGGGCCTGCACCGCAGCGGTCGAAGCGGCGGTGCATCGCCATCTCGACGATCAGCTGTTTTTCCTCGCCGAACGCGATGGCGAACTGCACGGCATCATCCTAGCGATCCGCGAGGAAGAGCTTGCCCATCTCCATCACGCCGAGGAGCAGCTGAAATCGCCTGGACCGCTGCTCAACCTTTTGCGGTCGACGATCTCGGTCGCCACGGACAGCCTGATCTGGCTGTCCACCTGGGGCGATTCCAGCAGAATGACGCATGCGCTGAAAGCGGCAAAGCGTCCCTGATGAACGCTAGGCTGCTTCCAGCGCAGCCCTTACCGCGGCGATCGCGTCGGCCGCTTTGGAAGCATCGGGGCCACCGGCTTGTGCCATGTCGGGCCGACCGCCGCCGCCCTGCCCGCCCAATGCGGCGGAGGCCACGCGCACCAGATCGACGGCGCTGAAGCGGCCGATGAGGTCGTCGGTGACGGCCACCACGACGCTTGCCTTGTTGTCTTCGCCGGCGCCGACGAAGACGACGACGCCGGAGCCGAGCGAGCTCTTGCCGGCATCGGCCAGCGGCTTCAAATCCTTCGGCGAGACACCGGAGACCGTCTTGCCGAGGAAGCCGACACCGGCGACCGTCTCATTGGCGGCTGGAGCATCGGCTGACGATCCCCCGCCCAGCGCCAGCTTCTTGCGCGCCTCGGTCAATTCCTTCTCGAGCTTCTTGCGCTCTTCGAGCAGCGTCTCGACGCGCGCCGGCACATCGGCCGGCGAAATCTTGAGCACGGCCGCCGTCGCCTTCAAACGCCGGTCCTGCTCGTCGAGATGTTTGCGCGCGGCTTCGCCGGTCAGCGCCTCGATGCGGCGCACGCCGGCGGCGACCGCGCTGTCCGACACGACACGCACCAGGCCGATATCGCCGGTCGCCCGGACATGCGTGCCACCGCAGAGCTCGACCGAATAGGGCCGGTTGGCCTTGGCGCCATGCACGCCGGTGCCCATCGACACGACGCGCACTTCGTCGCCATATTTCTCGCCGAACAGCGCCATGGCGCCTTCGGCAATGGCATCGTCGACCGACATCAGGCGCGTGGACACCGGGCCGTTCTGGACGACGATCTCGTTGGCCATGCGCTCGACCTCTTCGAGGTCTTCCGGTGAAATGGGCTTGTTGTGCGAAATGTCGAAGCGCAGACGCTCCGGCGCCACCAGCGAGCCCTTCTGCGCGACATGGCTGCCCAGCACCTCGCGCAGAGCCTCATGGATCAAATGCGTCGCGGAATGGTTGGCGCGCAACCTGGAGCGGCGCGCATGATCTACCTTCAGTTCGACGGCGGCGCCCGTCTTGACCGTGCCGCTGGCAACCTTGCCGATATGCACGAACAGCCCGTCGGCCTTCTTCTGCGTGTCGGAAACCTCGATCGAGAACCCTTCGCCGGAGATGACACCGGTGTCACCCATCTGGCCGCCGGACTCGGCATAGAACGGCGTCTGGTTGACGACGATCGCCACCGCGTCGCCCTTGCCGGCGCTGTCGACGGTCTTGCCGTCCCTGACCAGCGCCTGGATGATGCCTTCGGCAGCTTCAGTCTCATATCCGAGGAACTCGGTGGCGCCGGCCTTCTCGCGCACGGAGAACCAGATGGTCTCGGTCGCCGCGTCGCCGGACCCGGCCCAGTGCTTGCGCGCCTCGGCCTTCTGCTGCTCCATCGCATTGGTGAAGCCGGCAAGATCGACCGAGATGCTGCGCTGGCGCAGCGCGTCCTGTGTCAAATCGAGCGGGAAGCCATAGGTGTCGTAGAGCTTGAAGGCCGTCTCGCCATCCAGCATGTCGCCGGCATGAAGCGTTTCGGTCGCCTCCGAAAGCAGGCCGAGGCCGCGCACCAGCGTCTTGCGAAACCTGGTCTCCTCGAGCTTCAGCGTCTCGGTGATCAACTGTTCGCCGCGCAGCAGTTCCGGATAGGCCTGACCCATTTCGCGCACCAGCGCCGGCACCAGCTTCCACATCAGCGGTTCGTTGGCACCGAGCAACTGCGCATGACGCATGGCGCGGCGCATGATGCGGCGCAGGACATAGCCACGGCCTTCGTTCGAAGGCAGCACGCCATCGGCGACCAGGAAGGAGGACGAGCGCAGATGATCGGCAATGACCCGGTAGGACGCGACAGTCTCCTTGTCGGGACCATGCCCGATCGCGGACGAGGCCGCGTCGATCAGGTGACGGAACAGATCGGTCTCGAAGACGCTTTCCACCCCTTGCAGGATGGACGCCATGCGCTCCAGGCCCATGCCGGTGTCGATCGAGGGGCGCGGCAGGTCGATCCGCTCCTCCTTCGTCACCTGTTCATACTGCATGAACACCAGGTTCCAGAATTCCAGGAAACGGTCGCCATCCTCCTCCGGGCTGCCGGGAGGGCCGCCCCAGATGTGTTCGCCGCGGTCGATGAAGATCTCCGAACACGGACCGCACGGGCCGGTGTCGCCCATCGCCCAGAAATTGTCCGATGTCGCGATGCGAATGATGCGGTCGTCGGAAAACCCGGCGATCTTCTTCCAGAAACCGGCCGCCTCGTCGTCCGTATGATAGACGGTGACCAGCAGCTTGTCCTTGTTCAGCCCGAACTCCCTGGTGATCAGGTTCCAGGCAAGCTCGATGGCGCGCTCCTTGAAGTAGTCGCCAAAGGAAAAATTGCCGAGCATCTCGAAGAAGGTCAGATGGCGCGCGGTGTAGCCGACATTGTCGAGGTCGTTGTGCTTGCCGCCGGCGCGCACGCTCTTCTGGGCGGTCGAAGCGCGCGAATAGGGCCGCTTCTCCAAACCGGTGAAGACATTCTTGAACTGCACCATGCCGGCGTTGGTGAACATCAGTGTCGGATCGTTGCGCGGCACCAGCGGGCTCGACGCGACGATCTCGTGACCCTCCTTGCGGAAGTAGTCGAGAAATGTCGACCGGATCTCGTTCACGCCACTCATGAATGCTGCCTTTTCGGAAGAGCCGCCGGCAAACCGGCGGAAATGGGCTCTGCGTTTTTAGAAGATTAGGACTTGGCCTTTTAGCCGCCGCGCCTCACCCTGTCCAGAAACACGGAATTGGTCCAATCCACGGCCTTTGCGGCCATTCGAACCGGGCCTGTTTTCGCCGCCAAACGCAAAACCGCCGGCACTGGGCCGGCGGTTTCGAAACGCAATAACGCGGAACTCAATTACATAAGCCTGAGATAATAGAACGCGATTATGGCCGAACTCCGGCCGGCATCGCGCACGAAGCTGTTACATGGCGCCGGATTCTTCCTCGAAACCGTCGTCTTCGCCGCGCTCAGGGCCGCCATTCTCGAGGAATTTCTCGGCGATCAGCCCGGCATTCTGCCTGATCGACAACTCGATCTCGCGTGCCGTGTCGGGATTGTCACGCAGGAACAGCTTGGCATTTTCGCGGCCCTGGCCGAGACGCTGCGAATTATAAGAAAACCAGGCGCCAGACTTCTCGACAATACCGGCCTTGACCCCGAGATCGACCAGTTCGCCGGTTTTGGACACGCCCTCACCAAACATGATGTCGAATTCGACCACCTTGAAGGGCGGCGCCAGCTTGTTCTTGACCACCTTGACGCGGGTCTGGTTGCCGACAACCTCGTCGCGGTCCTTGATCGAGCCGATGCGGCGGATGTCAAGACGCACCGAAGCGTAGAATTTCAGCGCGTTGCCGCCCGTCGTGGTCTCGGGCGAACCAAACATGACGCCGATCTTCATGCGGATCTGGTTGATGAAGATGACCATGGTGTTGGAGCGCGAGATCGACGCGGTCAGCTTGCGCAGCGCCTGGCTCATCAAGCGGGCCTGCAGGCCGGGCAGCGAATCGCCCATCTCACCTTCAATTTCGGCGCGTGGCGTCAGCGCCGCGACCGAATCGACCACCAGCACGTCGATGGCGCCGGAGCGCACCAGCGTGTCGCAGATTTCCAGCGCCTGCTCACCGGTGTCGGGCTGCGAGATCAGGAGGTTTTCGAGATCAACGCCAAGCTTGCGGGCATAGACCGGATCGAGCGCATGCTCGGCATCGACGAAGGCGCAGATGCCGCCCTTCTTCTGGGCTTCCGCAACGGTGTGCAGCGCCAACGTCGTCTTGCCCGAGCTTTCCGGCCCGTAGATCTCGATGATGCGGCCGCGCGGCAAGCCACCAACACCAAGCGCGATGTCTAGGCCAAGCGAGCCGGTCGGCACCGTTTCGATCTCGACGACCTGATCGTTGGCGCCGAGCCGCATGATCGAGCCCTTGCCGAAAGCCCGCTCGATCTGCGACAGCGCCGCATCCAGAGCCTTTGATTTGTCCACTGCCTTGTCCTCTACCAGCCGCAAAGAATTCTGAGCCATGATACATCACCCCTTGGTCGTCAATGAAGGCCGGACAATCCGTAATCCCTGCCTATTTGTACCTTTTTTGTTCTCATTTGGCAAGAGGGGTCAAATATCTGAAAAACAAACAATATCCGGATTTGTTCTTTTTTTGTCCAAGGATTCGATCAGGGATGCACCACACGTTGGGCCAGACGGCTCGGTTGTTTCGATCTGCAGAATCGCCGCCTTGCATGCGAAGCTCCGTTGCACAGCCTAGCGCTTGTGCGGCTGGAATAACAAAGGTCATATCGCCGGCATGCTGAAATCCGCGAAAATACTGGCCGTAGGCGGCGCCCATATCGACCGGCGCGGCCAGGTGTCCGGCGCTTACGTGCCGGCTGCCTCCAATCCCGGCACGATGCGCGAGGATGTCGGCGGCGGGGTCTTCAACGCTTTGCGCAGTGCGGTGCGGCGCGGCGTCTCCGCGTCGCTCATATCGGTTCGCGGCGGCGATGCCGCTGCCGACACCGTTTCGCGAGCCATTGCCGAGGCAGGCATTACCGACCTGTCGGCGGTCTTCCTCGACCGCACGACACCGAGCTACACGGCGCTGATCGACAGCGAAGGCGAGCTGATCGTCGGCTTTGCCGACATGGCGCTCTATGATTTGGCGTTTCCCAAGCAGATCAGGCGCTCCAAGGTGCGGGAGGTGATCGCTGCCGCCGATGCGATCCTGTGCGACGCCAACCTGCCCTCTTCGGCGCTGGAACGGCTGGTCGCGCTCGCCACGGGCAAGCCGGTTTTCGCCATTGCAATTTCGCCTGCCAAGGTAACGCGGCTGATACCGGTGCTGAAGGAGCTCTCGCTCGTCTTCATGAACCGGCGCGAGGCCATGGTGCTGGCCGGCGTCGCCGCGACTGCCACGGAGCGCGAGGTCGTCGACGGGTTGCGATGCAGCGGCCTCGTCAGCGGCGTGGTGACGGCGGGCAGCGAGCCCATGCTGGGCTTCGATGAAGCCGGCGCCTTCTCGATCCTGCCGCCGCCGCCAAGAAAGGTCGCTGACGTCACCGGGGCCGGCGATGCCCTGGCGGGCGCAACGGTCGCTGCTTTGCTGCGCGGACTGCCCCTGCGGTCAGCACTGCGCGAAGGCATTGCCGGGGCGACGCTTGCCATCGAAAGCGCCAACGCCGTTCCGGAGTTCACCGCGGCTGATTTCACTGAGGCATTGGCTCTTGTGCCGGATGCCAGGGAAGTGGCATGAGACCGGCAAATTCATAGTGCCACGATGTTGCCTGATGTCCCGACGGACGCGCTGCATTCCGGATTGGAGACCCTGATGACCCCTGAGACCGCCCGCCCCTTCATCGACATCCACGCGCCGGTGGCGCAGGCCCTGGCTGCCGGGCGGCCGGTGGTGGCGCTGGAAAGCACCATCATCACCCATGGCATGCCCTACCCCGACAATGGCGCCATGGCGGCCGATGTCGAAAAGATCATCACCGACGGCGGCGCCGTGCCGGCGACCATCGCCGTGGTTGGCGGCCGCATAAAGATCGGGCTTTCGGACGGCGAGCGCGAATCGCTGGCGATGACGGGCGACGCCATGAAACTGTCGCGCGCCGATCTCGGTTTTGCCGTGGCGCAAGGGCGCACCGGTGGCACCACGGTCGCCGCCACGATGATCGCGGCGCATATGGTCGGCATAAAAGTGTTCGCCACCGGCGGCATCGGCGGCGTGCACAAGGGCGCCGAAAAGAGTTTTGACATTTCCGCCGATCTCGACGAGCTGGCGCGCACCCCGGTCATCGTCGTCTCGGCCGGCGCCAAGGCGATCCTCGACATCGAAAAGACGCTGGAGGTGCTGGAAACACGCGGCGTGCCGGTGATCGGCCATGGCTGCGAGACGATGCCAGCCTTCTGGTCGCGACATTCGCCATTCCGCGCGCCGCTGACCTTGCACGAGCCGGAAGAGATCGCGCATTTCTACCAGACGAGGGCAGCGCTGGGGCTCGCCGGCGGCATGCTGATTGCCAATCCGGTGCCGGAAAACCATGAAATCCCGGCTGAGGAGATGGCGGGCTATATCGACGCCGCGCAGAAGGCCGCAGAAGCGCTCAACGTGACCGGCAAGGCGGTGACACCGTTCTTGCTGTCGAAAATCCTCGAACTGACCGGCGGCCGGAGCCTCAAGACCAACATCGCGCTGGTGGAAAACAACGCGCGGCTGGCGGCACGGATTGCGAAGGCGTTGTAGGCCAACGTCGGCGGGACAGCACCCCCCTCTGTCCTGCCGGACATCTCCCCCGCAAGGGGGGAGATCGAATGTCGTCAACGCCTCTGCCAATCTTCAACGTTGAAAAAAGCAGGCAGACGGTGAAACCGCCAATCTCCCCCCTTGCGGGGGAGATGGCCGGCAGGCCAGAGGGGGGTGGTGTCCCTCGACCGTCCCAAGGCTGGCATCACTTCCCCGCCCGCCGTCCAGCCGCATACGCCCGCCGTACCCAGGCCGCCATCTCGTCGGGATCATCGAAAGCGCTGTCGGGAACGCCCCAGTAGGGCATGGCGACCAGCTTGCCGTGGCGCGAGCCGGTATAGGTCCATTGCGTGCAGCCGGCGGCCTCGAACTCGGGCGCGCTTTGCTCGTCGGCCTTCAGCATCAACTCACCGCGCAGCACGATGGCGACGATGACACCGTCGAAATAGATGCCCTTGCCGCCGAACAGTTTGCGGATGCTGACAGGGCCGAGGCCCTCGAACAGTTCGGCGATGCGTTCATTGTCCATGCCGCGATCATGTCACCGGCGTTTGGCCTTGTCATCGCCGCAACCAAAATCATGCTGACAGGTTGTGTGAGGTCGATCGGAGTTTCCCGCCATGCCCGTCCTGCTCAAAGGGTCCTGCCGCTGCAATGCCGTGCGTTTCGAGGTGGAGAGCCACACGCCGGCGCCATTCATGCTGTGCTACTGCTCGATCTGCCGCAAGCAGCAGGGCGGCGGCGGGTTTGCCATCAATCTCGGTGCGGACAACGAAACACTGAACATCAGGGGCAAGCGCAGCCTCGGCGTCTTTCGGGCGGAGATCGAGGATGACGAGCATCCGCATTGCGAAATCTCGAGCGGCGAGCGCAATTTCTGCAAGAAATGCGGGGCGGCCCTTTGGCTCTACGACCCGACATGGCCGGAACTGGTGCATCCCTTCGCCTCGGCGGTCGACAGCGATTTACCCATTCCGCCAAGCAAGGTGCACCTGATGCTGAAATACAAGGCGAACTGGGTGGAGCCGGAGGTTGGCAAGCATGACAAGGTCTTCGACGTCTATCCCGAGGAATCGATCGTCGACTGGCACAAGCGGACGGGCATGTGGGTGGATTAGCCTTCTTCGTCCCGTTTACGGGGCGAAGGAAGATCAGGCCGAGGCGCGTGCTTCTGCCAGCGCCTTCAGGTCGGCCGGCTTGAGTTCGACGGATTCGCCGCAACCGCAAGCCGAACTCTGGTTCGGGTTGCGGAATGTGAAGCCGGTGCGAAGCGTCGTCTGCTCGAAATCCATCTCGGTCCCGAACAGGAATAGCGCTGCCTCGGGCGCCACATAGACATGCGCGCCATCGCGCTCGATATGGTCGTCCTTGGTGTTGGGCTCGGTCACCAGATCGACCGTATATTCCATGCCGGCGCAGCCGCCCTTCTTGATGCCGAGGCGGATGCCGTGCGCGTTGTCGCGGGTGGCGACGATCTCGCGCACCCGGTCGGCGGCCTTTTCGGTCATCGTGATGACGGCGAAGCGTCCCATTCTTTTTCCTTCCATTCCATGCAGGTTCAAGGCCTGCCGAATGATTCCTCACCTAAAATGGTGAAGTTTTATCCCTGGCGCAAGTGCACCAGCCTCTGTCGGGCTAGTACCAACCCACCGCCACCTGCGCCTCTTCCGACATGCGGTCGGCCGACCATGGCGGGTCGAAAGTCATGTTGACCTCGACGCCGGACACGCCTTCGACGGCGCCGACGGCATTCTCCACCCAGCCGGGCATTTCGCCGGCGACCGGGCAGCCCGGAGCGGTCAGCGTCATGTCGATCTTGACCGAGCGATTGTCCTCGATGTCGATCTTGTAGATCAGGCCGAGCTCGTAGATATCGGCTGGGATTTCCGGATCGTAGACGGTCTTCAGCGCCGAGACGATGTCGTCGGTCAGCCGCGCCAGCTCGTCGGCTGGAATGGCCGATCCCGAAACCAGCGCATTGGGCGCGGTTTCCGGAATGGTCTCGGCAGCGATGCTTGCATCATCCATGGTCGTCACCCAAAAAAATCATCATCCGAAGAATTTGCGCGCTTTTTCGAGCGCCTCGGCCAAAGCGTCGACTTCGGCCCTGGTATTATACATGCCGAACGATGCCCTGCATGTGGAGGTTACGCCGAACCGTTTCAACAGCGGCTGGGCGCAATGGGTGCCGGCGCGGACAGCAACGCCCTGCCTGTCGATCACCATCGACACGTCATGCGCATGAATGCCTTGCAGTTCAAACGAGATGATGGCGCCCTTGCCAGGCGCATCGCCGAAGATGCGCAGCGAATTGATGGCGCGCAGCCGCTCATGCGCGTAATTCTTGAGATCTTCCTCATGCGCGGCGATGCGCTCGCGGCCGATTTTTTCCATATAGTCGAGCGCAGCACCCAGCCCGATCGCCTGGACGATCGGCGGCGTGCCGGCTTCGAAACGGTGGGGCGGCTCGTTGTAGGTGACGATGTCTTCCGTCACCTCCTCGATCATCTCGCCGCCGCCCATGAAGGGCCGCATGCCCTGGAGAATGTCCTTCTTGCCGTAGAGCACGCCGATGCCCGAGGGGCCGTAGACCTTGTGGCCGGTGAAGACGAAGAAGTCGCAGTCGAGATCCTGCACATCGATCGGCATATGCACGGCGCTCTGGCTGCCGTCGACCAGCACGGGAATTCCACGCGAATGCGCAATGCGCACGATCTCCTTGATCGGCGTCACCGTGCCCAGCGCATTCGACATCTGCGTGATGGCGATCAGCTTGGTGCGATCGGTCAACCGCTTCTCGAATTCCTCGATGTGGAAGACGCCGAGATCGTCGACCGGCACCCAAACGAGTTTCGCGCCCTGCCGCTCGCGGATGAAATGCCAGGGAACGATGTTAGAGTGGTGCTCCATGATCGACAGCACGATCTCGTCGCCCTCGCCGATGTTGGGCATGCCATAGCCATAGGCGACGGTATTGATGGCCGACGTCGTGTTCGAGGTGAAGACGATGTTGTCGGTGCTCGGCGCATTGAGGAAACGGCGCACCGTTTCCCGCGCCTTTTCATATGCGTCGGTCGCCGCATTGGAGAGGAAGTGCAGGCCGCGATGGACGTTGGCATATTCCTGAGAATAGGCGTGCTGGATGGCGTCGAGCACCGCCTGCGGCTTCTGTGCCGAGGCGCCATTGTCGAGATAGACCAGCGGCTTGCCATAGACTTCCCGCGACAGGATCGGGAAATCGCGGCGGATCGCTTCGACGTCGTAGAAATCTCCGATCTTGCCTGGAGCGTTCATCAGGTCACCCGTGTGCCACGAACCAGTCGTCGAGCCGCGCTTCCAGCGCCTCGACGATCGCCTCGTCGTCCAGTTCCTCGATCACCTCCGCGACGAAGGCCTTCACGAGCAACCCCCGCGCGCTTTTCTCGTCGACGCCGCGCGCCATCAGGTAGAACAGATGGTTGTGGTCGATCTCGGTCACCGTCGCGCCGTGGCCGCAAATCACGTCGTCGGCGAAGATTTCAAGCTCGGGCTTGGTCGAGAACTCGCCATCGTCCGACAAAAGCAGCGTGTTGCAGGCCATCTTGGCGTTGGTCTTCTGCGCATATTGATGGACGTTGATGCGGCCCTGGAACACACCGCGCGCCTTGCCCGTCACCACATTGCGGATCACTTCCGTAGAGGTCGTGTGCGGCACGGCGTGGTCGAGCACCATGGTCACGTCGGTGTGGGTGTCGCCGGCCAGCAGGTTGATGCCGCGAAGCTTGAAATCGGCGCCTTCGCCAGTCGTCCTGACCATGATCTCCTGGCGCACGAGCTTGCCGCCGGCGTTCATGACGAACAGCGTCAGTTTCGCATTCTTGCCGATATGGGCCTTGAACTGCGCCAGATGCGTCGCCGTTTCCGGCTGCTCCTGGACGACCAGCCACGTTACCTCGGCGCCCTCGTCGAGCACGATCTGACTTACCGAGCTGCTCAAGGCAGCGCCATCACCCGTCTGCCGTTCGACGATGACGGCCTTGGCGCTGGCGCCGACGCGCACGGGCAGGCGCACATGCGTCTGGCCGCCAGCCTGCAGGTTCTGCAGTTCGATCGGCTTTTCCAGCTTCGTCCCATCGGCAATATCGATGAAATAACCATCGGCAACGAAAGCCGTGTTCAGCGCGCCGATGGCATCGTCGCTGCCATAGGGATCGAGCCCCGGTGCGATGCTGCCGTCGATCAGCTTTTCCGAAAGGCGCTGGAAGGTGACGCCTTCAAGGACAGGCACCTTGGCGTCGGACTTGCCGTTCAGGATCGACACCACGGCGGAACCTTCGACGATCGGTGCGATGGCTTTAGCCATGGCGGCCGGGTCGAAGTCCGGCACGGTATTCAGCAACCGGCGCAGGTCGGTATAGTGCCAGGATTCGACGCGCCGCGTCGGCAGACCGTGCTTGATCGTCTCGATGGCGTCGTCGCGCTTCAGCATCACCGCGCCGTCGCCCGGCAGCAGCGACAATCGGTCGCCGAACGCGTCGATCAACGCTGTCTCGGCCGGTGTCCGCTGCGGTTGTGCGTGCATATTCATCAAACTGCCCTCTGGCATCTCACGCTGCTTCGCCGATCACGCCGGC
Source organism: Mesorhizobium sp. M7A.F.Ca.US.010.02.1.1 (assembly GCF_004023085.1). NCBI lineage: Bacteria > Pseudomonadati > Pseudomonadota > Alphaproteobacteria > Hyphomicrobiales > Phyllobacteriaceae > Mesorhizobium > Mesorhizobium sp. M7A.F.Ca.US.010.02.1.1. The sequence continues at coordinate 11,079 of NZ_RZRV01000006.1, read as the reverse complement.
ATAGCCATTGGCTTCCAAATCGAGCGCCAGCGACTTGTCGCCTGACTTGATGACCTGGCCCTTGTAGAGCACGTGCACGGTGTCGGGCACGATGTGCTCAAGCAGGCGCTGGTAGTGGGTGATGACCAGGAACGCCCGGTCCGGCGCCCGCAGCGCGTTGACGCCGTCGGACACGATCTTCAGCGCATCGATGTCGAGGCCGGAATCGGTCTCGTCGAGCACGCACAATTTCGGCTCCAGCAGCTTCATCTGCAGGATCTCGGCGCGCTTCTTCTCGCCGCCGGAGAAGCCGACATTGAGCGGCCGCTTGAGCATCGCCATGTCCATGCTGAGCGAGGCGGCGGCTTCCTTCACCCGCTTGAGGAATTCCGGGATCTTCAGCGGCTCCTCGCCACGTGCCTTGCGCTGCTCGTTCATCGCCACTTTCAGGAATTCCATGGTCGCGACGCCCGGTATCTCCATCGGATACTGGAAGGCGAGGAAGATGCCTGACGTGGCGCGCTCGGCCGGATCCATTTCGAGGATCGACTGGCCGTTGTAGAGGATGTCGCCTTCGGTCACTTCATAGTCCTCGCGGCCGGCGAGGATGTAGGACAGCGTCGATTTTCCCGAGCCGTTCGGCCCCATGATCGCGGCGACCTGGCCGGCTTTCACCGTCAGGTTCAAGCCGCGGATGATCTCGGTGCCGTCATCGACGATGCGGGCGTGCAGGTTTCTGATTTCAAGCATTTTTTCGTTTCCTGAATATATATCCGGTCAGCCGACCGAGCCCTCAAGGCTAATCCCGATCAGCTTCTGCGCTTCGACCGCGAATTCCATCGGCAGTTGCTGGATGACATCCTTGACGAAGCCGTTGACGATCAGCGCGATCGCTTCCTCTTCCGGGATGCCGCGCTGCATGACGTAGAATTTCTGGTCCTCGGAAATCTTCGACGTCGTCGCCTCGTGCTCGAACTGCGCCGTCGAATTCTTGGCTTCCATGTAAGGCACGGTGTGCGCGCCGCACTGGTCGCCGATCAGCAGACTGTCGCAGTTGGTGAAATTGCGGGCGTTGGTCGCTTTGCGATGCGCCGAGACCTGGCCGCGATAGGTGTTCTGCGAGAAGCCGGCGGCGATGCCCTTGGAGATGATGCGGCTCGACGTGTTCTTGCCGAGATGGATCATCTTGGTGCCGCTGTCGACCTGCTGATAGCCGTTCGACACGGCGATCGAATAGAACTCGCCTTGGGAATCGTCGCCACGCAGGATGCAGCTCGGATATTTCCAGGTAATGGCGGAGCCGGTCTCGACCTGCGTCCACGAAATCTTGGAACGGTCGCCGCGGCAGTCGCCGCGCTTGGTGACGAAATTGTAGATGCCGCCCTTGCCTTCGGCGTCGCCGGGATACCAGTTCTGCACCGTCGAATATTTGATCTCGGCATCGTCGAGCGCCACCAGTTCGACAACGGCGGCATGCAGCTGGTTCTCGTCGCGCTGCGGCGCCGTGCAGCCTTCGAGATAGGAGACGTAAGCCCCCTCCTCGGCGATGATCAGCGTGCGTTCGAACTGGCCGGTGTTCTTCTCGTTCATGCGGAAATAGGTCGACAGTTCCATCGGGCAGCGCACGCCCTTGGGCACGAACACGAAGGAGCCGTCGGTGAACACGGCCGAATTCAGCGTCGCGTAGTAATTGTCGGACGTCGGCACGACCGAACCGAGATATTTCTTCACCAGCTCCGGATGCTCGCGAATGGCTTCCGAGATCGAGCAGAAGATGACGCCGGCCTGCGCCAACTCCTTCTTGAAGGTGGTGACGACGGAGACGGAATCGAACACGGCGTCGACGGCGACGCGGCCTGATTTATAGACATTGTCGCTGACTTCCTCGAGCTCGGAGGCGTCGGTCTTCTGCACGCCGGCGAGGATTTCCTGCTCCCGCAGCGGAATCCCCAGCTTCTCGTAGACCTTCAGCAGCTCGGGATCGACATCGCTGAGCGAGGTCGGGCCGGGCGTGCTCTTCGGCGCCGCGTAGAAGTAGATGTCCTGGAAATCGATCTTCGGATAGTGGACGCGCGCCCAGGTCGGCTCGTCAAGCGTCAGCCAGCGGCGATACGCTTCCAGACGCCATTCCAGCATCCAGGACGGCTCGTCCTTCTTGGCCGAAATGAAACGGATGATGTCTTCGCTGAGGCCCTTGGGGGCCTTGTCCATCGCGATTTCGGTCTGGAATCCGTATTTGTATTGGTCGACGTCGATCTTTCGGACCCGATCGATCGTGTCCTGCACAGCAGGCATATGCGTTCTCCATCCACGCCGCGGTCAAGGCCCGACAGTTTTCAAACTATGGCACCGCCAAAACCGAACCCCAAGAGGTGCTCGCGGCAGCGTAAGTTTAATATAGTGCGCTTCGACCGGGAATTCACCCGGCCAGCATGAAACGCACGGCTCTACCAGGCCGAAAGGCCCAAATTCGTCCAACCGCTACGCGGCCCGTTCTCTATCCGCCCTACGGGCGGCAATACCCGCAAGCGCGGTGCGGAAAAGCTCAACGTCTTCCGCGCCGGTCGCCGGTCCGATGGACACCCGCAAGGCGCCGAGACTGTCGCCGTATCCCATGGCTTTCAGCACATGGCTCGGTCCGACCTTGCCAGACGAACAGGCAGAGCCGGCCGACAGCGCTACACCGGCCAGATCGAAGGCGATCTGCGCGGTTTCGGCTTTGACGCCCGCAATAGCGAAGAATGCCGTATTGGCAAGCCTTGGCGCACCGGTTCCGAAGATTTCCGCGTCCGGCACCAGCGTTTTCACGATGGCTTCGATCTCGTCGCGGCGCCGGCGCACCGCATCCATGCTTTGTAGTCCGGCAAGCGCCTCGCGGGCGGCCGCGCCAAAACCTGATATGGCGGCGAGGTTTTCAGTGCCGCCGCGATGGCCCTTTTCCTGGCCGCCGCCATTGATCAACGGCTTCGGCATCATCAAATCCGAAGCCGCGACGATGGCGCCGACACCTTTGGGACCACCGATCTTGTGCGAGGACAGAATCAGATAATCGGCGTAACCCGCTGATAGCTCGATCGAAATGCGCCCCGCGGCCTGTACGGCGTCGACAATGAGGATACCGCCCGCCGTCTTGACGATTTCGGCGATGCGATCGATCGGCTGGATGACGCCGGTTTCGTTGTTGGCGGCATGGATAGCGACCAGCGGCAGGCCTTCGCTCTTGTCATGACCGCCGAGCACCGATGCCAAGGCGCCGAGATCGGCGATGCCGTTGGCGTCGACACCGATCCGGGTAACCTGCGCTGCCGGGAAGTGTCCGCCATTCAACAGGCAGGGATGATCGGCCTCGGACACGTAAAGCCGGCTCATGCGCACGGTGCCGCGCCCCATCCGCCAGTCTGGTGACAGCAGCGTCGAGGCGGCTTCCGTGGCACCGGAGGTGAACACGATATGCTCCGCCTTGGCGTTGACGAGCGCCGCCACGTCACGCCTGGCGCTCTCGATCAGGCGGCGGGCCGCACGCCCCTCGGCGTGAACCGATGACGGATTGGCGGCGACGTCAAGCGCCGCGACCATAGCCTCGCGGGCCGCGGCAAGCAGCGGCGCACTGGCATTATAATCGAGATAGGCGCGTTTTGCGGCCATTTTCGTCCGTCAAGTCCCGTCAGAAGCCATTCCGATGTCGTATGGCGTTATTTCCTTGAAATTCCAAGGCGAGCCGTCCTATTTACGCGGCTTGCGGCGCGGGTGGCCGGGCTCGATGTCTTGCCACCCAGTTTTGAACAATTCTAAACTAGCTTCTAAGAAGACGCTCGCCCTGCGTCAAGGCCAGAGGAAACGTTCCAGGCACCGCGCGTTCGTATTACCAAGTGGAGTATTTTATGCCTGAGGTCATTTTCACCGGTCCTGCCGGCCGCCTGGAGGGTCGCTATCAGCCTTCCAAGGAAAAAAGCGCGCCGATTGCCATCGTCCTGCACCCGCATCCGCAATTCGGCGGCACGATGAACAACAAGATCGTCTACGACCTCTTCTACATGTTCCAGAAGCGGGATTTCACCACGCTGCGCTTCAATTTCCGCGGCATCGGCCGCAGTCAGGGCGAATTCGACCACGGCACCGGCGAGTTGTCGGATGCCGCCGCGGCGCTGGATTGGGTGCAGTCGCTGCATCCCGATTCCAAGAGCTGCTGGGTCGCCGGCTACTCCTTCGGCTCCTGGATCGGGATGCAGCTTCTGATGCGCCGGCCGGAGATCGAAGGCTTCATCTCGATCGCGCCGCAGCCCAACACCTATGATTTCTCGTTCCTGGCGCCCTGCCCGTCATCGGGCCTGATCATCCATGGCGATGCCGACAAGGTGGCGCCGCCGAAGGATGTGCAGGGCCTGGTCGACAAGCTGCACACGCAGAAGGGCATCACCATCACGCAAAAGACGTTGCCCGGCGCCAACCATTTCTTCGCCAACGATGCCGACCTGCTGCTCGAGGAATGCGCCGACTATCTCGACCGCCGGCTGGCCGGCGAATTGTCGGATCCGCGTCCGAAGCGGCTGAGATAAACAAGAAAAGAACGGACGGCGATGTACGAGCCTCCTCATTTCAGGGAAACGCGGCCGGAAATCCTGCACGGGCTGATCCGGACGCATCCGCTGGGCCTGTTGATTTCCAACGGGTCCGATGGGCCGGTCGCCAACGCTGTCCCGTTCCTGCTCGACGCGGAAATCGGGCCTAACGGCAGGCTGCGCGCCCATCTGGCGCGGGCCAACCCGCAATGGCGCCTGCTGGCCGACAATCCGGCTTCACCGGTATTGATCGTCTTCCAGGGCAGCGATGCCTATGTGACGCCGTCCTGGTACGAGACCAAGCGCGAGACCGGCAAGGTGGTGCCGACCTGGAATTATGCCATCGTGCAGGTTCGCGGCACAGTCAAGGTGATGGATGACCAGGACTGGCTGGCGCAGCAGATCGCCGATCTGACCGTCTCCCAGGAAGGCGCCCGCGCCGCGCCCTGGGCGGTGACCGATGCGCCGGAGCCCTTCATCCAGTCGCAGATCAAGGGCATTATCGGGCTGGAAATCGAGATCAGCGAAATCCACGGAAAGTGGAAGGTCAGCCAGAACCGGCCGGTCGCCGATCGCGTCGGCGTTGCACAGGGGCTGGAAAGCGAAGACCACCAGTCGCCCGGCATGGCCGGTCTGGTCAGATCCTATGGCGGACTGGACGGCAACTGAACTTCGAATGCTCAGGCAGCCTTCCTTGTCGGTCCGATCAGCCGAAACGTTATCTTGCGGACCGGCAGTCCCGACGGCATCGGCCGGAAAATGAAGCCGAGCCGGGCAAAGACCAGCCCGCAGGCCAGCGCGAAACCGCAGCCGAGGCCGAAGCCGGCGACGGTGTCGCTGGGATAGTGCGCGCCAACGAAGATACGGGTCGAGGCGATGCAGGCGGTGATCGCCAGGGCGATGTACCAGCGCCGCGGAAACAACAGCAAAGCGACTCCGAACACCGCGCCCATCGTCGTACCATGGCCGGATGGAAAGCCGGCGAAGCGCGCATCGAAAGCGAAGGGGTGCAGGGTAAGCACGCCAAAGTCCTCGTAATAGAGCGGGCGAGCCCGGCCAATGGCATATTTCAGCACATTGACGGCGATTCCCGACAGGCCGGTGGCGCACAGCACCAGAAAAGCCAGGCAGGTCCAGTTGTAGAGGAGCATCAGCGAGCGCCGGGAGAGGCTTCGCCAATCCGTCAGGTTCGCGGCGACAAGCAGAAGCGCCGACGGAATGAGATACCAGCCACCCAGGCCGAACTGGGTGAAAAAGTCGGCAGTCCGGGCAAATTCCGCCGACCACTTGCCGTGAAGCATTCCGGCCGGGGTGTCGAGACGAACAAACGCCGCCGCCGTCAGCAAAATCCAGACCAGCACCCAGACCGACCACAAAACGTTCGGGTATCTGGCCGGACGGGTGGCAAGGCGGCTTTTGGCGATCTGCATCGTATCGCGAAAATTGTCGAGCGACCGGCGCCCTACCCCAAGGAGCAGGCTCGAAACGGGCGGGCGTGATTTCACCAGCATAGGAAATTCGACCCTATTGTTGCCGTCATGGGCATCGGCGAGCCGTCACTGGGTTACACGATAGAGGCCGAGCGACAGCTTGTCTCCCGATGAATAGTTGAGGCCGTCGACCTCGGCAACGCGGTTCGCCGACTTGCCTTGCGCCGCCAGCAGCCCATTCAGTTTCTGCTCGTCGCCGACCTGCGCCAGCGCCAGGGCGCAGGCAGGATCGCCGAGCAGATGCTTGGCGACGCCATCGACATCGGTCAGGACGGTCTTGGTGCCGACCAGGAACACCAGGCTCGGCTCGTGATATTCCGCCGAAGCGAGCACCGTGGTGTCGCAAGGCCTGTTGGCCTGGAACGCCGCCTCGATCGCCGGGCTCAGCCAGATCGGCTTCAGCGAAGGTGCGATGACGCCGAACAACAGCCCATAGGTGATGCCCGCGCAAGCCGCGACGGCGCCGATGCGAGGAAGCGGAACCTGCAACTCCCGCGAGAAGGCAAGGTAGCCCGCCCCCAGTGCTGCCGCGGCGGCCGGAATGCTCCACCAGGAGAAGGTGCCGGTGAGGTAGATCGGCGCTCCGACGCAGACCGCCGCCAGGCCAAGGCTGACCACGGCAAGACCGAATGCGGTCGACCACCACAACCAATCCTGCCAGCGCCTGAGCGGCGCATTCGCCTCCTGCGGCGGCAAGGTCAGCAGCCAGCCGATCAGCAGCGCCATGCCGGGATAGGCCGGCAGGACATAGTGCGGCAGCTTGGTCGGGATCAGCTCGAACACCAGCCAGAACGGAATGTACCAGGCCAGGCAGAAACGCAACCGCGGATCGTCGCGCAGACGGTTGAGGGCCTGCAGCCCGGCACCGACCGCGATCAGACCGAACGGCCACGTGAACAAGGAATAGGTCAGCATGTAGAAGCCCGGCGGCAGGCCGTGCGATTCCTCGCCCGAGGCGACCTTGGCCATCATGTCCTTGCCGACGGCATCACTGAGAAAGGCGCCGCCGCTCTTCCAGGTGATGAGGGCCACCCAGGGCAACACGATGAGCACCACCAGAGCGACACCGCGCACGAGCTTCAGCTTCAGGAGCCAGCGCCAGTCGCGCTCGAAGGCAAACAGGGCGGCGACCGTCAGCACCGACAGGAGCGGAGCCACCGGCCCCTTGATAAGGATTCCGAGGCCTTGAGCCGCCCAGAAGATCCACGGCAAATGGGCGGCCACCGGTTCGTTGCGGCGCGATGCCAGATAAATCTGGGCGAGCGCGCCTTGCGCCGCCACGCAGCAGGCCAGCAGCATGGCGTCGGTCTTGGCGTCACGGCCCTCGAAGGCTGTGGCGAAGATAGCCGCCATTATCAGGCCGGCGGCGAGACCGGCATTGGCCCCGAACAGCTTGGTGCCTGTCCAGGCAATGCCGACGACGGCCAAGGCAATGCCAAGCATGGAGACGAGGCGGTAGACCCAGATCGGCGCCGCCGCCCCCTCGCCGCTCAGCGCCACGGCCGCCGATTGCAGCCAGTAGATGCCGATCGGCTTCTTGTAGCGCGAGGCATCCTGAAAACGGATGTCGACATAGTCGGAGGTTTCGACCATCTGCTTGGTGGCCTGGACAAAACGGGATTCGTCCCGGTCGACGGGTGGAAGGCTCGCCAGTCCGCTGAATGTCATCAGCACGCTGAACAGAAAGAGAAAGAGATAGTTCCTGTTCATCGCGGAGCTTTCCGGATCTGATCTGCGGGATGGCCCCGTCGCGGCGCCTCAGGCCCTGCCCCTGCGCGGCGCCTCAATACGCCAGCCCAAACGACGAAGCAAGGATTCGCAAACGCCATCCGCGCGAGCTGCAAAACGGGAAACCACTTTTGCTGATCGCTGGATCTTTGTCTGGCGCGCGATCAGACGCAAAACCGGAAACCACTTTTGCTGATCGCGCTTGGATGCTAAACGCCCGCGTTCATGCACATCCGAGCCACAGCGGCCGGGCGCTTTCGGGAAAGAAACAATGTCCGCCTTCAAATCCGATTTCCTGCGCACGATGAGCGAGCGCGGTTTCATCCACCAGACTTCGGATGATGCCGGCCTCGACAATATCTTCGCCAAGGAGACGGTGACGGCCTATATCGGCTTCGACGCCACCGCCAAGAGCCTGCACGCCGGCTCGCTGATCCAAATCATGATGCTGCACTGGCTGCAGCAGACCGGTCATCGGCCGATCGCGTTGATGGGCGGCGGCACCTCGATGATCGGCGACCCGTCCTTCAAGGACGAGGCGCGCAAGCTTTTGACCCCGCAGGACATCGAAGACAATCTAGCCGGCATCCGCCGCAACTTCATGCCCTACCTCAAATTCGGCAGCGGTCCGAACGACGCCATCATGGTCAACAACGCCGACTGGCTGATGGAGATCAACTACGTCAATTTCCTCCGCGATGTCGGCCGTCACTTTTCCGTCAACCGCATGCTGGCGTTCGATTCCGTCAAGTTGCGGCTCGATCGCGAGCAGTCGCTGTCGTTCCTCGAATTCAACTACATGATCCTGCAGGCCTATGATTTCGTCGAGCTCTACAAGCGTCTCGGCTGCCGCCTGCAGATGGGCGGCTCCGACCAGTGGGGCAATATCATCAACGGCATCGATCTCGGCCGCCGCATGGAGGATGCGCAGCTCTATGCGCTGACGACGCCGCTGCTCACCACCTCGTCGGGCGCCAAGATGGGCAAGTCGGCTTCGGGCGCGGTCTGGCTCGATGCGGAGATGCTGAGCCCCTACGAATTCTGGCAGTACTGGCGCAACACCGAGGATGCCGACGTCGCCCGCTTCCTGAAGCTCTACACGACGCTGCCGCTGGACGAGGTGGCGCGGCTCGAACAGCTCGGCGGATCCGAGATCAATGAGGCCAAGAAGATCCTCGCCACCGAGATCACCGCCCTGCTGCACGGCCGTGCAGCCGCCGAGCAAGCCAGCGATACGGCGCGCAAGACCTTCGAGGAAGGCGCGCTCGCGGAGTCGCTGCCGACCGTCGAGGTCGACAAAACGGCGCTTGAAACCGGCGTCGGTATCCTGTCGCTGCTGGTCACTGCCGGACTGGCGGCATCGAACGGCGAAGCGCGGCGGCATGTGCAGGGCGGTGCCGTGCGCCTGAACGACGAGCCGGTGAGCGACGAGCGCCGCCTGGTGACATCAAAGGATTTGAGTCCGGAAAACATCGTAAAACTTTCTCTGGGAAAGAAAAAACACATTCTGGTCCGACCTACCTGAACTCGATCACCGGTACTCGAAGATCGACCTGAATATTCCAGGCGCGATCACCGACAGCGGATTGATGTCCAGCAGCGGCTTGTTGGCATTGCCCTTGAGCCGATAGGTGACGCCGATCAGGCCACGGTCGCGGCCATTGCCGAGCAGCGCGCCAACGATGGGCAGTTCGCCGAAGATGCGATTGAGGCCATAGACCGGCATGAACGTGCCGGTCATGTCCATGTTGTTGTTCTGGTCGTAGAGCGTGCCCTGGAACGTGGTCCCGATGCGCGGTCCACGCAGCACGCCATTGGCCAGTTTCAGATAGCCGCTGCCCTTGTCGATCTCGGCGTAACCGCGTTCGAACTTCACCCGCGACGTATCCAGCTTGCCTTTGACCGCCTGGTTGAGGCTGCGGTTGTCACCGGCCGGCGTGGTCGAGACGATGGAGGCGAGTTTCGGTTCGTTGACGACGAAAAAGTTGCTGGTGTCGACCTTGCCCTTGAGCGATCCGTCGCTCGGCCCGGCCAGTGCGAGCGTGATCGCGCCGCCTTCCATATGCTCGTAGATGTTGAGGAATCTCAGAATGGCGCCGGCGTCGGCGGACTGCATGTTGAGCGTGCGCCGGCCGGCCCCGGTGGTGTTGCTGATTGATATGGCCGCACCTGAACTGGCCGTGGCGCTGACCTTCAGCCCGTTCACCCGCGAGCCGGCCGCGCTGTAGTCGAGCTTCAGATTGGACAATTGCTCGTCGTGGAAACCGGTCAGCCGGTCGACATCGGCGCTGACGGAAATGGCATCGGAACCGGTGGTCTTGGTAGCCGTGTCGACGTCCGAAGTGAACTGCTTGATGAGCGAGCGGGCATCGAGCGCGTTGCCCGATATGTCGACCGCATAGCCCTTGCCGGACCGCTTCACCGACACGGCAACGTCGTCGCCCCTGTTCAAGGTGACCTTGCTGAACCGCGCCGACGACAAGGCGCCATTGACCAGCACGATGCTGCCGTCGACGGAGAACGTCTTTCCGTCGAGGTCGAAATCGGACAGCGTCATGGTCTCGCCGGACCTGGTCATGACGAAGGTGACCTTGGCGGGGACCCCTGCCCCCTTGCTCCAGCCCGCCCAGGGAATGTCCAGCCTGGCGTTGGTCAGGTCGGCCGAGACGTTCTGGTCGCCGCTGCCGTTCTTGTCGATCGCCACCTTTACCGTTCCGGCAAGCAGCGGCTTCAGGCCGGGCATGGCGGCGGCGCGGATCTTGTCGTCGAGCACCAGAGCCACCTTGCGGCTGCGCGCCGGCCCGTCATCCGCGAGCGGCTCTACCAGATCGAGTTCGGCCGGAATGCCGTTCAGCAATGCCTTGGCGGAGATCACCGCCTTCTCCGGATCGACCGTGATCGAACCGTCGGCATCCGTCACGATCTGGCCCTCGAAGGGCTTGGCCAAGGACATGCCGCTGTAGTCGAGCGACACCAGCCAATCGAGCTTCGAGGAGTCGACACCGGACTGCAGCGGAATATCCGCCTTGACGTGGCCGGTGACGCTGCCCGACAGGTCTTCCGGCAGGATGCCGACATGGCGCATGGCGTTGATCGGCTCGTAGGATGCGAGTTCGGCGACGGCCGACGCTTCGCCGTCGACGTCGATATCGAGCGCGCCGACGACCGGCGGGCGGTTGGCCGCCTTGACCGTCAGCGTGCCGTTGCTGGCCGCCACGGTGCGGCCGCTGGGCATGTAGACGGTGCCCGAGGACAGGGAGATATCGACATCGTTGCCGTGGAAACCGACGACACCGACCGCGTCGCGTATCGGCGGGATGCGG
>NZ_RZRV01000069.1:0-18168 GCF_004023085.1 Mesorhizobium sp. M7A.F.Ca.US.010.02.1.1 | reverse complement strand
ACCCCTAACCCCTCCCCACAAGGGGGAGGGAGACTTCCGTTGGCGCTGGCCCAGGAGCATCGCCTGTCTTTTCGGCGCCAAGAAGAATTAAAGGCACGCGGCAGCGTTCCCTCCCCCTTGTGGGGAGGGTTAGGGTGGGGTTCTTCTTCGCAAGAATCCATATGCGATAGCCCTGCCCACGAGGGGGGGAGATTGGCAGCTTCGCCGCGTTCGCCAAACATAGGCGCCGCAAAGAGAAGGGCCGGCAACCGCCAGCCCTTTATGCCTCTTAAGCCCGTGCCAACCAGCTCAGCTGGACCTTAAGCCAGGAGTTAATTCGCCGGCTAATTACCGATCTTGCTTCAGCCTGCGGCACAGCTCATCAAGCTGTTCCAGCGACCGGTACGAAACCCGCAGCACGCCGCCCTTGCCCTTGTGATCCACCGACACAATCATGCCGATCGTGTCGGTCAACAGCTTCTCCAGCGCCAGCGTGTCGGCGTCCTTTTCGTCAGGACTTGGCGCCGGCTTGGCTTCCCTGGCGCTGCTGGTGCCGGCCGGCATCTGCGCCAGCGCTTCGGCCTGGCGCACCGAAAGGCCCTCTTCGACGATGCGCTTGGCAAGGCCGGCCGGATCTTCCGCCGTCACCAGCGTGCGGGCATGACCCGCCGACAGCGCGCCGTCGACCAGCATGTCGCGGATCACGTCGGGCAGCTTCAAGAGCCTGAGCGTGTTGGCGACATGGCTGCGGCTCTTGCCGATCACCTGGCCGAGATCGGCCTGGGTGTAGCCGTGCTCGTCGATCAGCTGCTGATAACCAAGCGCCTCCTCGACCGCATTGAGATCGGTGCGCTGGACGTTCTCGATGATCGCCAGTTCGAGCGCGGTGCGGTCGTTGACCTCGCGGATGATGACCGGAATCTCGGACAGCCCGGCGCGCTGCGCCGCGCGCCAGCGCCGTTCGCCGGCAATGATCTCGTAGCGGCCGGCCTGCGTCGGCGAAGGCCGCGCCACCACCGGCTGGACGACGCCGTGTTCGCGGATCGACTGGGCAAGGTCGGTCAGCTCGGCATCGCCGAAATGCCGGCGCGGATTTTTCGGGTTGGGGTTCAGGAACTCGATCGGCACCTTGCCGTCGGCGCTCATGCCAGGCTTTTCGGGGACTGCCGGACGATCGATCTCTCCGATCAGCGCTGCCAGCCCACGCCCCAGTCTCTTTCTTGAAAGGTCTTCGCTCATCTTTATTCCAGTTGGCTATTCCAAATCGTTTCGGTATCGAATCGGCTCTTAGCTATGCATCCAGCCTAATCAAGCGGCGCGCAACTTGCGCTCGCGGCGGATCACTTCCGACGCCAATTGCAGATAGGCCTGACTGCCGGAGCACTTCAAATCATAGAGGATCGCCGGCTTGCCGTAGGACGGCGCCTCGGACACCCGCACATTGCGCGGAATGACGGTCTCGTAGACCTTGTCGCCCATATGCGCCCGCACATCCTGCACCACCTGGTTGGCGAGATTGTTGCGGCCGTCATACATGGTCAGCACGATGCCCTGGATGGTGAGATCCGGGTTGATCGAGCGGCGCACCTGTTCGACCGTCTCCAGCAACTGGCTGAGACCTTCGAGCGCGAAAAACTCGCATTGCAGCGGTACAAGAACAGAATCGGCCGCAGCCATTGAATTCAGAGTCAAAAGGTTGAGCGATGGCGGGCAGTCGATCAGCACATAGCCGAACGGCGCGCCGCGCTCGGTCGCGGCGCGCAACGCATTGCGCAGCTTGAGCACCCGGTCGGGCGCGGAGGCGATCTCCATTTCGATGCCGAGCAGATCGAGCGTCGACGGCACGATCGACAGGCCGGGCACCGCCGTCGGGATGGCCGCGGCTTCCAGCTCCAGTTCGCCGGTCAACACGTCATAGGAGGACACAGTCCGGTCCTTGCGATCGATGCCGAGGCCGGTGCTGGCATTTCCCTGCGGATCGAGATCGACGATCAGCACCTTTTCGCCGATCGCGGCCAGCGCGGTGGCCAGATTGATGGCGGTGGTGGTCTTGCCGACACCGCCCTTCTGGTTGGCTACGGTGATGATTCGGGGGCCATTCTTCATCATGGGTCTATGCCAGAAGTTCATTTTGGGTCGCCAAAGCGTCTGACACGTCGCGGATCAGACAGATCGCAGGTTGGACAGTTCAAGGATGACCCCATGCGGGTCGGTCACACTTGGATGTTCTACCAGATCGAAGGACCATCGGTGAACGCTTTCTTGTACTTCGGTGCGGTAATCCCGGCCTTTGTGGAACAGGCCCCGCGCGCCTGACGTCAGCCATGGCGCCGACAGGTCCAGCAGCATCGAAAGCGAGGCCAGCGCCCGCGCCGTGACGATTTGCGGTGTCGAAACAAGCGCATGGCTGTCATCGATGCGGTGCGCCACCACCCGCGCCGGCAGCCTGAACTGCCCGACGACAGCCTGCAGGAAGGATGCTTTTTTGCGATTGCTTTCAACCAAATCGATGCTGGCGCCGTCACGCTCTACAAGCAGAAAAGCCATGACAAGGCCCGGAAATCCGCCGCCCGAACCGAGATCGACCCAGCGCGTCGCCCGAGGCTCGATTCGCGCCAACTGCGCGCTGTCCAGGATATGGCGCTGCCAGACATCGCCCGACGTGGATTGCGCCACGAGATTGATCCTGCGATTCCATTTCTGGAACATCTGCTCGAACGCCACCAGCCGATCGAATGTTTCACGTGAAACCGGGCCTGCCGCATCCTGCAGGCTCTCCAGGGAAAAAGAACTCACGCAACATCCTTTTGTGGGCGCTGGGCGCTCTCCGCGTGACGGACATGCGCGACGATAATCGCCAGCGCCGCCGGCGTCATGCCTTCCATGCGCTGGGCATCGGCGATGGAGCGCGGCCGCCGCGCCTGCATCTTCTGCTTCAGCTCGTTCGACAGACCCGGCACTCCGGCGAAATCGACCGTCTCGGGGATAAGCCGGCTCTCCTCATGCCGGATTTGCGCCACGTCAGTCTTCTGGCGGTCGAGATAGACAGAATACTTCGCTTCCGTCTCGAGGCGCTCCGCCGTCTTGCCGTCGATCGCCGCAAAGCGCGGATCGACGCCGGCCAGCCAAGCGACATCGACGTCAGGATAGGACAGCAATTCATAGCCGGACCGGCGCACGCCATCCCGGTTGATGTCCAGCCCGTGTCGCGCCGCCTCGTTCGGCGTCAGGGCGAGCGACTTCGCCAAGTCCCGCGCCTCATCCAGGCTTTGCATGACCTGCCCGTAGCGTTGCATGCGCTGTGCCGAAGCGATGCCCAGCTTCGCAGCCAGAGGCGTCAGTCGTTCATCCGCATTGTCGGCACGCAGCGACAGCCGGAATTCGGCCCGAGAGGTGAACATCCGGTAGGGTTCGCTGATGCCGCGGCTGGTCAGGTCGTCGACCATCACCCCAATATAGGCTTCGGTGCGGCTGAGCACGATCTGCTCGCTCCCCGCCGCCCGCCGCGCCGCATTGAGGCCTGCGAGCAGGCCTTGCCCGGCTGCTTCCTCATAGCCGGTCGTGCCGTTGATCTGCCCGGCGAGGAAAAGACCACTGATGCGCTTCGTCTCCAGCGTCTGATGCAGTTCGCGCGGATCGACGTGATCATACTCGATGGCATAGCCGGGCTGCAGCATGGTTGCGCGCTCCAGCCCCGGAATGGTTTTCAATATATCGAGCTGTACGTCTTCGGGCAGCGAGGTCGAAATACCATTGGGATAAACGGTATCATCGTCCAGCCCTTCCGGCTCCAGAAAGATCTGGTGCCCGTCCCTGTCGCCGAACTTGACGATCTTGTCCTCGATCGACGGGCAGTAGCGCGGCCCAACGCCCTCGATCGAGCCGGAATACATGGCCGACCGGTCAAGATTGGCGCGGATCAGCTCATGCGTGGCCGTCGTCGTGCGGGTGATGCCGCACTCGATCTGCGGCGTGGTGACTCGGTCCGTCATCAGCGAGAACGGCACAGGATTCTCATCCGCCGCTTGGCTTTCCAGCGACGCCCAGTCGATGGTCCGGCCGTCGAGCCGTGGCGGCGTGCCGGTCTTCAGACGGCCGAGCTTGAAGCCCGCGCGATCCATCGTCGCCGAGAGCCCAAGGCTGGCCTGCTCGTTCATGCGGCCGGCAACAATCTTCTTCTCGCCGATATGGATAAGTCCGCGCAGGAAAGTTCCGGTCGTCAAAACGACAGCGCCACAGGCAAGCCGCCTTCCATCGGCCAGGAGAACGGCCACGATCTGCCCATCGTCGATTTCGAAGTCCAGAACCTCGCCTTCGACCACGTCGAGATCTTTCTGCTGCCGAATCGCTTCCTGCATGGCGAGGCGATAGAGCTTTCGGTCGGCCTGCGTGCGCGGCCCGCGTACTGCTGGGCCCTTGCGGCGGTTGAGCAGGCGGAACTGGATACCGGCAGCATCCGCCACCCGCCCCATCAAGCCGTCCATAGCATCGATCTCGCGGACCAGGTGACCCTTGCCGAGCCCGCCGATCGCCGGATTGCACGACATGACCCCGATCGTGTCGAAACGCAGCGTCACCAAAGCGGTCTTCGCACCGGCGCGCGCTGCAGCGCTGGCCGCCTCGCACCCGGCGTGGCCACCGCCCACCACAACCACATCATAGTGATTGGTCATTTCCAAACGTCCTAGACTCAAATGAATCAGGGACACATGTCCCCGTGAGGCTTTGCTGTCAAGAAAACTCCGCGGGTCGTTTCACGTGAAACAACCTTGCGGGCTGTCAGCTCCATGTTTCACGTGAGTCACCAAGGCCGCCTGACGCGTTTCACGTGAGTCACACAGGCAGCGCAGCGCGGTGGCCCAGACGAAGCCTCCCCGCCTTCGTCATCCACGGGCGGAGCGTCCGCGAATCGGCGTCGCGGAGACCCGAGGATCCATGCCGTGACCTTGGCCAAAGAGTACAGCGGAGCAGAATTCTGCATCGTGGCCGCTGCTTTGATGTCGCGGCATGGATCCTTGGGTCTGCGCTGCGTCGCTGCGCTCCTTGCTTCGCCCGTGGATGACGAAGCGATACACCGCACTGTTTCACGTGAGTCATTTCCCAATACAGAACTGTGAGAAAATCACATCCAGCATCTCCTCGACGTCGATGGCGCCGACAATACGGCCCAGGCGATCCGCGGCAAGCCGCAACTCTTCGGCGCGCAATTCCTGCCCGACAGTCTGGCCGTCGGTTGCACGAAGCAGGTGCCTATTCGCTGCGCCAAGCAATTCGACGTGGCGCAGGCGCGATGGCAAAACATCACCGACGCTCCCGGCTGCTTCGGCAGCTCGCCGGCCGATTTCCGCCAGCAGTCTCTCCACGCCCGTCCCGTTTTTTACCGAAATGACAAGGTTGTAGTCTTCCATCGCCCCGCTCGCCGCGCGGTCTTCCAGCAGATCGCGCTTGGTGCCAACGCGCAAGGTCGGCGCCGCGGTCGGCAATGAACGAATATCCCCAGGATTCGTAACATCCTGCAGCAACAGCAAGAGATCGGCGCCATGCGCCTTGGCCCTCGCCTTCTCGATGCCGATCGCCTCGACCTTCCCCGGCGCATCGCGCAGCCCGGCCGTATCGGTAAGCCGGACCCGCAGCCCCTGGAGATCAAGTGTCACTTCAAGCAGATCCCGCGTCGTGCCGGGTTCATCCGTTACTATAGCGGCATCCCGCCGGGCCAGGGCATTGAACAGACTCGACTTACCGGCGTTGGGCGCGCCAAGGATCACGACCTCGAAGCCGTCGCGAATGATCTCGGCGGCGCGAAACCCGGCGATGTGGCGATCGATCTCGCCGATCATCGTCCTGACATCGGACCAGACCGTATCCGAAACGGAACCGGGGACATCGTCCTCATCGGCGAAATCGATTTCCGCCTCGATCATGGCGCGGGCATGGATCAGTCTGCGGCGCCAGCCGAGATAGAGTTCGCTCTGAACGCCTTCGGCATTTTGAACGGCAAAACGCCGCTGCGCCTCGGTCTCGGCGTTGACGAGATCCGCCAGTGCCTCGGTCTCGACAAGGTCGACCTTGCCGTTGAGAAAGGCCCGGCGCGTGAATTCGCCGGGTTCCGCGTGCCTGACGCCGTCAAGGCCTGCGATCGTCTCCAGCATTTTTGCCACAACGGCACGACCGCCGTGAACATGGAATTCCGCAACGTCCTCGCCGGTGAAACTGGCCGGACCGCGAAAGAAAACGACCAGGCCGGTGTCGAGCAAGGTCCCGTCGGGTGCCCTGAATCGGCGCAGAACTGCCGAGCGGTCCTTAACCATGCTGCCGGCAATCGTTTCGACTACGAATCGAGTCTGCGGGCCGGAAATGCGGATGACGCCAACCCCGGCCGGAAGCCGGCCGCTCGACAGCGCTACGATGGAACCGCCTGAAATCATTTGCCCGCTCTACCGAACCGCCCTAGCTTTACGCCTATCCGACCCATCCGAGTTTGCCCATCGTGACGTTGCCCGCGCAAAACCTGCTCGCTGAAGAAGCAAGCCCCTATCTGCAGCAGCACAGCGGCAATCCCGTGCACTGGCGCGCCTGGTCGCCGGCTTCGCTCGAGGAGGCGAAGGCGCTGGACAGGCCGATCCTGCTCTCGGTCGGCTATGCCGCCTGCCACTGGTGCCACGTCATGGCGCATGAAAGCTTCGAGAACGATGGTGTCGCCGCCGTCATGAACCGTCTGTTCGTCAATATCAAGGTCGACCGCGAGGAGCGTCCCGACATCGACCAGATCTATATGGCTGCACTCTCCGCCATGGGCGAGCAAGGCGGCTGGCCGCTGACCATGTTCCTGACGCCGGACGGCAAGCCGTTCTGGGGCGGCACCTATTTTCCGCGCGAGCCACGCTATGGCCGCCCCGGTTTCATCCAGGTGATGGAGGCGGTGGACAAGGCCTGGCGCGAGAAGCGGGCGAGCCTCAACCAGAGTGCCGACGGCCTGACCTTACATGTCGAGGCGCGGCTTGCCGGCTCGCATGCGAAAACAGGGCTCGATCGCGGCACGCTGGCTGAGCTTGCCAAGGGTATAGACGGCATGATCGACCGCGATCTCGGCGGCCTGCGCGGCGCGCCGAAATTCCCCAATGCGCCGTTCATGCAAACGCTGTGGCTGTCCTGGCTGCGCGACGGCAACGCCAGCCACCGCGACGACGTCCTACTCAGTCTTGAGCAGATGGTGAGCGGCGGCATCTACGACCATATCGGCGGCGGGCTCAGCCGTTACTCGACCGACGCCGAATGGCTGGTGCCGCATTTCGAAAAGATGCTTTACGACAATGCCCAGCTGATCCGCTTCTGCAACTGGGCCTATGCCGCAAGCGGCAACGAGTTGTTCCGGGTCCGAATCGAAGAGACGATCGACTGGCTGCTGCGCGAAATGCGCGTCGACGGCGGCGCATTTGCCGCCAGTCTCGACGCCGACAGCGACGGCGAGGAAGGGCTGTTCTACACTTGGAGCAAAGACGAGGTCGAGGCCGCACTCGGTGACGATTCCGCCTTGTTTGTCAATCACTTCACGCTCTCCAGCCCGCATGGCTGGGAAGGCAAGCCGGTTGTTCACCAAACCCTGTCCCAGCAATCGCAATATGTGATCGATCGCGAAGAGATCAGCCCGCTCAAGGGGAAACTCCTTGCAGTCCGGGAAGAGCGGGTCAGGCCCGGCCTTGACGCAAAGACCCTCACCGACTGGAACGGCCAGATGATCGCGGCGATTGCAGAAGCCGGCCGGTCGCTGGCGCGGCCTGACTGGATCGATGCGGCGGCAAAAGCCTTTGCCCATATCCGCGCTGCCAGCCGCGACGGCCGCTTGCCGCATTCGATGCTCGGCGCCAGAAAACTGTTTCCTGCTTTGTCCAGCGACTATGCCGCCATGACCAACGCAGCCATCTCGCTGTTCGAGGCCACTGGGGATTGGAGCTATGTCGACCAGGCCGGCCAGTTTGTCGAGCAGCTCGACCATTGGCACGCCGATACCGAAAAGGCAGGTTATTACCTGACTGCCTCGGACAGCACCGACGTGCCGATCCGCATCCGCGGCGATGTCGACGAGGCCATTCCGTCCGCCACCGGCCAAATCATCGAAGCACTGGTCCGGCTCGCCTCCGTCACCGGCGATCTCGAGCTGCACGAGAAAGCCTGGGAGGTCGCCGAACATGCCGCCGGCCGTGCCGCAAACCAAGCCTATGGCCAGGCCGGCATCGTCAACGCCTGCGCGCTGGCGATCGAGCCGCTCAAACTGGTCATCGTCGATACGCTGGGCTATCCAAAGCTCGTTCCGGTTGCGAATCAAAACCCGGATCCAAGGCGGGTGGACATCATCGTGCCGATCGGTACGGATACGAATCGACCCTTGCTACCCGGCGGGATGCTGCCGCCGACCGATAAAGCGGGCGCCTGGCTCTGCACCGGCCAGGTTTGTCTTCCCGCCGTCACGGATCCCGAAGAGCTGGAACGCCTTCTCAACCACCAATAGGTCAGGCGCCTTGCGCCGGCTCGGAGAACGCCTCGGTCGAAGAACCAGCCGGCCGGCGCTTGAACAGCAAATCCTTGGCGGCGATCACCGCACCGATGGTGATCAGCACGCAGGCGAGCGCCACCGACCAGTGAAACACACCAAAGCCTGCCAGCAACAGCACGATGACCGACAACAGCGGCGCGGCGTAGGACAGGGCGCCAAGGATCATGATGTCACCGTGCTTGCAGCCAAAATCCCAGGCGTAGAAGCCGGCTCCCAGAGGAATCGTGCCCAGAATGACGATAGCCGTCCACTGCGTCGGCGTCTGCGGCCAGACCGTGGTCTCAAGCATCAGGTGCAGCGAGAAAGCGACCGCCGCCGTGATGAAGCAATAACCGGCCACGACATCCGTCGGCACCTGGCCGAAGCGGCGTGACAGGACGGAATAGCCAGCCCAGATGAAGGCGCAGAAGAGCGCGATGACATGGCCCTTCATCACCCCATTGGCTAGGCCGACATTGCCGCCCTTGGTGATCACCACGATGGCGCCGGCAAGCCCTAGAACGACGCCGACGATGTGATGAACCCGGAGCCTTTCACCGGGCAGGAAGGCTGCAAAGACGACGATCAGCAATGGCCAGAGATAGGCGATCAGGCTGACCTCGACCGGCGGCGCCGACTGGATCGCAAAGAAATAGGCGCAGTGGTAGATGCATAGTCCCGCCGTGCCGATCGCCCAGACCGGCCATGGCTGCCGCAGCGATCGGATCGCGCCTGGGCGGAAGATCCAGCTGCCGGCGCCGACCAGCCCTCCGAGCAGGAAGGTCATGGCTGCCAGCTGAAACGGCGGGATCGAGCCCGCGGCGGTCGACAGCAGCGCCAGGAAAGACCAGGTCAGGATGGCCGAAAAGCCGATCAGGGTCGGGATTGTCTTCTTCACGTCGCTGCTTCCAGTTTGCAGACACGAGCTTTGCATGAACGCGAAATCGTCTGCCGCCACATACAGCCGCCCGATATCGGGAAAGCGACCTGCCGCTGGACAATGAAAAACCCCATCCCGGTCTCCCGGAATGGGGTTTCAATGCAGAGGCCGGAAGATTTCGGCCCGACCTTTACGTATTCATCGAATCGAAGAAATCGGCATTGGTCTTGGTCTGCTTCAGCTTGTCGATCAGGAACTCGATCGCGTCGGTGGTGCCCATCGGCGCCAGGATGCGACGCAGCACGAAGATCTTCTGCAGATCCTGCTTGGAAACCAGCAGGTCTTCCTTGCGGGTGCCGGACTTCAAGATGTCCATGGCCGGATAGATGCGCTTGTCAGCCACCTTGCGGTCGAGCTGGATTTCGCAGTTGCCGGTGCCCTTGAACTCTTCGAAGATGACTTCGTCCATGCGGCTGCCGGTATCGATCAGCGCGGTGGCGATGATGGTCAGCGAGCCGCCTTCCTCGATGTTCCGGGCGGCGCCGAAGAAGCGCTTCGGCCGCTGCAGGGCGTTGGCGTCGACACCACCGGTCAGCACCTTGCCGGATGACGGCACGACGGTGTTGTAGGCGCGGCCGAGGCGGGTGATCGAATCGAGCAGGATGACGACATCGCGGCCATGTTCGACCAGGCGCTTGGCCTTTTCGATGACCATTTCGGCGACCTGCACGTGGCGCACCGCCGGCTCGTCGAAGGTCGAGGAGATCACCTCGCCCTTCACCGAGCGCTGCATGTCGGTCACTTCTTCCGGCCGCTCGTCGATCAGAAGCACGATCAGATAGCATTCCGGATGGTTGGCGGTGATCGAGTGGGCGATGTTCTGCATCAGAACCGTCTTGCCGGTACGCGGCTGCGCGTTGATCAAAGCGCGCTGTCCCTTGCCGATCGGCGCGACGAGGTCGATCACGCGGGCCGAGATGTCCTTGGTGGTCACATTCTCGATTTCCATCTTCAGCCGCTTGGTCGGATAGAGCGGCGTCAGATTGTCGAAGTGGATCTTGTGACGGATCTTCTCGGGATCGTCGAAATTGATGGTGTTGACCTTGAGCAGCGCGAAATAGCGCTCGCCCTCTTTCGGGCTGCGGATCGGCCCTTCGACCGTATCGCCGGTCTTCAGCGAAAAGCGCCGGATCTGCGACGGCGAAATATAGATGTCGTCGGGACCTGGCAGATAATTGGCGTTGGCGGAGCGCAGGAAGCCGAAACCGTCCTGCAGCACCTCGACCACGCCATCACCGATGATCTCGATCTCCTGGGCGGCCAGCTTCTTCAGGATCGCAAACATCAGCTCCTGCTTGCGCATGACGCTGGCGTTTTCGACCTCGAGCGATTCGGCATAAGCGATCAGCTCTGGCGGTTTCTTGTTCTTGAACTCGGCGAGTTTCATTTCTTGCATAGACGGACCTTGAATAGATGGAGTCTGGGTAAGCTTTGGGAAAATATCGGCGGGATGCGACAAATGCCGGGCGCGGCCGAAAACAACGAGGGGCGGCGCATGACGGGAAGGAAGACCCGTCTTTTATCGTCGGTCGGGTGAAAGAGCAAGCTGCGTTTTGCGTGGCCTATGAAGGCTTAAAACGCATCAATGCCTGTCGCTGGCTCCTGGCCGTTTTGATCGACATGCATCAGAACGGCTTGACCACCACCAGGATGACGATTGCGATCATCAGCAATGTGGGGATCTCGTTGACCATTCGCCAGTGCCTGGCCGGTTTTTCATTGCGGTCCTCGGCGAATTTGCGCACCGCGCCCGAGAGATAGCCATGCATGGCCGACAGCAAAAGCACCGCCCCGATCTTGGCGTGCAGCCAGCCGCCGTGGAAACCAAAACCCTTCCAGGCGAGCCACAGGCCGAACACCCAGGTGACGATCATCGCCGGGTTGATGATGCCCCGCAACAGGCGCCGCTCCATCACCTTGAAGGTTTCCGACTGCACGGAGCCCTTCTCGGCATCGGCGTGATAGACCAGCAGCCGCGGCAGATAGAGCATGCCCGCCATCCATGAGATGACGGCGAGGATATGGATCGCCTTGGCCCAGGGATAGAAACTGTCGGGTGCCGCGAAATACAAAAGCGCGGTGAAAACGACCAGTACGGCGATACCTGATATCATGCGCATCATCGCCTGGCCGGTGCTGTTCGTGTTGTTCATCTGAGCCATCAGCGTGTCGCGCTCCGCACCTGTTTCACCATCGCCTCGACATGGGCGATCGGCGTCTCCGGCGTGATGCCGTGGCCGAGGTTGAAGATCAGCGGCCCGTCTCCCAGCGCTCCCAGGATCGCCTCGACGCCATCCGACAGCGCCTTGCCGCCAGCCACGAGCCGCAAGGGATCGAGATTGCCCTGAACCGCACCTGAGCGCTGCAATTCCTTCGCCGCGACCAAGGGCACCGTCCAGTCGATCCCCAGCGCCGTTACGCCGGTCTTTTGCCGATAGGTCCGGTAGCGCGAACCGGCGCCCTTGGGAAAACCGATGATCGGAACATCGGGATGAACCGCCCGCACCCGGCCAACGATCTCGGCCATTGGCTGAACGCAGAACAGGTCGAAAGTTTCATCGTCCAGCACGCCGGACCAGGAATCGAAAATCTGCACCACATCCGCACCCGCCTCGATCTGGCGGATGAGATAGGCGGCCGAATGTTCGGCAAGCACCTTCAGCAGTCGTTGAAACGCCACCGGCTCGCGATAGGCAAAAAGCCGCGCCGGCGCCTGGTCGGGTGTGCCATGGCCGGCGATCATGTAGGTCGCCACCGTCCACGGCGCGCCGCAGAAGCCGATCAGGGTTGTCTCTTCGGGGAGTTTGGCCCGCAACCGGCGAACCGTCTCGTAGACCGGTTCGAGATTCACGTGAAACACCCCGCCTTCCAGAGCCAAAATCTCCGGCGCGGTGATCGGCGTCAGCAGCGGCCCTCTGCCCTCTTCGAAGCGGACGTCACGGCCAAGCGCATGCGGAACGACAAGGATATCGGAAAACAGGATCGAGGCATCGAAGCCGAAGCGCTCGATCGGCTGCAAGGTCACTTCGACCGCAAGGTCGGGATCGTAGCAGAGGTCGAGGAACGAGCCTGCTCGCCTGCGTGTCTCCCGATACTCCGGCAGATAGCGCCCGGCCTGACGCATCATCCAGAGCGGAGGCGGAAAATGAGCCTTGCCCTTCAGGACATCTAGCATGATCCGGTTCTGGGGCATCGGGCGCTCGCTTCTCCCAGCCTCTTCTATAATCAAAGATTCTTATATCTAAGATTCTTCTGATTCTAAGAGTCTGTTGGTTCTGGTGGTTGTCACCTGTCCCGCTTTGCCCCGGAAAACACCAGCCAACATATTGTCGCGTGCTTCTTTTTCCCAGATGTAGGGTTCTGGGGATAGCTCCGAATCGATCAATCGAGTCAAAGTGTTAGGCACAGCGGTGAAAGGCGGGTCCTGTGGACGGACCGTAGTCGAAAAAAGCCGTCCCCAAGCTTGTCCCCAGTCGCCCGACGAAGCTGACAGCGCATCGAATTGTGGACAAACTGCCATCTGATACAGTCGCCTCCGACAGGCCAGTCTTTTCATCCCGCTTTATCCACAGAAGCCCACAGCCCCAGGTGACCCCTGTGAACAAACCCCAGAGCTTCTTCCACCTGCACCTGATTTCCGACGCGACCGGCGAAACGCTGCTTGCCGCCGGCCGGGCAGCTTCGGCGCAGTACAAGGACGCGCGCGCCATAGAGCATATCTATCCGCTGATCCGCACCGAAAAGCAGGTGGCGAAGGTGTTCGAGGACATCGAGGAGGAACCGGGCATCATCCTCTATACGGTCGTCGACCAGAAGCTGGCGCGCGGCATCGACGAGCGCTGCGCGGCCATGGGTCTGCCCTGCGTGTCGGTGCTGGAGCCGGTGCTGACCGTGTTCCAGTCCTATCTAGGCACCCCGGCCGGTCGCCGCGTCGGCGCCCAGCATGTCCTCGACGCCGAATATTTCCGCCGCATCGACGCGCTCAATTTCACCATGGACCATGATGACGGCCAGTTGCCGCTCAATATGGACGATGCCGATGTGGTGCTGATCGGCATTTCTCGCACGTCGAAGACGCCGACCAGCATCTATCTCGCCAACCGCGGCATCAAGACCGCCAACATCCCGATCGTGCTTGGCGTCCCGGTGCCGGAAAGCCTGGTTGCCGCCAGCAAGCCGCTGATCGTCGGGCTGATCGCCACCGCCGAGCGCATCTCGCATGTCCGGCAAAACCGCATCCTCGGCAACAGCAGCTCGTATGAGGCATCGGATTATGTCGACCGCGCGGCGATCAGCGAAGAGCTCGCCTATGCCCGCAAGATCTGCACGCGCCATGGCTGGCCGATGATCGACGTCAGCCGCCGCTCGATCGAGGAAACGGCGGCGGCGATCGTTGCCCTGCGCGGGAAGTCGAGATAAATGAGGCTAGCAGCCGGGTGAGGTTTTGCCCGGCTATTTCGACGCCGCGAAGTTCGAAGGTCACGGCATGGATCCTAGGGTCTGCGCCGCGTCGCTTCGCTCCTTGCTTCGCCCTAGGATGACGAAGGGAGGATTGTCTCGGCCAATTTCGAAGGTTTGCGATAGCCGCCAGCTGCTGTTCGACAGCGCAGATGCCAAACCCGACATCCGCGATTGGCCAAAAAAGCCATCACGCCTTCGTCATCCTAGGGCGGAGCAGGAGCGAAGCGACGTCGCGGAGACCCTAGGATCCATGCCGTGACGGTGGTCGAAGGTGCCAGCGGTTTTCTGTTGGAGCCAGAATCTCAACAACGGTTAGACAATTGATCAGGCGCTTAAAACCATGACCGAGAAACTCATCCTCGCTTCGGGCAGCCCGTTCCGCAAGGCGATGCTCGTCAATGCCGGCGTCGATGTCGAGGCGGTGCCGGCTGAAGTCGACGAGCGGGCGCTCGAGGGGCCTTTGCAGGATAGCGGCGTCTCGCCCGAGGACGTCGCCCTGGTGCTGGCCGAGGCCAAGGCCACCGACGTCAGCGAGCGCAGGCCGGGCGTTCTGGTGCTGGGCTGCGATCAGACGCTGTCCCTTGGCGACGAGGTGTTCCACAAGCCGGCCGATAGGGAAGGCGCACGCCGTCATCTCTTGGCTCTGTCGGGCAAGACCCATCAGCTCAACAGCGCCGCTGTTCTGGTCCGCGACGGCAGGGTTTTGTGGCGGCATGTCGGCATCGCCTCGATGACCATGCGCAAGCTCGACCCGGCCTTCATCGGCCGCCATCTCGCCCGCGTCGGCGCCAAGGCGCTGTCCAGCGTCGGCGCCTACCAGGTAGAAGGCGAAGGCATTCAATTGTTCGAGAAAATCGAAGGCGACCATTTCACGATTGTCGGCTTGCCGCTGTTGCCGCTGCTCGCCGAACTGCGTGACCTGGGAGCGATCGATGGCTGAGGTGTCAAAGAAGGCCTTCGTCACCGGCCATCCGGTCAAGCATTCGCGCTCGCCGAAGATCCATGGCCACTGGCTGGCCAAACATGGCATCGACGGGAGCTACCAGGCCATCGATGTCGCGCCGCAGGATTTTGGCGCGTTCGTGAACACGTTGCAGGCAAACGACTACCGCGGCGGCAACATCACCATCCCGCACAAGGAAGCCGCTTTCGCATTGGCCGAACGCCGCGACCAGGCGGCGCAAGAAATCGGCGCCGTCAACACGCTGTGGTTCGAGGATGGCGTCCTGTGGGGCGGCAACACCGACGGTCACGGCTTTGCCGCCAACCTCGACGATCATGCACCGGGCTGGGCAAGCAAGGGTCCGGCGGTGGTGCTCGGCGCCGGCGGCGCGTCGCGCGCCGTCATCCATGCGCTGAAGGAGCGCGGCGTGACCGACATCCGCATCGTCAACCGAACGCTCTCCCGGGCTATAGAACTGCGCGATCGTTTCGGCGCCGGTGTCTCGGCGCATGGCATGGCGGCTACGGATGAACTGCTCGGCGATGCCGGCCTGCTGGTCAACACCACCGCGCTCGGCATGCATGGCAATGAAGGCCTGCCGGCCGATCCCGCCCGGCTGCCCGACCATGCCATCGTCACCGACATCGTCTATGTGCCGCTGGAGACGCCGCTGCTCGCGGCAGCGCGCGCGCGAAAGCTGAAGACGGTCGACGGCCTCGGCATGCTGCTGCATCAGGCCGCGCCCGGCTTCGAGCGCTGGTTCGGCGTCAGGCCGCGAGTTACAGCTGAACTCCGCGCGCTCATCGTTGCCGATCTGGTGCCGAAACCATGATCGTGCTCGGCCTCACCGGATCGATCGGCATGGGCAAGTCGACCACGGCCAGGATGTTCGCTGACGCCGGCGTGCCGGTCCATGATTCCGACGAGACGGTGCATCGCCTCTATGCCGGCAAGGCGGCGCCCCTGGTCGAAGCCGCCTTTCCGGGCACCACATCTGCCGGGGTGGTCGACCGGACAAAACTTGGCGCGCGCGTGCTCGGCGACGCCGCCGGGCTGAAGCGGCTCGAGGCGATCATTCACCCGCTGGTGCGCGCCGACGCCGATGCCTTTCTGGCCAGGCATCGTGGATCAGGCGCGCCGATCGCCGTCCTCGATATTCCCCTGCTGTTCGAAACCGGCGGCCGCAACCGCGTCGACAAGGTCGTCGTCGTCACCGCATCGGCCGAGACCCAGCGCGAGCGTGTGCTGGCGCGGCCAGGCATGACCGAGGAAAAACTGGCGTCGATCCTGGCCAAGCAGGTGCCGGATGCGGAAAAGCGTCGTCAGGCCGATTTCGTGGTCGACACCGGCCAGGGGCTGGACGCCGCGCGGGATCAGGTGAATGCGATCATTGCGGAACTGATCGGGGTCGGCAAGCCGGGCCATTGACACTGGCTGCCGTCTGTCAACGTCAGCGCCGCCCCTCATCTGCCTGCCGGCATCTTCTCCCCGTATAGTGACGGGGAGAAGGAGCTGGCCGCGACCTCGGCTACTCTCTTGCAAACGCAGGAGATTGGCGAAATCCTTTGCGAAGGCGTCCTTCTCCCCGTCACTATACGGGGAGAAGTGCCCGGCAGGGCGATGAGGGGCAGCGCAAACCTGTAGTGATTGCCCTGATCAGCTTCGTTTCCCATTGCCATTTTGTTCCGGTCTCATGATTCTGCTCCTTTGGAGCGACTGATTCGATGCGTGAGATCATCTTCGACACGGAAACCACCGGCCTCGATTCGCGCGACGACCGCGTGATCGAGCTGGGCGGCGTCGAGCTGGTCAACCGCTTCCCGACCGGAAAGACCTTCCACCACTACATCAACCCGCAAGGGCGCGCGATCCATGCCGAGGCACAGGCGGTGCACGGCATCAGCGCGGCGGACCTCGCGGGCAAGCCGACCTTTGCCGAGATTGTGCAGGAATGGCTGGACTTCACCGACGGCGCCAAGCTGGTCGCCCACAACGCAACCTTCGACATCGGCTTTCTCAACGTCGAGTTCGGCCGGCTGGGCCACCCCGTCATCGACAACGGCCTCGTCGTCGACACGCTGGCGCTGGCGCGCCGCAAGCACCCGATGGGCCCCAATTCGCTCGATGCGCTCTGCCGGCGTTACGGCATCGACAACACCAGGCGCACCAAGCACGGCGCCCTGCTCGATTCCGAATTGCTGGCCGAGGTCTATATCGAGCTGATCGGCGGCAAGCAGGCGGCCCTTATCCTCGACAGCGCCACCGCGCCGGCGCAAGGCGAAAATGTCCGCCAGATCGAGATCATCATCAGCCAGCGCCCGGCACCCCTGCGGCCCCGCCTCACCGAAGCCGAACGCGCCGCGCACGCCGGCATGGTCGGGACGTTGGGTGAGAAGGCGTTGTGGCTGAAGGTTGCTGCTGGCAGTTAGAGAAGCGATGGCGGCAAGGCTGGAAGGGCCGACCCTCAAGATTGGCAGCGGACCCCCATAACTTCGTCATCCTAGGGCGAAGCAAGGAGCGAAGCGACGCGGCGCAGACCCTAGGATCCATGCCGTGACGGTGATGATATGTTCCGGCGGTGCAAGAAACCGAGCGTTACCACCCCGTCCCGCGAAACAGCTCGAACCACTCTGGATTGGCCTTTTCGATCAATTCGATCTTCCATTGGCGCGGCCAGCGCTTCAGGGACTTCTCACGTTGGATCGCGTCGGTGATGTCGAAAAACTCCTCCTACCAGACCAGCCGCTGAACACCGTAGCGGCTGGTGAAATTAGAGCCTTGGCCCGACTTGTGCTCCGGCATGCGGCGACCGGGGTCGTTGGTGACACCGATATAGAGGGTGCCACCTTTCTGGCTCGCAGTCATGTAGACATAACCGGTCATGGTTTTAGCGTAGCGAGCACAGGCGCGGGGACAAGCGCCATTCTGATCCGTTGCATTCTAAGGCGAATGTCACGGCATGGATTCTAGGGTCTGCGTTGCGTCGCTACGCTCCTTGCTCCGCCCTAGGATGACGAAGACGCGAGGGGCCTTCAGCCAACCTCGAAGGGGCGCTGCCCCGCCAGCGTTCCAAACAGAAAACCCGGCACAATGAACTGACCCCCGAAAGTTGGACATCCACCTTCGGGGGTTTTCATGTCCAAACACAGCGAGAGTTTGAAGCGCACTGTTGTTGATCGTTATTTGAATGGTGAAGAGAGCTATGCGAGCGCCGGTGCAGCCGACGGCGTAGATGCTGCAACGGTGCGCAAATGGGTTGCGAGCTATCAAGCGCACGGGGTTGCCGGCCTCGCTCGCAAGCTCAGCCACTATGAC